>JAVBSY010000071.1:0-8125 GCA_031556475.1 Azoarcus sp.
TGGTTCGTCCGCGTTTGTACGCGCGAATCACCTGCCGGCGTCTCTCGTGCTGCTCAGGCGCACTGAGCTTTCTCGCGTCATCGATTTCCATCGCAGAAGCATCCCATCAGATGGACACAATTTCAATCTATTTGAGGGCCGGATCTATAGTAGCCAGGGCCGCATCATTCATAAATGACAAGATTTTTGTCTTCGACCCAGAAACAGGTCGATTGGAATACTTGGCTTTTGATATTGACGACTGGACAGAAAACATCATGAAGGGACTATCGGGTTCTTACTGAACAGCCTCTAGCAGCTTGTCGCCCTACCTCGCGACACAACTACAACGCTGAACTGCAACTCTGCAGGCATTTCGCTAGTCGAAATCAAGCGGGCCCATGCCCGTCGACCCCTGAGGAGACCGAGATGAAAATCAGGCATTGGTTGTTTGGTTTTGCCGTTGCCATGCTGTCGTCCGCCGCGTTTGCGTTCCACTGCCCGGCCGATATGAAGAAAATCGACGATGCCCTGGCGAAAAATCCACCGCTGAGCAGCGAGCAGATGATGGAGGTCAAAAAGCTGCGTGCCGAGGGCGAGGAACTGCACAAGGCCGGAAAGCACCAGGAATCGGTCGATACCCTGGGCAAGGCCATGAAAATCCTGGGTATCTGAGTGCGTCCGGGCACGGTGGCGTGCCCTGGGAACAAGGCTGGAGGCCGGTTACCCGGCGTGGTGCATGGGAGGGGTTGAAAAAAGCGAGAAATTGATCCGATCCGCAGGACCCAAGGCGAACGGGCGGCTATATAATCCGCCCCGATCGCCGCAGATGGGGTCGCAAACCGTTCTGAAGCGCGCGGGCTTTGGCTCAGGCTGATGCCGTGGGCCGCTTGCATGAACTGTGCGCAAAAATGGCGCGCACACAGGGTTTTGCGGAGTCGTTCCCATCATGCTTCTGGGCTTTGTGATCGCTTACTGGCTGGTCTCGATCGGCATCGGTCTTTATGCCGCGTTGCGCGTACACAACACAAAAGACTATGCCATCGCCGGCCGTTCGTTGCCGATGTACATCGTTACCGCCACGGTTTTCGCGACCTGGTTCGGTTCCGAGGTCGTTCTCGGCATTCCGGCCACTTTTCTGAACGAGGGCTTGCACGGGGTCATCGCCGATCCGTTCGGTTCCTCGATGTGCCTGATCCTCGTCGGCCTTTTTTTCGCCAAGCCGCTCTACCGGCTCAACCTGCTGACGATCGGCGACTATTACCGCAAGCGTTTCGGCCGCACGGTGGAGATCATCACCACGCTCTGCATCGTGGTTTCGTACCTGGGTTGGGTCGCCGCGCAGATCAAGGCGCTCGGGCTGGTCTTCAACGTGCTGTCCGACGGCGCCGTGTCGCAGGAAACCGGTATGTGGATCGGCTCCGCGTCGGTGTTGATCTATACGCTGTTTGGCGGCATGTGGTCGGTGGCGATCACCGATTTCATCCAGATGATCGTCATCGTCATCGGCCTGTGCTATATCGGCTGGGAAGTCGCCGACCAGGCCGGCGGTGTCGGCGTCGTCGTCAGCCACGCCCAGGCGGCGGGCAAGTTCAATTTCTGGCCAGAATGGAATGTGGCGAGCGTCATTCCCTTCATCGCCACCTGGATGACGATGATGTTCGGTTCGATTCCACAGCAGGACGTATTCCAGCGCGTGCAGTCGTCGGCGAACGAAAATATCGCGATGCGCGCCTCGATCCTCGGCGGCGCGCTCTATTTCTGCTTCGCCTTCATCCCGATGTTCCTCGCCTATTCGGCCACGCTGATCGCGCCGGATCTGGTCGCGGAATATCTCGAAACCGATTCGCAGTTGATCCTGCCCAAGCTCGTGCTGGAAAAGGCGCCGCTGTTCGCACAGATCATGTTCTTCGGCGCACTGCTCTCGGCGCTCAAGAGCTGCGCCTCCGCCACGCTGCTCGCACCCTCGGTCACCTTCGCGGAAAACCTGATGCGGCCGCTTGTGCGCGTGCGGTATCCGGATCTGACCGATACGGGTTTCCTGCGGCTGATGCAGGCCGTTGTGCTGGTGTTTACCGTCGTGGTCACGATGATCGCGGTCAATTCCAAGCTGACGATCTACGGCCTCGTCGAAAACGCCTACAAGGTGACTTTCGTCGCCGCCTTCATCCCGCTCGCCTGCGGCGTGTATTGGAAGCGCGCGACCACACAGGGCGCGATCGTTTCGATGGTGCTCGGCCTCATCACCTGGCTCACGCTCGAAACCGTCGCACCGGAGGCGACCTGGCCGCCGCAGTTCGTCGGCTTCCTCGTTTCGGCCGCGTCGATGGTCATTTTTTCCTACCTGCCGCAATTCATCCCCACGCCGCCGGCGCTGCTTCCCGGGGGCTATCAGGCCGCGACGAACGGGGAGTGAGCGGCAGCAGGTGATATAGGCGGGCGGCCGTGAGCGGCCGCCTGTCGCGCTTCATGCCAGGAGGTTTCCCGGTACGGGGCGTGCGTCTCCGCTCAATGCAGACCGGGCGCTTTCCGTCGTGGCACGTGAATGGCCGCATTTTCCTGGCCGGATGTTTCGTGCCCGAGTGATGCTTCCCCTCCGACGGCCAGCCGCAGGGTGACACGCTCCACCGTTTCGCCGAAAAAGTGACGGCCGGAGCCTCCTTCGGCCAGCAATTCGAGCAATTCGTCCGCCGCCAGCACCCGCGTTCCGCCGACCACGGAAACGCCGCGCCGGGCGTAGGGTTCGGCAAGCAGCGTTGCCGTCGGTCCGATCACCGCTGCCCTGGCGCCGGGCTGCAGCAGTTGCAGGAGACCGTCGATAGTGTCGTTGAGGAGGGTCGTGCCGGTAGCGATCAGCACGTCGGCCTGGGGGATCACCTGAGGCGCCTGTGTGGAGGGTACGTAGTAGGGCAGTTCCTCGGGCTTGAGTACCGAGGGATCGAGTTCGAGCACGCTGAAAGGCTGGTTGCGGCTGCGTAATTCACACATGTAGGTCGGGAAGGCGCCGACGAGGGCGACCCGCTGGCCGGGCGCCAGGAGCAAAGCGTCGAAAGCGTCGCCGATGCAAAGGTCGGTGCCCTGCGGAGGGCCGTCCCGCAGCCAGAGCGTTTCGGCCAGCGCGTTGAGTGTGGCGATGGCCAGGCCGCGGCGCAGATCCTCGGGGCGATAGAGGTCGTTCAGCACCGCCACGGCTTTGCAGCCGGCGATTTTGCCCGGTGCCGGCATTGCCTTGGCCGGGTTTGGGCAACACACGGCCTCGGGAACGTTGTTGCCCGGCGTCGCGCAAAGCCCCCCAGCGCCGTTGGCAAGCTTGACGCCTGTAAAGAAGACGCCGAGTACGGCGCGGTCGATGGTCAGCGCTTCAAGCTCGGCGCCAAGACGCTTGACCACGTTGGCGTGCAGTCCGGCAAGAAGGGAGGCTGTCGGCATGGGAGTATCTCCGGTCGCAATTGAGGCGACGGCGGAGACAATGATAGCAATGGATAACGAAACGACGGGCGGCACAAGCCCGCCCAGGGTCCGGTTCCGGTGCAATCATGGGATCTTGCGTGGTCCAGCGGCCGCTTCCGGCAGGAGTGGGAGGGGAGGCCCTATTTCCCCTCCCCCGGAAGCGACCGCCGCCAACGCAGGACTCCAACCATCCGGTGCCAGCGAAACCGTTGCGCGCTGACTGACACGAAAGCGCGGGGAGAAGACCGTTGCTTTCCTCCCGGCAGCGCCGATGACGTGACACCGGACAATCATTGCCCCTTTACCTTTGCGGCAAACCTGCCATCGAAACCTCTCGCTCATCGTCATGAGCGTTGTCTGCGGCGCATCGGATCATCCGCCGCCGCCAATGGCGAAAGCCGCCGTGGCGTCTCTCCGCCTAGCCCGCCGCCAGTGCTTCGGCGCCACGCAGGCATGCCTCGCCTGCCAGCATCTCCAGATTGCGGGCAAAGGTGGTGATGCCGCCCGATTTCTGGAAAATGCATGGCAGTCCCCGTTGTTTGCAGACGCTTTTTATCCGCCAGTAGGCCGGATGCGAGATGTAGCCGATCTGGCAAACCACGACGTCAACGCCGCTCACGATGGCGTCGATGCGGTGCTCGTTGTCCTCCAGGCCGCCGTCGTGATGAACGAAATGCCCACCCCCGGCCTCGACCAGCCGGCGGTAGTGATCGACCATCCCGGTACGGCCGCCGATACAGAGAATGCGGTAGCCGTCCAGGCGAATATCCGGTACGGAGATAGGCGAGGAGGCGGCCATGTGAGCTGGCGCGGCAGCAGGAGGCTCCACCGGCCTGGGATTCGTGGCGGCTTTCCGCAAGGCGTTGCGGGCGTGGAAAAGTTCGTCTTCGAGATTGGCAATCCGGCCCTGGCATGTTGCCAATCGTTGTTCGAGTGCCGCGTTGCGCTCGTGCAAAGTGGCGTTCAGCGTGTGCGCTTCGTTGGCTGCCGCCACCGCGTCGGCGTCTTGCTTGAATTGAAAGCTCAACCGTTTGTTTTCGGCCAGGCGTGTTTCCAGCAGGCCGATACTGCGCTCCCTCTCCCGCTGGGTATCGGTCAGGTTTTGTCTCAGGGCGGCAATTTCCTTGTGCAATTCGACGTTGCCCTGCTCAAGGGCAATCAAGCGTTTCTTTTCCGCCCTTTCCGTCGCGCCCAGACGGTGCGACAGCATGTGCATTTCGCCGTAGATCAGCGCGCCGATGTACTCGTCCGTATCCGGGTGAGTCCAGGCCGCCCACAGGCTTCCCTCGAAATTGCGCTCGGCGAAGGCGCCGTGCCACACGGCGAGAACGGCGTCGCCATCTTTCGCCTGGGAAAAGTGCCGGATGGACAGTGCGTGGCGGCGGTCGAGAAAGCGCTGCAGTTGTTCGGCGACTTCGCTTCGCCCGGCGCAGTGGCTGACCACGATGGAGTGCAGCGCGTAATCCGGTACGCCGGATTCCTTCAGTCCTGCCCGCTTCGCCAGGCGGCGCAGTTCGGCGACGGTCAGGCATGTTCCGATCAGGGGACAGTGCCACGTCAGGGGCAATTGCCAGATTTTTCGCCGGCACTGGGCAACCGGCGGCTCATCCGAATCCAGCGGCAGGGATTCCGGGTTGAAAGCTTTTTCGAGCAGGAGCGCAATGGGCTTCATATCCACCTCGGCCTGTGCGCGAGCGGTCCTGTGCCGATGGATGGCGGAAACGGTACTGGACGCATTTCAACGGCGCTGGCCAGTGAGTTGTCATGGCTTGAACGTTGTTGCGTAATATATAACCGTATATAACGAAAAACAAGCCCTGATCCGGCTGGAGATCGAATGCCTCCTGGAATCCGTTCCGTTCAACGCGGTACGGCTGTTTCCAGTACGCCGTCCGTGGTGGTAGGCGTTTCTTTGGCGAACAGTTCTTCGAGCACATCGGCGGCCCAGTCCAGTTCTTTTTCTTCGACGATCAGCGGCGGTGCCAGGCGCAGTACGCGCTGGTGCGTATCCTTGGTCAGCAGGCCGCGCGCGAGCAGCCATTCGGCTGCGGTGGCGGCGGATGGCGGGCCATCGGCCAGTTCGATGCCGATGAAGAGGCCGCGCCCGCGCACTTCGCGTATCCGGGGGCTGCGCAAACGGGCAAGGCGGGCGAGCCAGCGGCTGCCGAGCGTGGCGGCGCGTTCCACCAGTCCTTCGTCTTCGAGCACGTCGAGCGCGGCCCAGGCCACGGCGGCGGCGAGCGGGTTGCCGCCGAAGGTGGAGCCGTGGTCGCCGGGGGTGAAGACTTGCATGACGCGTTCGTCGGCCAGAAACGCGGATACCGGCAGCAGTCCGCCGCCGAGCGCCTTGCCGAGAATGACGCCGTCGGGGCGTATGCCGTCGTGTTCGCAGGCGAGCAGGCGGCCAGTACGGCCAAGGCCGGTCTGCACTTCGTCGGCGATCAGCAGTACGTCGTGGCGGCGGCAGATGTCCGCGCAGCGGGCGAGATAGCCGGGCGGCGGCAGGACGATGCCGCCTTCGCCCTGGATCGGTTCGACGAGAAACGCGGCGGTGCGCGGCGTGATCGCGGCTTCGAGCGCGTCGGCGTCGCCATAGGGTACGCGCAACAGGCCGGGCGGAAAGGGGCCGAAACCGTCGCGGTAGGCCGGCTCGGACGACAGGCCGACGATGGCGATGGTGCGGCCGTGGAAGTTGCCTTCGCAGGCGATGATTTCGGCTCTGTCCGCCGGCACGCCCTTGATTTTGTGCGCCCACTTGCGCGCGGCCTTGAGCGCGGTTTCCACCGCTTCCGCGCCGGTATTCATCGGCAGTGCGCGTTCGTAGCCGAACAGAGCGCACAGGCGTTCGAGCAGCGGCGGCAGGCGGTCGTTGGAGTAGGCGCGGGAGGTGAGCGCGAGGCGCCGGGCCTGCTCCTCCAGCGCGCGCAACAGGCGCGGGTGGGCGTGGCCGAAGCTCACCGCCGAATAGGCGCTCATCATGTCGAGATAGCGGCGGCCTTCCACGTCCCACAGCCACACGCCTTCGCCGCGGTGGAACACGACCGGCAGCGGCGCGTAGTTGCGCGCGCCGAAGTGCCGCTCGCGCGCACGCAGCGCGCAGGTGGCGGGGCCGAGGGCGGCGATGGCCAACTCCGCCACCCAGGCGGCATCGTGGCCGTGCGGGTCGAGGTCGGGGCGGTATTCGACGATTTCCAGCGCGATGAAGTCGTCGCGCCCGCGCAGCATGAGCAGCGCGTCGGCCAGTGCACGCGGCTCGATGCCGTCCGCCGCTGGGCAGGTGACTGCCGGCAGGGCAAGCGGATCGAGTGCGTCCAGGTCGATGCTGACGCCGAAACCATGCTCGCCACGCACGATTTCCAGCGCGTCGGCGAAGATGGCGGCAAGGCCGCGGCGGTGGATTTCGGTCATGTCGAAAATGCGCACGCCCAGCCGCGCAAGGCGTTCGTGTTCTTCGTTTTCCCAGTCGCGCGCGCCGATGACGCAGACGCGCGCGGGGTCGAGCCGTGGGCCGGGTACATCGGCCAGCGCCGGAGCGCCTTCGCCGAGCAGCGCCGCCAGCGGCATGCCGTGGATGTTGCCGGAATGGGTGGTGGCGTCGGTGTGGCTGTCGAGGTGGGCATCCACCCAGATCAGCCCCGGCGCGCCGCCCAGGCGGCGGGCGATGCCGCGCCAGGTGCCGATGGCGACGGCATGGTCACCGCCGACGACGAAGGGAAAGGCACCAGCATCGAGTGCTGCGATGCGTTCGGCCAGTTGGCAGGCGAACTCGCCGACGGCGGCGAGGCGCACGGGCATCGCGGCGTCTGCCGGTGGTGGTGCGGTATCCGCCTGCAGCGTGTCCATCCATCGTGCGGAAGGATTGTGGGCGCGCAGGCGTTCGATCAAGGCGTCGCGCAACGCCGCCGGCCCCTGTGCGGTGCCGGGGTGGGGAGCGCCCAGGGCCGAGGCGGCGCCGACGATCTGCAAGCGCGCGGTTTGCCCGCTTGGCAGGGGAATGGGGCGGGGATCGAGAGCGGTCATGGCCGTTCGCCTCTGCGTGTGGGGTAGCACGAATGAGTAAGCGATACGTTTGACGATTCGATCCGGCGCGGCGAAAAACGTTCGGCTCGCGCGCAGGGTGAAACGGTTTGAAGCGTTTCAGGAAAGAAGCAGCAGATTCAGCGCCAGCAGCGCGGCGATCAATGCGCCAAGCAGGACGAGCAGGCGCTCGTGCCGGCGTTGGCGCAGGTCGATCTGTTCCAGTCGATGTTGCTGCGCGGCCTGTTGTGTGGTCGAGGCAAGCAGCGCCTGGTGTGCCAGACGGGGCAGTTGCGGCAGCGAGCCAGCCCAGCTGGGTACTTCTTCGCGCGTGGCGCGCAGCAGTGCACGCCAGCCCATGCGTTCGCTCATCCAGCGTTCGAGAAAGGGCTTGGCCGTTTTCCACAGATCGAGGTCGGGGTCGAGCTGGCGGCCCAGGCCTTCGATGTTGAGCAGGGTTTTCTGCAGCAGCACGAGTTGCGGCTGTACTTCCATCTCGAAGCGGCGCGCAGTCTGGAACAGGCGCAGCAGGGTTTTGCCGAAGGAAATGTCTTTCAGCGGCTTGTCGAAGATCGGTTCGCACACGGTGCGCACCGCGGCCTCGAATTCTTCCACCCGGGTTTTTGCCGGCACCCAGCCCGCTTCGATGTGGGCCAGCGCCACGCGCCGGTAGTCGCGC
>JAVBSY010000126.1:0-13417 GCA_031556475.1 Azoarcus sp.
GCACGCGCTGCGGCGCTATCGCGACCGTGTGGAACTCGACCCGCAGCGGCTTGCCGAAATCGAAAACCGTATTGCGGCGGTGATGGATGTGGCGCGCAAATACCGCGCTGCGCCGGAAGACCTTCCCACGCTGTTGGCCGATTGGCGCTCGCGTTTCGATGAATTGGCCGCACGCGCCGATCCGGCCCGGCTTGCCGCTGCCGAAGCCGAAGCACGTGCCGCCTATGAGGCCGCCGCGGGCAAGCTTACCGCCGTGCGCCGGCCGGCGGCGGAAGAACTGGCGCGGGAAATCACCACTGCCATGCAAACCCTGGCGATGGAAGGCGGGCGTTTCGAGGTGGCCCTGGAAGGCTGCGAGCCGTCGGTTCATGGCGCCGAGACCGTCGAATTTCGCGTCTCCGGCAACGCGGGGCAGCCGCCGCGTGGGCTGGCCCGGGTCGCTTCCGGTGGCGAACTGTCGCGTATCGGACTGGCGATCCAGGTCATGACCAGCCGCGACTCGGCTACGCCGACGCTGGTGTTCGACGAAGTCGACGTCGGTATCGGCGGGCGGGTTGCCGAAATCGTCGGGCAGCTATTGGCGCGCCTGGGGCGCGAACGACAGGTGTTGTGCGTTACCCACCTGCCTCAGGTTGCCGCGTGCGCCGATTGGCAGTGGCGTATCGCCAAGGCGGAGCGGGGCGGTGAAACGCTGAGCGAGGTGACGGCGCTGGATGACGGCGCGCGCGTCGAGGAAATCGCCCGCATGCTCGGCGGCGTCAACATCACCGACACAACCCGCCGGCATGCGGCGGAAATGCTTGGGCAGCGCGGCGGATAGCGGAGCAGGGTGACGTCGAGAGGGCACGGTTTACCGAAGTCCCTGTACCCACTGCAAAAGAAGCATGCCTCGAATATTCGATACCGGATTTTGGCGGCCTCGGCTTTCAGGCTGATTTTGTTCCGCAAGATCGCGGTTTTCCCATCTTTTTCCCCTATTTTCAATATCCGGATTTTCAAGTCCGGCTTATACCGTTTTCGTTATATATAAGCTAACATAGCGATCATGGTTATTTGAATGGGTTCCAGATTTATTGGCTTGATTCATATCAAGTTTGTTCCGAGTTATACCTGTATTTTTTTTCAACTTCTACATTTAAAGCGTGTAGTTGGTGTGCTTCGCTCATCCATGAGTTTTGTCGCGCCAAATGTTTTATGAAACTCAAATGCGATGGCATATTTTTTTTGTAAGTCGCAATATATTAATTTATATCACGATCTGAAGTGGTTCATAGAGTCAGGGAGAAAGTGTCTCATGAAGCAAATTGGCCGGAAGCGTAGGCTGTCAGTCTTGCTGGCATCCCTTTTTTCTTTGCCTGCCGTGGCGGACGATACAGCCGGAACGTCGAAACAGAATTCCGAGAATGTCTTTACGCTGGGTCAAATAACGGTCACGGCCAAGCAGCCGGATGCCAGTTCTGTCGGTACGACAACGCTGGACAAGGAGGATCTCTGGGATTTCAGCCGGGATGGGGTTCTGGATGCCTTGGATCTGATTCCCGGGGTGGCCACGACGACAGGTTCCGGTAACCGCAATGAAGCCGTGATCAGTGTGCGCGGTTTCGACCGGGGGCAGGTGCCGTTGTTGATGGATGGCATACGGCTTTATCTGCCGGCGGATAACCGCATCGATTTCGATCGTCTACTGACTCCCGACTTGTCGGAAATCCAGGTCTCGAAAGGCTATGTCTCGGTGCTGAACGGGCCGGACGGCATGGGTGGGGCCATCAACCTCGTGACGCGCAAGCCCGTCAAGGCCCTGGAAAGCGAGATACGTATCACCGGCAACTTTGGCGAGGGTGGCCAGTACAACGGCAATACCCTGTACGCGAATCTCGGTACTCGCCAGCAGGACTATTATCTGCAGGCCAGCGCCGAGCAACGGGATATGGATCACTGGCGCCTGTCCAAGGACTTCAAGCCGACCGTTGCGGAAGACGGTGGAAATCGGGATCACACCGACAAAAAGGATTGGCGGATCAACCTGAAAGCGGGATTCACGCCGAACGCGACCGACGAGTATTCCCTGAATTACGTGAAGCAGGAAGGAGAAAAGCACGGTATCGGCGCCGTGACGGGCGCTTCCGCGATCAGCGCCTGGGATTGGCCCGAGTGGGATACCTCGAGCGTGTATTGGCTGTCGCACACTCAGCTCGATGACAAGAGCTATATCAACACGAAAGCCTACTATAACACGTTCACCAATACGCTCGTGGCTTATACCAATCCCACGCTGACGGTACAGAACTTCACGAGTTACTACGACGACAGCGCTCAGGGCCTGAGTGTGGAAGTCGGAACGGATCATCTGCCGCAGCAGACGCTGAAAACAGCCTTTCATTACCGTCGCGACGATCACACGGAATGGCAATACCTGCGCGCGGCGACCGCGACGACACCCGCGAATTTCACCGAGCCAAAGCAGGATGTCGTTGAGGACATCTATTCCATCGCGCTCGAGGATACCTGGCACGTCACGCCGGAGTTCGACCTCGTCGCGGGATTGAGCCGGGATGCGCGCCACTCTCGAAAGGCGGAGGATTTCGGCAGCATCGACGGCAAGAGCGCTGCGGTATTGTTCGATTACCCGACAACCGACAGTTATGCGACGAATTACCAGGGTGCGGCGATTTACAATTACAGCAAGAGCGGAAAGGTCCATTTTTCCGCATCGGATCGCACGCGGTTTCCGACGATATTCGAGCGCTACAGTTCGCGCTTCGGCGGTGCGGTTTCGAATCCGGGACTCCAGCCCGAGCGCGCGCTCAATCTCGAGATCGGCATCGCGGATCGCTTGTCTCCATGGCTGTATGGCGAAGTGGCGCTATTCCACAGCCGCATCAAGGATGCGATCCAGTCGGTGTCCGTCGTCTATAACGGCGCCAATTACTCGCAGAACCAGAATGTCGGCAAGGCAACGTTCAAGGGCGTGGAATTCAGCCTCACGGCGAATCTTCTCAATAACCTGGATGTCGGCGGGAATTACAGCTACATCGACACGGATGTAGACAATCCCAACGATCCGTCGGCGCGTCTTACGACAACGCCCAGGAACAAGGCGTTTCTATACGCCAAATGGAGTCCTTCGGAAACGTTCAGGTTCATTCCGAACATCGAATACGCCGGCCCCCGGTGGTCGAGCAAGTCGGTCGGTACCGGATACGTCAAGACCGGCGAATACACCCTGGTGAATTTCAAGGTGGAATACAAGATCCATCGCGATTGGGATATCTCGCTGGCCGCGCGAAATCTGCTCGATGAAAACTATGAGCTGGTCGACGGTTATCCGCAGGAAGGCCGTAATTTCATGCTCACGCTACGCTTCCAGATGTAAGGGGTCAGTCATGTCATTGCCCGTTCAGCCGCGTGTGTTCTCGCGCCGGCGATTCATTCAAGCGCTCGGCTTTCTTTCGCTCACGGGGGGCATGGGATTCGCGCACGCCGCCCCTCGCCGGGATGTCGTGGTGGTCACGAGCTATCCCGATGAACTGGTGTCGCGTTTCGAGGCGGCCTTCGAAAAGGCAAACCCGGCATGGCGCCTGCGCGTCATATGGCGTGCCGGGCACGACGCCATGCCTACGTTGCGTCAGCCGGGACCGGAGGGCGTCGATGTCTATTGGTCTCCATCGCCGAGAAATTTCGCCCAGCTCAAGGCCGGCAATCTGCTGCAGAAACTCGACATCGACCGTACCGGTTTGCCAGGACGTCTCGGCAACACGCAGATCGATGATGCAGATGGTTACTACGCGGCATTCGAGATCGCCGGCTACGGATTCGCCGTCAATCCGGCCTATTTGAAAGAGCACGGCCTACCGGAGCCGCAGGACTGGATCGATCTTGCCGACCCGCGCTACGCGGGGCATCTTTCGCTGCCGAATCCAGCCCGGGTCGGATTTGCCTCGGTCATCCCCGACATTCCACTGCAGGCGTACGGTTGGGAAAAAGGCTGGGCGATGTGGAGTGCCGCCGTCGCCAATGCGACGCTCGCAAACCGAGGCGGTACCTTCGTGGCCGACGAAGCTTCCGGCCGGCGCGGCATCGGCGTTTCCATCGATTTTTTCGTTGCCGGCTCTATTGCCAAGGGTGCGCCGTTGCGGTTCGTTTATCCGAAGCATGGCGGCGTCAACCCTGCCCACGTCGGCATTCTTGCGGGAAGCCGGAATCCTGAAGGCGCGCGTGCCTTTGCTTCGTTTGTGCTCTCCGAAGCGGGGCAGCGTTTGCTGATCCATCCCGACATCCGCCGCTTGCCGGTTCGTCCCGGTGTTTATCCGGGCATCGGCTCGGATTATTTCGACCCGTTCGCCGCGGCCGCCGCGGGGGGATTCGCATACGACGGCAAGCGCGGCCTCAAGCGTCTGCCAGTGATTGCGGCCTTGTTCGATACCGTGCTCGCGCAGCGGCAGGAGAAATTGGCGGAGCTATGGCCCAAGGCGCGGCGGCTCGAGGGCAAGCGCGCGGAAGAGGCTGTGCGACTGCTTTCGAGCGTACCGGTCAGCGAAGCGCAGGCGGATCAGGCCGATTGGCAGCGCATTTTTGCCAGCCGCGACGATGACAAGCAAGCGGAAAGCAAGGCCGCCCTCCTGGAACGTGAATGGGCAGACGAAACTGATGCGCGCCTGGCGCGCGTCGAGAAACTCCTGGAACAATCATGAAACGACGGTATTTGTTGTCACTGGCATTCATGGCCGCGTCGGGTGCGGTGGCGGCGGAGGCCATCTTCGCTGAATCCTTTACGCGGCCGATGGCGAACCTGAACGATGCCGAACGCGAACAGTTCATCCGTGGCCGCGGCCTGATTCGCCAAAGCTGGGTGGTTGCGCCTTCGAAGGATGAGGATATCGACGGCCTGGGACCGCTCTATAACCGTCTGGCCTGTATTTCGTGCCATCCGCGCAACGGACGCGGAAAAGCGCCTGACGACGCGGACGAGCGCATGCTTTCCATGCTTGTACGCCTTTCCGTGCCCGGCGAGGATGCGCATGGCGGTCCCAAACCGCATCCGGCCTACGGCGGGCAATTGAATGAGGAAGGCATTTCTGGCGTTCCCGGGGAAGGGCGCGCCTTCATCCAATGGCAGGAAGTCGAAAAATTCGTTTTGCCGGGGGGAGAAAAGGTGTCGTTGCGGCGCCCGGAGATCGAATTCCGGGAGTTGGCATACGGCACGCTGGACGATGCGCTGACCTCGCCGCGCGTTGGCCAGCAGATGGTCGGCATGGGTTATCTCGATGCCGTCTCGGCCGCGACGCTCGAGAGCATGGCAAACGAGAAGAAGCCCGATGGCGTCAAGGGGCGTGTCAACCACGTCTGGAACCCGGAGACGCAGCGCACGGAAGTCGGGCGATTTGGCTATAAGGCCAATATGCCGACATTGCGGGTACAGATCGCGGGTGCCTATGTCGGCGATCATGGATTGACCTCTCCCATTTTCCCCGACGAAAACTGTACCCCGGCGCAGGAAGCGTGCAGCAAGGCGCCAAACGGCGGCACACCGGAAATCTCCGCAAAGCAGATTGACGAAACGGAGTTCTATCTCGCGCATCTGGAAGTGCCCGCGCGGCGTAATGCCAACGATCAGGAGGTGTTGCGCGGCGAAGCCGGATTTGCCCAGATCGGTTGCATCGCCTGTCACCGGCCGGTGTTGGAAACGGGCGGCCATGCGCGATTTTCCCGTCTGTCGAAACGGAAGATCCAGCCTTACACGGACCTCCTGATTCACGACATGGGCGAAGGGCTGTCCGACGGCCGACCCGATTTTCAGGCAAACGGCCAGGAATGGCGCACGCCGCCGCTGTGGGGGATCGGCCTGACCGAGGCGGTCAGCGAGTCACACTCCTATCTTCACGATGGCCGTGCGCGTAACCTGACCGAGGCCATTTTGTGGCACGGCGGCGAAGCGAAAAACGCACGTGACCGCTTCATGGGATTGTCTGAAAAAGAGCGAAAGGCGTTGCTGGCTTTCTTGAACTCGCTGTAATCCCGTTTGGCGTCTATCCGCAAAAACGGAGCGGGGCTGCGATACGCTGGGCGACGCGACGCAATGGCTGCCTGCGTGTGCGTCGGGAGAATCGCCCGTATGCCCGGCGGTTGGCGAGCATCAGTGGGCAAACCAAAGGCGGCAGGAGCAGCCGACTCCAGAATGCCGGAGCGGGCCGGCGGGCGCGAAATCAGTGCCCGCCGCTACGGTTCGGGCAGTCCTTGCGCAGGCAATCGGCGTAGAGATAGAGCGCGTGTTCCTTGACGACGAAGCCGCGTTCGGCGGCAATGTCGTTTTGGCGTTTTTCGATCTCGGCATCGAAAAATTCCTCCACCTTGCCGCACTGCAGGCACACCAGGTGGTCGTGGTGACCGCCCTTGTTGAGTTCGAATACCGCTTTGCCGGATTCGAAATAGTGGCGTTCAAGGATGCCCGCGTGCTCGAACTGGGTCAGGACGCGATAGACGGTCGCCAGGCCGATGTCCATGCCTTCGTTCATCAGCAGGCGGAAAACGTCTTCCGCGGTGAGGTGGCGCTGGTCCGATGTCTGGAACAGATCCAGAATCTTCAGGCGCGGATACGTTGCCTTGAGGCCGATATTTTTTAAGTTTTTGGAATTTTCGGACATGGTCGTTCGCCGGATACCGATGCAATGGTTGGAGAAAGCGTGATCCGGACAAACTGTCCGACCCCGCTATGGTATATTTTTTGCCCTTTACTGAGAACCTCGTGCCGATACTCGGCGCTCCAACCGGTTTTGTCCATGCGCTCTCGTTTTTCGTTCCACCGCTCATTCATCGCGGCTCTGACCGCCACTGGTCTGCTGGCCGGCTGTTCCTTTGTCGGCAACATGGCCGAGAAGGTCAACCCTTACCGGATCGACGTCCGGCAGGGCAATTACGTGGATCAGGCCATGGTGGCCCAGCTCAAGCGGGGCATGAGCCGGGACCAGGTGCGCTTCGTTCTCGGATCGCCGCTGATCGTCGACATTTTTCACCGCGATCGCTGGGATTACGTGTATCGCTTCGCGCCGGGCAACGAGGGTGAGCCGGAGCAGCGTGTGATCTCGGTGTATTTCCAGGACGACAAGCTCGACCATGTGGAAGGCGACGTGCAGGGCGGGGATGCGCAGGCAGAGGCCACCTCCGCGCAGGCTGGGCGTTCCCGCGTGGTCGAGGTGCCGGCCGCGCCGGCTCAGTGATTGACTCATTTTCCCGGGTAAAGAAATGAAACCTGTTCGCGTCGCGATTGCCGGGGCATCCGGCCGCATGGGCCGCATGCTGATCGAGGCTGCCTTGTCGGATGAAAGCGTGGTGCTGGCAGCCGCGTTCGATCAGGCGGGGGGGGCGTTTGTCGGCCGCAGCGTGGGCGAGATGATCGGCTCCGCGTGCGATGTGAAGATCGGTGACGACGCCCGGGCGGCGCTTGCCGTGGCTGATTGCCTGATCGACTTCACCCGCCCCGAAGGCACGCTGCGCCACCTCGCGCTGGCTCGTGAGTTGGGCAAGGCCGTGGTGATCGGCACGACCGGTGTCGATGCCGCCGGCAAGGCGGCGGTCGCCGAGGCAGGGCGCGCGATTCCGGTCGTGTTCGCGCCCAATATGGCCGTGGGCGTCAATGCGGTGTTCAAGCTGCTGGAGGTGGCGGCGCGCATCCTGTCCTCCGGCTACGATGTCGAAGTCATCGAGGCGCATCACCGCTTCAAGGTCGACGCGCCGTCCGGCACCGCCCTGCGCATGGGGGAAGTGGTTGCGCGCGAGTTGGGGCGCAGCCTCGATGATTGCGCCATCTATGGCCGCGAGGGCGTGACCGGCGAGCGCAAGGCGGAAACCATCGGTTTTTCCACCATCCGCGGCGGCGATGTGGTGGGCGATCACACTGTGTTGTTTGCAGGTATCGGTGAGCGCATCGAAATCACGCACAAATCCGGCAGCCGCATGCCCTATGCGCTGGGCGCGTTGCGCGCGGCGCGTTTCCTGGCCGGACGCGGGGCGGGCGTGTTCGATATGCAGGACGTGCTCGGCTTGCGCTGAGCATCGGCCGGCCGTGGACGAGCGGGGTGCCGTGTCCGGATCGCATGGCGAGCCGGCATCGGCTGCCCTTGCACGCGAACTGGCCGTGCTGCGGGAGCGGCTCGATCTGATCGTGCGCAATACCCGTTCCGGCTGGTGGGAATGGGATCTGGGCGAAGACCAACCCTTTTTCGACGATTGTTTGTGTTCATGGCTGGGTTACGCGACAACGGCGTCGGCGCCAGCGGCAACGGCGGGGCCGGGCGAGCCGCAGCGCAACTGGCATTCGTTGATGCAGGAAGACGACCGCGCGGCGATGGCGCAGAGGCTGCGCGACCATTTGTGCGGTCTGACGCCGACGCTCGAGGGGGAATTCCGCGTTCGCGCGGCCGATGGCTCCTGGCGCTGGATCGGCATACGCGGCGGCGAGAGCGCGCCGCATGGCGGCCGGCGTTGTGTCGTCGGTATCTACCAGGACGTTACCGAGCGCAGGCAGCACGAATTCGAGTTGTTGCAGGCGAAAGAGGCGGCGGAGGCGGCCAGCCGCGCCAAGGGCGATTTTCTCGCCAACATGAGCCACGAAATTCGCACGCCGATGAACGGTATTCTCGGCATGACCGAATTGCTGCTCGATTCGCCGCTGGCGCCCGAGCAGAGGGAGTATCTGCAGACGGTCAAATCGTCGGCCGAATCCTTGCTCACCATCATCAACGACATTCTCGATTTTTCGCGTGTCGAAGCGGGTCGGATCGAGCTTGAACACATCGATTTTTCGATTGCCGACATCGTTGCCGAAACGGCACGTTCGCTCGCCGTGCGGGCGTACCAGCAAGGCCTGGAGCTGTTTTTCACCATCGCGCCCGATGTGCCGCGTGTGCTCAGAGGCGATCCGTTGCGCGTGCGCCAGATATTGGTGAACCTGATCGGCAATGCGATCAAATTCACCGAAGCCGGCGAAATCGAGATCGCGGTAAGCCTGCGCGTACGCGAAGCCGACAAGGCCACGGTGCGTATCGCGGTGCGCGATACCGGCATCGGCATCGCCGCGGACAAACTGGAAAGCATATTCGGCGCGTTTTCCCAGGCGGATACCTCGACGACGCGCAAATATGGCGGAACCGGCCTGGGATTGGCGATCTGCCGCCATATGGTGGAGTTGATGGAAGGGGCGATCGAGGTTGCCAGCCAGCCGGGCGCCGGCAGCACGTTCAGTTTTTCGGTGCCGCTGGAAGTGGTTGCCGAGGCACGGCGGGAAGATGGTGCGGCACCGAAAGGAATTCGGGCGCTGATCGTGGCGCGCAATGCGGCGTTTCGCCGCTACGTGGCGAATCTGCTCAGGGCGGACGGCGTGCAGCCGGTCGGCGTACCCGATGGCGAGACCGCGATGGCCGCGTTGACGGATGCCGTGCGCGCGGGTGATGCGTTCGATTTCATCCTCACCGATGCCGATATGCCTGATCCTGGCGGTTTCGGTCTGGCGCAGCACTTCGGCATGGAAACGGCCTGGCTCGATCGCATCGTGATGATGTTGCCGAGCCATTCGCAGTACAACGATCTGGCTCGTTGCCGCCAGCTTGGGTTGTTGTCGCGTCTGTCCAAGCCTTTTTCCGCCGACGATCTACGCGCGGTGCTGCTGATGGCGCGGCGAGGTGTGCAGGTGGCCGAGGTCGTTTCGGCCGAATTCCGGCCTGAGCGCTCATTGACCGAGATGTTGGCCGAGGATTGTCGCGCGCAGGCGGCGGGCCTGAATATCCTGCTTGCCGAGGACAATCCGGTGAATCAGACGGTGGCGATGCAGATACTCGAACGCGCGGGGCATCGGGTGACGGTCGTCAACAACGGCCAGGAAGCGCTCGACGCTTTCGACGCGGGTCGGTTCGACGTCATTTTGATGGACGTGCAGATGCCTGTTCTTGGCGGTATTGAGGCGACACAGGCGATTCGCGCGCGCGAAGCGCGCCGTAGCTGGTCGGCGCAGGGTGCCTGGCGGGCGACGCCGATCGTGGCGATGACCGCCTACGCGATGCAGGAAGACCGTGCCCGTTGCCTGGAGGCGGGGATGGACGACTATATTTCCAAACCGATTCGTCCGCCCGATCTGCTTGCCGCCCTGGGGCGGGTCCGTGCACTCGCAGCCCAGGCGACGGAGGATTTTTGTGGCGACGTTTCCTTGCTGGACGATGCCGACGATGCCGGTGATGTGGCGGATCTGCGCGAAGCGCGTGCGATGTTCGATGGCGACGAAAACGTCGTCCAGCAATTGCTGGAGGTTTTCTTCCGGGATTTCGACAGTACGCAGGAAAGGTTGCGCGCCGCCGGTGCGGCAAAAAAATATTCCGACCTGGCCGATGTGGCGCATTCGATAAAAGGGTCGGTGGGTTTGTTCGGCGCGCGCCGCGCCACCGATGCGGCACGGCGCCTGGAAGTGGCAGCCAGGGAGGGCGACGCCACGGCATGCGGCGTACTGCTTGATCTTCTGCTTTACGAAATGGGCGTGCTCGGCTCGGTATTGCGCAAAAGCCTGCGTAAACGCTGATTTTTCCTGGCTTGCGCTGTTTCGCGCCGTTCCCGCGTTGCCTTAAAGCAACAAAAAAATTAGAATTCCATGGATTTTCAGGAGCGGGAGCGGTCCCCACGGTCGCCCCCGTTTTTTCGCGCATTTTTCATGCTGCGGAGCGCGTTTCAGTCTCGCTCCCGGCCTTTCGGTTGAGTTCAGGAGTCTGTCGTGACTGTTTTCCCACCCGCCCTTCTCGCGCTTGCCGACGGAACGGTGTTTTACGGCAAAGGTATCGGCGCGGTTGGCAGTACGGTGGGTGAGGTCGTGTTCAACACCTCGATGTCGGGCTATCAGGAAATTCTGACCGACCCGAGTTATGCCCGCCAGATCGTCACGCTGACCTATCCGCACATCGGCAACACCGGCGTCAATCGCGAGGATGTGGAGTCTACGCATGTTCACGCGGCAGGGCTGGTGATCCGCGATCTGCCCATCCTGCCGTCCAATTTCCGCATGGACCAGCGGCTGGATGCCTACTTGAGGGCGGAAAACGTCGTCGCCATCGCCGGCCTCGATACGCGCAAGCTCACCCGTGTGTTGCGGGAAAAGGGCGCGCAGGCTGGCTGTATCGTCACCGCCGCCGAGGGCGCCGCGCTCGATGCCGATGCGGCGGTGGCTGCCGCGCGTGGTTTCCCCGGGCTGGCCGGCATGGATTTGGCCAAGGTCGTTTCCGCGCCCGAAGCCTACGAGTGGACCGAGGGAGAATGGGCGCTCGGGCACGGCTACGTACCGCAGGGCGACACTCGCTTTCACGTCGTCGCCTATGATTTCGGCGTCAAGCGCAACATTCTGCGCATGCTCACCGCGCGCGGCTGCCGCTTGACCGTGGTGCCGGCGCAGACACCGGCCAAGGATGTGTTGGCGCTCAAGCCTGACGGGGTGTTCCTGTCCAACGGGCCGGGCGACCCGGAGCCGTGTGATTACGCCATCGCCGCCATCCGCGAGATCGTCGCCGCCCGTGTGCCGACTTTTGGCATCTGCCTGGGCCACCAGTTGCTTGCGCTCGCTTCCGGGGCGAAGACGATGAAGATGAAGTTCGGCCATCACGGCGCGAACCACCCGGTCAAGGATGTTGATGCCGGCCATGTGCTGATCACCAGCCAGAATCATGGCTTCGCGGTCGATCCGGCAACGCTGCCGGCGACGCTGAGGGTGACGCACGTATCGCTGTTCGACGGCTCCAACCAGGGCCTCGCCCGCACCGACGCACCGGCCTTTTCCTTCCAGGGACACCCGGAAGCAGGGCCGGGGCCGCATGACGTGGGCGCGTTGTTCGATCGCTTCATCCGGCTCATCGAAGCGAGCCGGTAAGCCGGCGAGCGGCAAGTAAAGAAAAATACGATCCCCGGCGGGCCGTCGCCCGCTGTCCGAGAATCACCGAGGCAATGCAATGCCGAAACGTACCGACATACAAAGCATCCTTATCATCGGCGCAGGCCCGATCATCATCGGCCAGGCGTGCGAATTCGACTACTCCGGCGCGCAGGCGTGCAAAGCACTGCGCGAGGAGGGCTACAAGGTCGTCCTGGTCAATTCCAACCCGGCGACGATCATGACCGATCCTGGCACGGCCGATGTGACCTATATCGAGCCGATCACCTGGCAGGCGGTGGAACGCATCATCGAAAAGGAACGCCCCGACGCCTTGCTGCCGACCATGGGCGGGCAGACCGCGCTCAACTGCGCGCTTGATCTGGCGCGTAACGGCGTGCTGGAAAAATTCGGCGTCGAGTTGATCGGCGCGTCGCGCGAGGCCATCGACAAGGCCGAGGACCGCCTCAAGTTCAAGGATGCGATGACCCGCATCGGTTTGGCGTCCGCCCGCTCCAGCATTGCTCACAGCATGGAGGAGGCCTTGCAGGTGCAAGGCGGCATCGGCTTCCCGGCGATCATCCGGCCGAGCTTCACGCTCGGCGGTACCGGCGGCGGTATCGCCTACAACATGGAAGAGTTCGTCGACATCTGCAAGCGCGGCCTGGAGGCCAGCCCGACGAGCGAGCTGTTGATCGAGGAATCGCTGATAGGCTGGAAAGAGTTCGAGATGGAAGTCGTCCGTGACCGCGCGGACAACTGCATCATCGTCTGCTCCATCGAAAACCTCGATCCGATGGGGGTGCATACCGGCGATTCGATCACCGTTGCGCCCAGCCAGACGCTGACCGACAAGGAATACCAGATTCTGCGCAACGCCTCGATTGCGGTGCTGCGTGAAATTGGCGTGGATACCGGTGGTTCCAACGTGCAGTTCGCGATCAACCCGAAAGACGGGCGCATGATCGTCATCGAGATGAATCCGCGGGTGTCGCGTTCGTCCGCGCTGGCCTCGAAAGCCACTGGCTTCCCCATTGCCAAGGTGGCGGCCAAGCTGGCGGTCGGCTACACGCTCGACGAACTGAAGAACGACATCACCGGCGGCACCACGCCAGCCTCGTTCGAGCCGTCCATCGACTACGTCGTCACCAAGATTCCGCGCTTTGCGTTCGAGAAGTTCCCTCAGGCCAACGACCGCCTCACCACGCAGATGAAGTCGGTGGGCGAGGTGATGGCGATGGGGCGTACCTTCCAGGAATCGTTCCAGAAAGCCCTGCGCGGCCTCGAGGTCAGTGTCTATGGCCTGGATGAGATCGAAACCGACCGCGAAGACCTCGAATACGAGCTCGCCAATCCGGGCGCCCAGCGCATCTGGTACGTCGGCCAGGCTTTCCGCGAAGGCATGACGCTGGAGCAGGTGTTTGGGCTGACCAAGATCGATCCCTGGTTCCTGGCGCAGATCGAGGACATCGTGCTCAACGAGAAGGCGTTTGCCGGACGCTCATTGAAGGCGATCCAGGCCGC
>JAVBSY010000106.1:0-21530 GCA_031556475.1 Azoarcus sp.
TTGTGTTGTTTTTTTGTGTTTTTGGCTTTTTGGGGGTGTTGGTCATCACACCACCCACCCCCTCCACTTCGCATCAAGCTGTGTTCATGGCCGTTGAACCGCCTTGGCTGGCGCCCTTTTGTTTTTTAGTGCCGTTGTTCAACCTACCTCGCAACGCGCCGTTCGCGCATGTCTTCGATGGTTTTACAGTCGATGCACAGAATGATGGTCGGGCGGGTTTCCAGGCGCTTCAGGCCGATTTCAAGCCCACAGTAGTCGCAATAACCATACTCGCCGGCATCGATGCGGCTCAAGGCCAAATCGACGTTCTCGACCAGCCTGCGTTCGCGTGTATCGAACGCTGTGTCTGGTTTTGGAGAGAGAGCGGGGTGGGCGGCCTCTATCGCGGCTTCGCCTGGATGCGTTGCCGTGTCGGAAAGTTCTTGTTTGAGGTCGTACAAGATGTCGCGAAAGTGAGCGACCTGACCTTCGCTCATATACTCTTCGTCAATGCTGGAGCGGTAAGGCGGGAATGACTTGTGAAACGTGTCTTCAGACATGGTGCAGGTATCTGTTGCTGTACGTTAGGCTTGATAACAGAAAACCTCGGGTAGCGACAAGAGAATAGAGAGTACGTTTGTGCAATAGTACTCACTGGGCCAAAAATCGATCGCGAAGAGTTTGTGGGGAAGGGTGGGGCTTGCGGGGCATCAAGGCAGCAGGCCAAAGGGTAGCTGCCGGAATGAGGCGCCTTTCTGTGTTCCCTGCCGCGTGGTCTTGGATCGCCCTTTATCCGCTGTTGGCGCTGTACGCAAATCGTCGACGAGCGTCGCCGACGTGGCTGGTGCGCCGAAAGCGATGTTCAACAGGATCTGCACCGTATTGGGGATGTCTCGTCCCGCCTCGTACCGGCAGCCGGCGCTTTGCGTGATGAGGAAATGCTTCCAGAAGGTGACTTGATTGACGCCGAAACGTTTGCGGATCGATTTGATCTCTTCGGCTGTGTAAAGATGAAGATGAGCGGGCGTTTTCATACCGTCATTTTTTTCCCGCAAACCGAACCCGTCGTGGTGGTTCCAGGGCTTATCGACGGAGAGAACGGGGTGCGGTACGGCTAGGTGTTTGTTGTTTTTTACAGGTTCGTCAAGGATCGATGAACCTAGCGTTTTTTTGGGGCGACATCCCGGGGGCGAACTGGTCGCATCTGAAACCACAATTCAGGCTATAAACAATAAAAGCCTGATTAACCTTTAATTCTAATTTTAAATCGGCCAAAAGTCAATGGCCACGCGGATTGAATCGACATCCTGAAGAATACAGATGCATGAAACGGTTGCTATATGCCGGTTCTCCACTCCCTCAAGCTCAGCGCGCTCTACCGCCGCCGCCGTCGCATTTAGGCGGCCTTCAAGCGTTTGAAGCACAGGCTCATGCTCGAAGCTGTCTCGGTGTTGACCTATCTGGCTCTGCTGCGGGACTTCGCTGCCAAAGTGCTTGCCGACAACCTATGCGCAGCCTTGGCCCAGGGTGATGTCCCCGAACACGCCCATTTGCGTCCGAACCGACGCCCACCACCGAAGCGATCGGCTGCGTCGGATGTCGTATCCAGCCCTACAGGCAAGACCCACGACCTCGGCACCACAAGTCCTGCCATTATTCGATTTACAGGGCTGTTATATGACAAAAACTGACTTCGGGTGTTGCGCTCAGGAGGAGCGGGAGTCCTTGTGGTGGAAACGGACGGGTTTCGGGGGCACGTCGTCGGTTTTCGGATCCGGGCAGCCGGAGCAGGCGCCGCACGACGGCGCCGCTTTCTTCGAACCGGTCAGCTTGCGCCACAAACCCGGCGCCTGCTTTTTCACGACGATGAGCAGACTCACGACAACGATTGCGCCGACGATCAATGGTTCGAGCAGCGCATAGAGATTCATGCGAACGCGTTCCCGACGTGATACGCGATGAATGCGCCGACGTAAGCGAGCCCGAACAGATAGACGAACGCGAAGCCGACTGAGCGCCAGGTTCCCGTCTCGCGCCGCATGACGGCGAACGTCGATGCGCATTGCGGCGCATAGACATACCAGACGAGCAGCGCCAGCCCGGTTCCGAGCGACCATTGCGATGCGATCAACGGCGAGAGCGCCTCTGTCGCCGCATCATGGCCGCCGCCGACGGCATACACCGTCGCCAGTGCCGAGACCGCGACTTCACGCGCCGCGAGCCCCGGAATCAGTGCGACGCAGATCTGCCAGTTGAAGCCGATCGGCGCGAAGACGACCTCCAGCGCGCGCCCGATATGGCCGGCGAACGAGTACTCGATCGCCGAATGCGGCCAGTCGGGCGGCGGCGCCGGGAAGCTCGCGAGGAACCAGAGCAGGATCGAGAGCGCGAGGATGATGCCGCCGACGCGCTTGAGGAAGATCGAAGCCCGCTCGAAGAGTCCGATGAACACGTCGCGTGGATTCGGCAGCCGCCACGACGGCAGTTCGAGCAGCAGCGCATGATCGTCGAGCGTTTCCGAAAACCGCTTGACGAGCCAGGAAACGGCGAGCGCCGAGACGACGCCGAGCAGATAAAGCGCAAACAACACGACGCCCTGGAAGCTGAAATAGCCGAAAACCGTCCGTTCCGGCACGAAGGCGCCGATGAGCAGCGCATAGACCGGCAGCCGCGCCGAGCAGGTCATCAGCGGCGCGACCATGATCGTCAGCAGGCGGTCGCGCGGATGCTGGATGCTGCGCGTGGCCATGATGCCGGGCACCGCGCAGGCGAAGCTCGACAGCAGCGGGATGAAGGCGCGCCCCGACAGCCCCGCCGAGAGCATGAAGCGGTCGAGCAGGAAAGCCGCCCGCGGCAGGTAGCCCGATTCCTCAAGACACAGGATGAACAGGAACAGCAGCAGGATTTGCGGCAGGAAGACGAGCACGCTGCCCATGCCGGCGATCACGCCGTCGACGAGCAGGCTGCGCAGCATGCCGTCAGGCATGTGGGCCGAGAACAGGCCACCGAGCGCACCAACGCCTTCCTCGATCAGATCCTGCAGCGGTGCGGCCCAGGCGAACACGGCCTGGAACGTCAGGAACATCGTGAGGGCGAGGATCACCATCCCCCAGAACGGATGGAGCGTCCAGCGGTCGAGCGCATCGTCGATTTCGGCCGTGCGCCGCGGAATGTTCACCGTTGCGGCAAGCAACTCGTTGACCATCGCATGCAGGTCGGCGCCCTCGGCCGGAGCCGGCGGTACCGCCGCCTTCGCCGAATCCAGCGCCGTGACGAGTCCGCTCGCGCCCTCTTTCTGCACCGCGACCGTCTCGATGACCGGCATGCCGAGCTTCGTCTCCAACGCCTCGCGGTCGATGCGGATGCCGCGCTTGTTCGCCGCATCCATCATGTTGAGCGAAAGAATCATCGGTAGGCCGAGACGTGCGAGTTCGAGGACGAAGCGCAGATGAAGCCGCAGGTTCGTCGCGTCGACGACGCAGACGATCAGATCGGGCATGCGTTCGCCGGTCTTGCAGCCGAGGCAGACGTCGCGCGTGATCGCCTCATCCGGGCTCGTCGCGTTGAGGCTGTATGCGCCCGGCAGGTCGAGCACATGTACCGCGCGGCCCGACGGCAGACGGAAACGACCTTCCTTGCGTTCGACCGTGACGCCCGCGTAGTTGGCGACCTTCTGGCGGCTGCCGGTGAGCCGGTTGAAGATTGCTGTCTTGCCGCAGTTTGGATTGCCGACCAGCGCGATGTGTAGTGGCGCGTCCGCTGCCTGACTGCTCATGCAGGTGCGCCTTGCACGGACGAAGTCACGCTCGGCACGGACTCCGAAGCGCCATGCGCGGATGGAGACGGGCTCAAGGACACCCGAACCCGGGCGGCTTCGTTGCGACGCAAGGCAAAGCGGGTAAAGCCGACCTGCACGGCGATCGTTTCGGCGCCCATCGGCCCGTAGGCGAGAATGCTGACCGGTTCTCCGGGCACGAAACCGAGTTCGCGCAAACGCTGCGCGATGCCGTCACCGGATTGATGGACATCCTCTACAGATTCGACGATCGCGCGCGTGCCGCGCTTGAGGCGGGAGAGATTCATTACGAAAGCCTGCAATTCAAGGGGCCGGCGAGGCTGGATAAATGCGAAGTATTTGCGTTTATATACCCGAAGCCCACCCGTACGCAAGTCATGATCGGGCTGAAATCGACTCCAGCAGCCGCAAAAACGAAGCTCGTCTGTGATAGGTCAGCCCGGGCAGGCAAGTAGCCGTGCGGTGCCGAGAATTTTTACGTTACGTCTGAAAGAATGGACGGACGCCAGCGCTACGCGAAGCATTTGATGCGTGCAAAGCGTTGCCGTCGAAGATCTTCAGCACTTATCCCGTTCACAACAGAGATGGGCAGCCCCTATACGGCCTCGGGTTTCAAGGCGATGGGGCAGCGAATGATGGGTACTTGGGTAGAGCAGGGGAACGAACGATTCACATTCCACGATCTACGCGTCAAGGCGGTGACGGACGTGACCGAAGCAGGGCGGAAAGCAGGCGATTCGACCGGTCACCGTACTGAGGCCGTGGTGAGCAAGGTCTATGATCGTAGGAGGGCGCGCAGGTCTGCAGCGGCGAAACGATCTTACAAAGTTTGTAAGATCGCGCGAGGCTTGATTTTGCGCAGAACGCGCTAACTGCTTGTATTTATTTGGGGCGACATACCGGGATCGAACCGGTGACCACTGGAGCCACAATCCAGTGCTCTACCAACTGAGCTAATGCCGCCACTTTTGATGGCTTCGACGAAGTCGAAACCAAAAAACCGATGTTGCGATAGCCTATGCTGCAATACTGGCCTGCCCGGCAGGAATCGAACCTGCAACCCCCGGCTTAGAAGGCCGGTGCTCTATCCGATTGAGCTACGGGCAGATTCTTGCGGGCTTCCGGGGTTAGCTGGTCGGGGTGGAGGGATTCGAACCCCCGACATCTTGCTCCCAAAGCAAGCGCGCTACCGGACTGCGCTACACCCCGAGAACAATGGACTATACAGTTTCCGGAAAAAGACGTCAAACCCCGTTTCGGGCTATGTTCTCGGTTGCGTACCCCGGCAAGGGGCGGAAAAACGGGCATACGATTTTTCACGTTTATGAACGCCATATCATTCGCCAAGACCGATAAAATCACGCGTTGCGTCGCGTGTGGGAAATTACGTGCGCATGGAGGCCCGGTGTATTCGAGCCGATCGATCGTTTTCTGAAATTGCCTTGCCCACGGTTGTGGAAAAAACGCCGGCGTGGTCTTTCGTGGAGTACCTCAATGACTGATTCGTCCCCTGCCCCGGTCCTGTCGGCCCGCCTGAAACGGTTCATCCGTCCGGCGAAGTGGGGTGTGGGTGTGCTGCTGGCCATTGCCATACTGGGTTTTGGTGTCGTGCCGCCGGTCGCGCGCCATTACGGCGTGAAGATTCTCAGTGAGGAATTGGGGCGCACAGTGTCGATCGAGCGGGTCGGCTTCAATCCTTTTACCCTGACCGCCGAGGTGCATGATGCCAAGGTGATGGAGGCCGATGGTCAGCAAGAGGCATTCGGCTTCGATTTGCTGCGCGCCAACCTGGAGTTGGAGTCGTTGATTCGCGGCGGTCCGGTGCTGAGCGAACTGTCGCTTGCCGGGCCGCGATTTCATCTGGTTCACGAAGGCGAGGGGCGTTACAACTGGTCGGACGTGATCGACCGTTTCGCCGCCGAACCGGCGAGCGACAAGCCGATGAATTTTTCCATCGGCAATATCCAGATCACCGGTGGCCATGCCGTGGTGGACGACAAACCCAAGGGGCGGCGCCACGAAATCGATGAACTGACGCTGGGCGTACCGTTCATTTCCAACCTGCCGGTGAAGGTGGATGTTTTCGTCGAGCCCTCGCTATCGGCCAGGATCAATGGCGATCCGCTGCAACTCACCGGGCGCAGCAAGCCTTTCGGCGAAACACGCGAGACGGTGTTCGACGTTGTGCTGAAGGATTTCGAGTTGGCTCCCTGGCTCGCTTATTTGCCCTTCGAGCCGTCGTTCCGCCTGCCTTCCGGGCGTCTTGGCGCCAATCTCGAAGTCGGCTTCGCGCAGCCGGAGGGAAAACCTTCTACGGTCACGCTGAAGGGCCAGATTCAGATCGACGAATTGGCGGTGCAGGATAAGAACGGCCAGCCGGCGCTGTCGGTCGGCGAATTGGGTGTCGAACTGGCCGATGTGCAGCCGCTGACGAACAAGTGGCATTTTTCGCGTTTGCGCTTGATCAAGCCGGAAGTGGAACTGACGCGCCTGGCTGACGGCGGGATCAACCTGCTCGGCCTGCTGCCCAAGACCAACGGCAACACGAAGGCCAAGCCGGCGACGAAAACCAAGCCTGCGCCGGGAGCCAAGCCTGCACCGGGAAAAAACGGTGAGCAGCGCAAGGCGGACGAACCGCCGCCGGTGGATTTCCTGCTGGCGCAGGCGCGTATCCGCGAAGGCGTCGTGCATTACCGCGATCAGAGTCTGGCACAGCCGTTCGAGGCGCAAATCGACGCCATTACGCTCGATCTGCGCGACCTCGCCAATATCGGCGACATGCCGGCCGAAATCCGGCTGGATTACGTCATCGACGGCGGCGGTAAATTCAGCCACCAGGATCAGGTGCGCATCGCGCCGCAGGTGGACGTGGCAGGCACGGTTACGGTGGAGCAGCTTCGCCCCGGCCGTTTTGCGCCTTACTTCGCTGCGGCCTTGCCCGGCGGGGAATTGCGGGATGGCAAGGTGGATGGTTCGCTGCGCTACCACGTGGCTTTGGACAAGGCGTCTGGCGAAGATGCGCCACAGGTCGAACTGATGGCGGAAAACCTTGCGTTGAGCGATTTCGCCGTTGCGCTTGCCGGCGCGAAAGATGCGGCTATCCGCGTTCCCGCTGCAACCGTGCGCGAGGTGGAAGTCAAGCTGAAAGAACGCACGGTGAGTGTCGCCGAGATCGGTGTGAACGGGGCGGCCGTATCGACGGTGCGCAGCCGCGATGGACGTTTCGATCTGGAAAGCTTGCTCGGGCCGTCGTCGGACGATGCAGGCGCTGCGCCATGGTCGGTGAATGTCGCCAGGCTGGTACTTGCCGATGCGTCCGCGCGCGTCGAAGACCGCAAGGCGGAAAAGCCGGTGGTACTCGCCGCCGAGAAAATTGCCTTGCAGGTCGAAAACCTATCGACCGACAAGGGGGCGGTGGCGCAGGTCGCGTTGAATTCGCACATCAACAATCGGGGCAAGCTCGACGTAAAGGGCACGTTGGGCCTGGAGCCGTTCAAGCTCGGCATGGAGGTCGACCTGGAAAACGTCGATCTGCTGCCATTGCAGTCCTATGTACTGGAACGCACCAAGATCGCGATCTCCCGCGGCAGCCTGACGACGAAAGGCACGTTGGAGCTGGAACAGGCCAAGGCGCACGAGGGCGATGGCGAGAACGCATTCCATGGGCGCTTTCGCGGCAATGTGGGAGTGGTCGATTTCGCTTCGGTCGACCGCTTGAACTCGACCGATTTCGTGCGTTGGCGCACGCTCGATCTGAACGGCGTCGACGTACAGCTTGCGCCGTTCGCGCTTGATATCGACGGCGTCACGCTGGCGGATTTCCATACGCGCATGATTCTGAACGAGGAAGGGCGGCTGAACCTGCGCGAAATCCGTGCCGACGACGAGGTGGCAATGGCCCCCGCACCGGATCAGGCGAGCGCGCCGTCCGTACCGGCGGGCACACTCCCCGCGCCGGCCGACAGCCCGCCGCCGATTCGGATCGGCACGATCCGTTTCAAGAACGGCAACATCGCCTTCAGCGATCGTTTCGTGCGGCCACATTACGACGCCAATCTGACCGGCATGAACGGCAGCCTGTCCGGCCTGTCGTCCGATCAGGCTACCGTCGCCAAGCTCGATTTGCAGGGCAAGGTCGCCAATGCCGCGCCGGTATCGGTCAAGGGGGAATTCAATCCTTTCCGCCAGGATCGCTATCTCGACATCGTCATGGCGGTGCGGGATTTCGAACTCACCGATTTGTCCAGCTACTCGGGAAAGTACGTCGGCTATGGCATCCAGAAGGGCAAGCTGTCGGCCGATCTCAACTACAAGATCGAGAACCGCAAGCTCACCGCCACCAACCGCATTTTCCTCGACCAGTTGACCTTCGGCGACAAGACCGAGAGCCCCGATGCGCTCGATTTGCCAGTGCAGTTCGCGGTATCGCTGCTCAAGAACGGCCGCGGCGAAATCAATCTCAACTTGCCCATCAGCGGTACGTTGGATGATCCGCAGTTCAGTATTTCCGGCCTTGTCGTCCAGGCCTTCATCAACCTGATCGGCAAGGCTGTGAGTGCGCCGTTCGCGTTGCTCGGCGCCATGTTCGAAGGTGGCGAGGCCATGTCCTTCCTGGATTTCGCGCCGGGTACCGAGCGGATCGACGAGGCGCAGGCCGAAAAGCTCGACAACCTGGCCAAGGCGCTGAAGGATCGCCCGGCATTGCGCCTGGATATCGCCGGCCATGCCGATCCCGATTCCGATATCGACGGACTCAAGCGGGCGCACCTCGACGAGCAGATCCGTGCCGCCAAAGCGAAGGCCGAGGCCGAGGACAAAGAAGATGCCGCCGCGTCGTCGGATGAAGACGGGGCTGCGAAGGCCGAAATATCCGAAGCCGAATATGCCGAATTGCTCGAACAGGTTTACGACGACGCCGATTTCAAGAAACCGCGCAATTTCATCGGCTTGGCCAAGAGCCTGCCCGTGCCCGAGATGGAAGCGCTGATTCTCGCCAACACCAAAGTCGATGACGGCGCTTTGCGCGCACTGGCGCAGCGGCGGGCACAGGTGGCCCGGCAATGGCTGCTGGAAAATGGCCAGGTGTCGGCGGAGCAGGTTTTCCTGCTGGCGCCCGAGGTTGGTCCGGGGCCGGAAGGCGACGGCCGCCGCGTTCACTTTTCGTTGCGTTGACGCGGAAAATGGGCGCTTTCGGCCGGGGAGGATGAACCGAAGGAGGGTGGAAAATGGTACGGCAATTGAATGAGGCGGAACGCGCTGCCGCACTGGCGACGTTGAAGAATTGGCGCATGGTGGAAGGGCGCGACGCGATTTGCCGCGAATTCCGCTTTGCCGATTTCAATGCCGCGTTCGGCTTTATGAGCCGTGTCGCGTTGAAGGCCGAAAAGCTCGACCATCACCCGGAATGGTGCAACGTATATAACTGGGTCGAGGTCGTGCTTTCCACGCACGATGCCGGCGGATTGAGCGAGAAAGACATTGCCCTGGCACGCTTTATCGACGAAGCGGCGGGGCAGGGCTGAATAGAGAGATGTGGGCCCGGGTGGCGGTACAGATTCCGGGTGTCTGAGAGCGGGCGCGGAGGAAACTGCCGCGCCCGCGTGTTATCCGCTATACGGCTTCAGGCTGCGGCCAGAGCTTGCGTCAGGTCGGCCATGATGTCGTCGATATGCTCGATGCCGATCGACAGCCGCACCATGTCGGGCGATACGCCGGCTCTGGCCAGTTCGTCCGGCCCGAGCTGCCGGTGCGTGGTGGAGGCCGGGTGGCAGGCCAGCGATTTGGCATCACCGATATTCACCAGCCGGGTCACGAGCTTCAGCGCATCCTGGAAGCGCGCGCCAGCCTCCAGGCCGCCCTTGATGCCGAACGACAGAATGCCCGAGGCGCGCGCACCCATGTATTTCTGCGCCAGGGCGTGATCCCGGTGATCCTTCAGGCCGGCGTAATTCACCCATTCCACCTTGGCGTGTGCGCGCAGGAATTCGGCAACCTTGAGTGCGTTGTCGCAAATACGATCCATGCGCAGCGCCACGGTTTCGATGCCTTGCAGGATCAGGAAGGCGTTGAGCGGGCTGAGCGCGGCGCCCATGTTGCGCAGTGGCACGACGCGGGCGCGGGCGATGTAGGCCGCGGCGCCGAGCGCTTCGGTATAGACCACGCCGTGATAGGACGGATCCGGTTCGCTCAGGCGGCGAAAACGGGCCTTGTGCTCCGCCCACGGGAATTTGCCCGAGTCGACGATGGCGCCGCCGATCGAATTGCCATGCCCGCCGAGATATTTCGTCAGCGAATGCACGACGATATCGGCCCCGTGCTCGAACGGGCGGCACAGATAGGGCGTCGGCACCGTGTTGTCGACGATCAGCGGAATGCCGTGCCGGTGGGCGATGGCAGCGAGGCGCTCGAAATCGGTGATGTTGCCCAGCGGATTGCCTACCGATTCGCAGAAGATCGCTTTGGTGCGCGCATCGATCAGGCTGTCGAACGAGTCCGGGTTGCGGTAGTCGGCAAAACGGACCTCGATGCCGAGTTGCGGAAAGGTATGGGCGAACAGGTTGTAGGTGCCGCCGTAGAGCGTGGAGGCGGAAACGATGTTGTCGCCCGTTTCGGCGATCGTCTGAATGGCGTAGGTGATCGCGGCCATGCCCGAGGCCACCGCGAGTGCGCCGATGCCGCCTTCCATGGCGGCTACGCGCTCTTCCAGTACCGCCGAGGTCGGATTCATGATGCGGGTGTAGATGTTGCCCGGTACCTTGAGGTCGAACAAATCGGCGCCATGCTGCGTGTTGTCGAATGCGTAGGATGTCGTCTGATAGATCGGTACCGCTGCCGCCTTGGTGGTCGGTTCGGGCGAATAGCCGCCGTGGACGGCGATGGTTTCGAGTTTCATGACGTGATCTCCTCCGCAAAATGGAGGAGCGAGTATAGCCAGCGCGGGTACGGATAAGAAAGCATACAAAAGCGGCTAGCACAGTCTTGGTGTTGCACCATGGAAGGAGTATGGTTTTTCGTACCCCCTTTACGGAGGGCGGGCAGGAATGTAAATAGTCGTGTCCAGCGCACGATTCAATCGTTGCGCGGATGGAGGGTTTAGGAGACAAGTGGCCGGATGGCCTGGAGCGGTACGCGATGACGATAACGAGAACAGCGAACAGCGATCTATTGTTTGAAACCGAGCGCGCCCGTGCGTTGCTGCAGCAGCGCGGAGATGTACCTGCCGGTGTGCTGCGCAGGGAAATCGAGGCGTCCTGGCGGCGCAGCCTCAAGCATGGCCTGGATTGCGGCCGTACCGACGATCCGCGTCTGGAAAGCGGAGCCAGGCTGGAAGCGCTGTTGGCGGCCAATCGGCTGTTGTTGGATGCGGCTGCGCCCGAACTGGATTATTTGCAACGCTATCAGGGAAGCGACGGCCTGATCATCCTGACCGATGCCGATGCCAATATTCTCCTGGTGGAAGGCGCGCACGAACGCCTGCGGCGCAATGGCCTGGAAGGCGTGACTCAGGGCGCCTGCTGGAGCGAAGCCGCATGCGGCACCAACGCGCTGGGCACGACGCTGGTGGAAAGACGAGCGACGCAGATCGATTGCGGCGAGCATTTCCTGGATGTTCTGACGCGCTTTTCCTGTACCTCGGTGCCGATTGCCGGCCCGCAAGGGCACCTGCTCGGCGTGCTCGATCTGACCCGCGAAGGCCCCCTGGCCGGTCCGCAGGAAAGCCTGTCGCTGCTCAGCATGGCCGCGAGCCAGATCGAAAGCCGCCTGTTCGCCGCCACTTATCCGAAGCAGATCGTGCTGGCTTTCCATTTTCGCCGGCAATACCTCGATTCGCCCTGGCAGGGGCTGGTGGCCCTGAGCCCGGAAGGCAAAGTGCTGGCAGTCAGCACGCAGGCCTGCCAGTTGCTCGGCGTGTCGCGCGAGGCCGTGCTGGGCCGCTCCTGTGAGGCCTTGCTGGGGGCGGGCGGCAGGCAGTTGCTGAGCCGTTTGCAGCATGGCGATGTTGGCGGCTGGCAGACTCCGAAGGGCGAGTATTTCTATAAAACCTTGCAAGCGCCGCCGCGCAGCCTTGTTGTCGCAGCGCCTGGCCGGGCGACAGGGAAAACACTGCAGACCGGGCCCAACCTGGAATCGATCGCCGGTAGCGATGCGCGCTACGCGCGGACTTTGGGCATGGCCCGGCGGGGTTTGATCAACGACCTGCCGGTTTTGCTGCTGGGCGAAACCGGTAGCGGTAAAGAAGTGCTGGCCCGCGCGTTGCATCAATCCAGCGCGCGCAGCGACAAAGCGTTCGTCGCGGTGAATTGCGCCGCGATTCCAGAGGCCTTGATCGAGTCGGAACTGTTCGGCTACCGCGAGGGCGCTTTCACCGGCTCGCGGCGTGGCGGCATGGTCGGCCGTTTGCAGCAGGCCCACGGCGGAACGTTGTTTCTCGACGAAATCGGCGACATGCCGCTAGCCTTGCAGGCGCGCCTGTTGCGCGTGTTGCAGGAGCGCAAGGTGGCGCCGCTGGGCGCGGGCGAGGAGCGGGATATCGATATCGCGCTGATCTGCGCGACGCACTGCGATCTCAGGCAACTGGTGGAGGAGAAACAGTTCCGCGAGGATCTTTACTACCGCATCAATGGCATCAGCGTGCGCTTGCCCGCCTTGCGCGAGCGCGAAGATATCGGCGAACTGATCGTCGGCCTGTTGGGCAAGCTCGGTGCGCCGGAAGTACGCCCGGATAAAGAACTGGTTGCACTGTTCATCGATTACCACTGGCCGGGCAACATTCGCCAGTTGGAGATGGTGCTGCGCACCGCGTTGGCGATGCGCGAGGAAGACGAACAGCGCGTCGGCCTCGAACATCTGCCCGATAGCATGCTCGACGAATTGAGCGCGCGCGAGCGGCCGCAAAGCGGGCGCATCCGTGAGAATGAACTGGAGTTGATCCGCCAATCCCTCGAACGTTATCAGGGCAACGTCTCCGCCGCCGCCGATGCCCTGGGTATCAGCCGCGCCACCCTGTACCGCAAGCTCAAGCAATTGCGCGACTGATGTTCATCGCCCGTTTGATCGACAGCGACGACCCGCGTGCGTTGCGGGAAGCGCTGGATTGGCTGTACGGCTTTGTTCGGCCGCACCGCTGGGCCGTTCTCGGCCTGCTCGGCCTGTCGTTTTGCGCTTCGCTGCTGGTGTTGGCGCAACCCTGGCTGACCAAGCTGCTGATCGACGACGGCTTGCTCGCCCGCGATTTTCCCCGCCTGGCGCTGATCGCGGTGGCGATGATTGCCGCTGGCTTGTTTGGCACGGCCTTGTCCGGGCTTAGCCGCTACCTGCATACGCGGCTCTCGGGGCGCATCCTGTTTGCGCTGCGCGATGCGCTGTACCGGCACCTGCAAACCCTGTCGCCAGCCTTTTTCGGCCGGCGTCGCATCGGCGACCTGATGTCGCGGCTCGACGGGGACGTTGCCGAAATTCAGCGCTTCGCCGTGGATTCGCTGTTCTCGGCGGTATCCAGCGCGATCGGCCTGATCGGCGCATTGGCGCTGTTGTTGGCACTGTCCTGGCAACTGTCGCTGCTGGCCGCGCTGCTGATCCCGCTGGACGTGCTGTGGTTGAGGTGGATGCGGCGCAAGGTCGAACGCGAGGCACGCAGCTTGCGCGAACGTTCGGCCGACATGTCGTCGTTCTTCGTCGAAACGCTGCCGGCGATGAAGTTCATCCAGTCCGCCGGCCAGCAGGCGCGCGAGGCGCAGCGGCTCGAAGGCTTGGGGAGCGGCTATATGGGCCAATTGCTGCGCCTGCAACTTACCGAATTCTTCACCCAGGCGGTGCCGGGTACCTTGATGTCCCTGTCGCGCGCCAGCGCTTTTCTGGTTGGCGGCTACTGGGTGGTGCAGGGGCAGTGGCAGCTTGGCTCGCTGATCGCCTTTTCCACCTACCTGGGCATGGCCATTGGTCCGGTGCAAAGCCTGCTCGGCTTGTACGTGGCGATGCAGCGCATGAGCGTGAGCCTGGGCCGGGTCATGGAACTGCGCGGCGAGCAAGCCGGCGTGCAAACGCCAGCGCAGCCGCAGCCGATGCCGGCGGTGGGCGAGTTGCGCCTGGAGGCGGTCGGTTTCAGCCACTCCGGCCGTGCCCGGCCCGTGCTGTGCGGTATCGAGGCGAGAATCCCGGCCGGCTCGAAAGTGGCCTTGAGCGGACCGTCCGGTGCTGGCAAATCGACGCTGATCGACCTGCTGCAACGCTTTTACGATCCCGATGAAGGGCGCATCCTGCTCGACGGCACGGATCTGCGCGAGTTGGATCTGCTCGAACTGCGCCGGCATATCGCCGTGGTCAGCCAGGATATCGTGCTGTTCCGCGGCAGTCTGGCCGACAACCTGAGCTACGGTGCGCCTGGCGTGAGCCGCGAGGAAATCGCCCGGATCGCCGCGCTGGCGCAACTCGACGACCTGATCGTCAGCCTGCCGGAAGGGTTGGACAGCCCGCTGGGTGAGCGTGGACAGCAGCTCTCCGGCGGGCAGAAGCAGCGCATCGCCATTGCCCGCGCGCTGTTGCAGAATCCGCTGATTCTCGTGCTCGACGAAGCCACCTCGCAGGTGGATGAAACCACCGAGCGCGAAGTCATCACCGCCATCGACCGCCTGTTTGCCGGGCGCACGCGCATTCTCATCAGCCACCGCCCGTCTACGCTGGCCGAGGCTGATCTGCGTTTCGAACTGGTGGACGGGCGTTTGTCGGTCCGTACTGCCGAGGCATTGGCAAGCGGGGATGAGGCACGCCGACCGCATGTTCGAGGCCAGCATGCGTAGCGGGCCGCACATCGGTATCGTCGATAGCGGTTATGCGCCCGCGCAGGCGGCGCTTGTCGTCGCGTCGCGTCGTTTTTGGCTGACCGACGAAGATGTGGCCGAAGGCGACCCGATCGACGACGCACTCGGCCACGGCAGCGCTGTGCTGCAAGCCGTTGCCTCGCGTGCGCCGTCCGCGCGCTTCAGTGTGGCGCAGGTGTTCGATCATCGCGGCATCACCAGTCCGCTGCAAATTGCCGCCGCGCTGCGCTGGCTGCGCGGGCGCGGAGTGCGTCTGGTCAATCTGAGTCTGGGCGTACGCCGGGGCAGGCCGATTCTGCAGGCGGCCTGTACCGGCTTGCTGTCCGACGGGGTGTTGATCTGTGCTTCCAGCCCGGCGCGTGGTGCGCCGGTGTTTCCCGCACACTACCCGGACGTGGTTCGCGTCACCGGCGATGCGCGCTGCGCGGCGCATGAATGGGCCTGGCTGCACAGCCTGCAGGCCGATTTCGCCGCGGCGGTGAGCGGCGAATGCGCCGGGCATGCCGGCGCCAGCCAGGGGTGCGCGGCATTCAGTGGACATCTGGCCGCCTTGCTGAGCGCCCACCCGGAGGCATCCAACGATTGGCTGCTGCAGCGAATGCGCGAAGGCGCGCACTATCGCGGCCTGGAAAGAAAAACCGGGCTCGAGCAGGCTCGACAGGGCTGAATTGCCGCTGGGCGCCGAAGACGGTGCCCGGGCCTTCAACCCCCCAAGCCTCGATCCTCGTCAGGCGCCGCTGCGGCGTTTTTCAGAACGTCGTCATGATCGTCAACTGCATGTATGGGTTCGTCGAGTTGCTGCCCAACTGGGTGCCGCCCTCGTCCGCGCTGCGCTTGGGTTTGTACAGACCGCCCAGCAGGCCGACTTGCAGATGTGCGTTGGCTGTCCACACCAGGTACAGATCCAGTTCCTGCCCGCTTTGCTCACCGAGGCTCTTGTCCAGCGTATGGAAGTTGAAATACAGCGCGCCCAGCGCGATATCCTTGTGCGGCGTGGCGGTCAGGCCAATGTGGTGAACCCCTGCATTGCTGCTGAGCGGGCCGGCGTAGTTGGCCGCCACTTCACCCTGGAACCACGTGCCGAAACCACGGCTGAAGCCGTAGAACAACGGATCGTACAGTTCGGAAAAGCGGCTGTAGCGATAAGTGGCGGTCGGCTTCCACGGTGCGTCGGCGAAGGTCCAAGAACCTTCCATATACCAGCCGCTTTCGTGGCTGTGATCCAGTTCCTGATTGGCGTATTCGAAGGAAAGATTCAGGTTCTCCACCCCCAGGCTGCCGGCCCCGCGCAGGCTCACGGTATCCATCCCCTCGCGTTCGAGGCGCGACGGAATGACGGCGTAACGCTTATCGACGTCGATGCCGTGTATCCAGGTCAGCCCCAGCGTGCCCGGCGCGGCGACGTGCTCGAGAACGGCCACGGATAATTCGGTATTGGCCTGGACGCGGTTGTCGGACTTCAGCCACATCAGATCGCCACGCCAGCCTTCCTTGCCGCCCAGGCGGATGACCGCCGTCTTGTCGAACGCCTTGCGCGCAGCGATGTAATAAGCGCCGCCGCGGTCGAACTCCTTGCCGAACTGGCCGTCGCCGGCATTGATCGCATCGCCGTTGATCAAAAAGCCGTCGCCCACCATCACCGACTGGCGGCCGAAGGAAATATCCACGCCATCTTCGCCCAGCATTGGAAAGAGACTGCCGGAACGCCAGCCCGCGTAGGCATCCTCGATCGACGTGCGCCGCTCGCCACCGCCGCTGATGTTGGCTGCATCGCCATCGCCCCAGGTGCCGGAGCTGAGCAGATTGAATTTGCCGTACAGGCTGCCGGCATCACCCAGCCCCAGGGCGCCGCTGATGCCATACTTGGCATACGCCTCGCGCCAACTGACGCTGCCTTGCTCGGTATTGCCGGCGGTGGCATAGCTTTTCTGGCTGTGCATGGCGCCGAACATCCCCTCGAAATCGGCATTGAGTACCGTGTCGTCCTGCTTGTACAACTCGTAGGCGTGCGCGGAAAGGCTGCCCAGCCCGCACAGGCCGGTCACCATCAGCGCACGGGCCGGGCGCAGCAATTCATGAACTCGTCGTGCATACATATCGATAATGTCTCCTGGTTCTTATGGATCTTTCGATGCTTGGCGTGATTCTTGCCCGCTTCGGGGGCGGGTCTTGTCGTAATGCTTTCATGCGCGGGAAGGCTTGCAGCCAGACAGGCAACGAGGGCGAAGCTGCTTTCCAGGCCATCCTGAGGGTTTACCGCAAAAAGCGCGCCATTCCGTTTTCAACGCGCAATTGCACGGAAAAGAAGGGTTATTGGCGCTATTCGTAGCCGATTAAATGGAAACGATGTTGCATTTTGAGACAGCCATGAGACAAGGTTGAGGCGCCTGTGCGCACCGCGCCTTGCCGAACAAATGGATTCGAAAGGGTAGGGATGAGCGAAATTCTCGTACTTGGCGCCGGCCCCGCCGGCGTGGCGGTAGCCGTGGGTTTGCGGCGACTGGGATATGGCGTTCGGGTGGTAAGCGCGTGGCGGCGTTTCGCCGCGGTGGAGGGGATCTCCGCGCGCGTGCTCGATGGCCTGCGCCACGCCGGCCTGGCGCAGGCGGCAGCGTGCGCCACCACGGCTTCGCAACGGCTGGCACGCTGGAATGGCGGGCAGCAGGAGCGGAACGTCGAATTTCTGATCGACCGCCCGGTATTCGATCAAGCCTTGCGCGAAGATCTGCGCGCGGCGGATGTTCCGCTCATCGAAGGGCGCGTGGCGACGGTCGAATCGTCCGCGGCGGGGCATCGGGTCGGCCTGGAAGATGCAACCGTGCTGCATGCGGACTTCCTCGTCGAAGCCCGCGGCCGCCAAGCGCCGCTGGCGCAACAGGATGCGCCTGGCAAGGCCCTGCGCGGCCCGGAAACGCTCGGCCTGCTCAGCCGCTGGCGCGGAAAGCCCGGCCCCATGTCCAGTGCAGCGGAAAGCCTGCCCGACGGCTGGGCCTGGATGGCGCGCATGGCTGACGGCCGCAGCTATTGGCAATTGACCCTGGATGTCGCCACCAGCGCCTTGCCGGACAAAGAGCACCTGCTCGACTACTGTCGCATGCGCCGCGCCGAATCACCGCTGGCCCAGGATTTTTTCGAGGCGGCGGAAAAAACCGGACTGGAACTGCACGCGCGCACCAGCACGGCGATCCTGTGCCAGGACGCCTGTGGCGATAACTGGATCCGCGTCGGCGACGCGGCGATGGCGGTCGATCCGCTATCCGGCAACGGCATCTTCCAGTCGCTGTCTTCCGCGCTGCAAGCGCCAGCCGTCATCAACACCCTGCTGCGCGCACCTGAGCGTGCCGTCTTGGCACGGCTCTTTCACCAACGGCGGGTGGAAACGCTGTTTTTCCGCTTTGCCCGCATCGGCCGCGATTTTTACGCCGAAGAAAAACAGTGGCCGGAACAGCCATTCTGGCAAGCGCGACGCAATTGGCCGGACGAACTGCCGAGCCACGCGGCAGCCGATTTCGCGGCACTGCGCATCGAACGCGCACCGGTACTGCGCGACGGCCTGGTGGACGAAGCCGAGGTAGTCCTCACCCCCGATCAACCATTGGGAATCTGGCATTTGCAGGGCCTGGAACTGGCACCTTGGCTGCGGCGCCTGCGCAGTGAACCCGAGGCGCAAGTGCTGGCGGATCTGCCCGATGCGCAGCGCAGCTTGTTTCAAGGCTGGCTATTGGCGCAAGGGTATCGGTCGGGAGGGTGATCGTTCTCGACGGGTTGTGCCGGTGAGAGCGGGCGTAAATTCAGATCGGACTACCATTGCGAAGATGTTGGGCAAAAAAAGCGGAAATTCGCGCTTCGTATTCGCGAGGGGTGAAGTGGTACAAGTTGACGTGTGCCGCGCCCTCGATGATCCAAAGTTCCTTGGGTTGGTTTGCGGCGCCGAAAAGTTGCCGGGTCTCCGCCTCGGTGGTGTGCCGGTCGATAGAGCCGGATACGATCAGTAGCGGCGCATGCAATTCCGGCAACGCTTCGATCGGGCAGAGTTGCTCCAGGGGGATGCCAAGGCGCCAAGGCAACTGTTGAAGCAGTAACGGTGAAAACGGTCTGGCCCATGTGCCTAAATAGAGTTGCAACCGATTTGATACCGCTTCATTTATCGTCGGAAACATGGATTCGAGAACGATCGCGGCCGGCGCCGGATCGGGTCTCGCAAGAACCAGCGATGCCGCGCCGAGCGATACGCCGACAACACCAACCCGTTCTCCCTTGAATTCGCGGGCAATGTAATCAAGCGTGGCCTTGACGCCCTCGGATTCGGTGATTCCATAAGTAATATGTTCAGCCGTACTTTCGCCATGCGCGGGGAGGTCGATCAGTACGACCGAGTAACCAAGCCGGGCGAGAAATTCGGCGCGGCCTTGCATTTCGCGTCGATCATTGCGCACGCCGTGAAGGAGAAGAACGACGCCCGCCCCCGGCTTTCCGCGGACCATCCAACCTGCCACAATCCGTCCCTGTGTAGCCGGAAGCACAAAGGATTCAGCAGCCAATTGCGCCGGCGGAACGCCAACCGGATGCAGTACGGGGCGGCTCAGAAACTCGCCTGCACCACCGACGAAAACCACACCTGCCGCTATGAATATGCTCGCTATGATTAGAAGCCGGCGACGCAGATGGGTCATGAATGATTTTTGTTGAATGGGCGAAAATGATATGACATAAATGTGCAGTTTCCCTGATCGATGAGAGGACGCATTATTTGCATTTTGCAGGAGTTGCGTTTTTTGAACCGCCGATACAAATCCATTTTATTTCATTATTGGAAAATAGTGGCATTAACACCAAAACCTGTCCTTCCCTGCCTCCTCTGAGAATTATTATTCCATCTCTGGTTATTTTAAAAACGTCTGGTTTTGGCTTAACATTTTCCTCTAATTCTTCGACGGGCAATTTGTTAACTAATTTCTTCTCGATTTCGTTCTGAAGCGGTTCTAGCTGACTCATCCATCCGTATGTTTCTGCCATGGCTCGATAATCGGAGTATTGCGGCCATATAAAAAACAAACAAAACAGTGTAAAAACCACCCCCGTAAAGAATGCCAGCGCTCCGCGAAATACTTTCCTCATTTATTTTCCCTCTCCAGGGAATCTCTAATCAGTGGAAACTCAAAGGCGGCTCATGAACCATTTGCGTCTACTTCATCTGATGTCTTGAATGGATTGATGTTTTAATGATACAAAATGCGAAGTTCGTTTTTAATGCACAAAAAATCGCTCTACTTGCAGGGTAAGATCATTGCCCCTTGGGTCAAAGTTTAGATTGTCTACCCGTATGCTAAGCACTTGATTGGTACAAAAAAAACCACCGATAGCTGGGTATTCTCCTACGTATTTCCCTCTTGATGACCATTTTCCATCTTCAAAATCGCCAAGCAGTCTCATGCCGTAATTATTCAAATTAAATTCTTTTTTAAATATTTTCCCTTTCTGCTCTACTGTTATGCTTGATGTTCCATATATTGAATCAGCAGAGAGCTGAGAAGGTTTGATGTAGGGATCAAACAATACCAATACCATTCGATCAACAAGGCGGTTGCACTCTGTCTGAATGGTTGCCTCGAAGCCGTTTTCCCAGACCTTGTCCGGCTTTCCTTTGTATACGATCACAGGTGATGAGCCATCAAGCGCATCTTTTAAAATTACCGCAAAGACAGCCATTTTCTTCAGGAATCCTGATGATATGGCAATGAACAGCACAAATATAAATAATATGGCGGCAGAAATCTTTTGTCTGGAATTCATGTTGCTCACACAAAGGCCTGACCTGGTACAAGTTCAGGCTTGACTAATGAGAGTGAATTTATTTTTTGGTGTTGCCAGAAATACTTCTTCTGACAGCATCCACAAAATCCTGGCAATTATTGCCGCCCAGCCAGCGTGGATGGATGCCGTAATCACTGGGTTCAAACTCGCCGCTTCGTTTCAAATTCGCTACTGCCTCCATGACTTCTTCTTTTGTGGCGCCAAGGGGTTCGCAGGAAGAATAATTGCTGCGATCTTCATTTTGATCAAATATTCCCTGTGGACCATACCCCACATGCGTTCCATCTGGAAAGAAAATATGCTCATGTCCGATAAACGTGTTGAGTTGCTTATCAAGTTCAATGCCAATCACCGCGAACGGGAAACCCTGTAGTGGCCGGTAGCAAGCCTCAGCAGTCGTTGGCCCAATAGGGGTAGAGGCGTTGTGAGCGGCTAAAGATGCATATTCTCGTACCCCGGCCCCATTGAAAATGGGCATGTCAGACCATAGGCCGCCCGGATCAACCCATGTATTAGGATCATTCGGATAAACATAGACATTGATCCCGCCCTCCAGACTGATCGAGTCTTGAGTCACATACCTGCCGATTTTTGGATCGTAGTACCGATACCGGTTGTAGTGCATGCCCGATTTCGGATCGAAGTGCTGCCCCTGCATCCGGATCGGCTGGTAGAGGTTGTGGGTGTTCTGCTCGTCGATGGCATTGCCCCAGGGATCAAGCCTGATCTGCCAGTCGATGGCTCCCTTGCCGCTGACCAGTGCCAACGGCGTCCCCAGGTGGCCACACTGATACTGATGCACTGTCAGTTCTGGCATCGGGTCTTTATGCTGCAACCAGGGCGATCGCACCTACCTGACATAAACGGCGTTCAAATAGCGTTTACGGTCATACATTTACGAAGCTGCTGTTCACGGCGGCGGGAATTGTGTAGTTTTCTCGTCTTTTGGAGTTTCCATGAAGACGAGGGAAGTGATGGCGCTCACGCAGATGTTCGTCTCGATATCCGATCCCCGCAGCGCCCGACAGGTCAGGCACGACTTGCCCGAGTTGCTCACGGTCGCGGTGTGCGCGGTGCTGTGCAGCGCTGACGAGTTCTCCGACATCGAGGCGTGGGCCAAGGAG
>JAVBSY010000040.1:0-6590 GCA_031556475.1 Azoarcus sp.
CGTTATGGCGGTTATTTTGGCGCCGGCGGATTTCAGGTTTTTCAGATCGAGCCTGCACAAGGCGATTTATTTTTTCTCGAATATATATTTTGCCAATTCAGTAGATTACTTCTCGCCTGTAGCCTATGAGCTGGCATTGCAACACACATGGTCGTTGGCAGTCGAGATGCAGTTTTATTTCTTTCTGCCGCTGGCGATCATTTTCATGCCGTTGCGTTGGCAGAAAATCTTTTTCCCGCTGACCGTCGTTGCGTTGACGGCCTACGCCTGTCATCGGCTCTATATTGTCGGCGAGCGGGGCGGCATTTATTTTTCCCTACTGGGCAGGGTCCCGGAATTCTGTATCGGTGCTTGCATCGCGTTGATCGGGCCGATCAGGCGTGTGGGGCCTGTTGCCGGCCATGTGCTGGGAATCAGCGGAGTGTTGCTGATCGCGGCCAGCATGGTATCGATCGACGAGGCGACCGCTTTTCCCGGTGTCGTCGCGCTGTTTCCCTGTCTTGGCGCGGCGCTGTTGATCGCGGCGCCGGGCGGTGTTGTCAGCCGTTTGTTGTCGGCCAGGGGTATGGTTTGGGTCGGCGATCTTTCCTATTCCTTGTATTTATGGCATTGGCCGGTTCTGGCGGCAATTCGTTATATCCACGGTGATTACCAGCTCGATATGGCAAGCTTGGCGTTGTTTTCGTTGCTGACGCTTGTGCTTTCCTATTGTTCTTATCGTTGGATCGAGAAAGGTTTCCGGATAAACCGGGTTTTTCCTGAAACCGTACTGAAGTACGCCGTATTGCTTGTTGTTCTGGCGGTGGTGGTGTCTTTTTCCAGAGGGTTCAATAAAAAGCTCGTTACGCCTTTGCCAAACGAGCCTTATGTTGACGATAGCATGTGCTTCAACAAGATAACCGGTAACTGTTATCGTGGAGATTTGCACAGCGCCAACAGTGCCCTATTCGTTGGTGACAGTCTGGCGGCGCATTTGAATTATTTTTTCGATGTTGTCGGTGGTTACAATAAATTCAAGGTGCTGTCGATCACCACGGCGGGGTGTCTGCCATTGCCCGGTTACGATAGCGCACAGGCTTACGAAACGGTGCGGGCCTGGTGCGTGGCGCAGGCGGCCGCGGTCGCGCCCCTGATCGAGCAGCCGGGGCTGGTGATCGTGGCGGGAAATTGGGAAGGCCACATGGGGAGGAGCAGTTTTCTCGAATCGCTCAAACTCTTGCTGGAAAAGGCGGAGGAGCGCAAACAGACCATTTTTGTATTGGCGCAGCCGCCCCGCTTCAGGCATGACCCGTACAGAATTTACCGTCTCAATCAAATCGGGCTGTCGTTGCCCGTCTACGAACGGGCAGATGGTTGGGAACAGGCGAATCGGACGGTGGCAAACTTGGTTGAACAATATCCGGCAGGGCGTTTTATCGACTTGAGCCATAGTGGTTTCTTCGAGGATGCACCTTTCTATGACGGCACGTTACTGTATGGCGATAACCTTCATTTCAATTCGGCGGGCTCTCGCCTCTTCGGTGAATACACCAAGGATAAGCTCGCGGATTTCTTGAGGCTTTAGTTTGACGCGGCGGAATGGGCATACCGTGATCCGGGTGGATGCTGATGAGCGAAGCTGATAGCGAAATCAAACCGATTCGTACAAGGCGTTGGCGGCGCACCGGCTGGTTGGCGACCCTTTTGGCCGTGCTCGTTGCGTTGCCGGCTTGGCTGGCAGCGACCGAAACGGGGTTGCGCGTGCTGTTCGCTACGGCGGAAGCTGTCAGCGGCGGCCGTTTACAGGCGAGTGCGCCAAGTGGCCGCCTGCTCGGACCGCTGCGGCTTGACGCGCTGCGTTGGGAAACGGCGGATTTGCGCGTCGATGTGCATGGGGTGGCGCTCGACTGGCGGCCTTCGGCGCTTTTCGGTGGGCGTTTGGCGGTCGATAGCGTGGCCGTGGATGGCATCGACGTAGCGTATCGGCCTGATGCAGAATCGGCGCCTGTTGCCGCGCCGGAAAGTCTGGATTTGCCGTTGGCGGTCGAGGTCGACCGGATCGAAGTCGGCCGTTTGGCCGTGCGCGAGATAGACGGCGCGGAGGTGTTTTCTCTCTCTGCGCTTGGCGGGCGCGCCGATAGCGATGGGCAGCGGCATCGGGTCGAGCGCCTTGCGGCCGATCTGCCTATTGGTGCGACTTCCAACCATGTCGAACTGACCGGGGAAATCGCCGCTGCCAAGCCGTTCGTACTCGACGCCAACGCAGTACTGACGGGCAAGCATGCGGGCTACGACTACCGTGCGGAGGTAGCCGCAAGCGGCGATCTGCTCGCGCCCCGGTTGCGGGCCGAGGCCCAGGGCGCGGGATCGAATGGCGCACATCTTGCCGGCAAGGCTGAGGTCGATGCCGCGCCGTTCGCGCCGCTGCCGTTGCGGGGGCTGAATATCAGCGTCGACGAGATCGACCCCGCGCGTTTTGCCGCCGCTGCGCCTGCCGCCGCGTTGCGCATCGAGGCCGCGTTGGCGGAGATGGCGGCGGCCGATGGCGCCATGGTGTTGGCCGGGCCGTTGAGCATCGTCAATCGCAAACCCGCGGCACTGAATCAAGGCGGGCTGCCGGTCGAGCGGGTGGTGGGCAACTTGCAGTGGCGTGCGGACGAGGTGGCGGTGGAGGGGTTCGATCTGCGCACCATCGGTGGTGGGCATATCGAAGGCCGGCTGGCGTGGCGTCCCGATGGCGGGTCTGCCATTGATTCCGCCGGTAAGTCCGACGGCCAGCCTGATCGTGAATCGAGTGGTGAATCCGGCAGCAAATCCGCCGGCGATGCTGTTTCCGTTTCTGTTCCCGCTTCCGCGCTTGGACGGCTGACGGCGGCGCTGCGTCTGCAAGACATCGACACCGCGCGGCTCGATACGCGTTTGCCGCGGCAGGTGCTGGCAGGCGCGCTCGATGCCGAGGGTGATGAAAACCGCCAGACGGTGAAGCTGGCGCTGCGTGCGGGTGTTGCGCGGATTGACGGCGAGGGTGAAGTCTTTGTCGCGGATGCTGTCGTTCACGATGAAGGTAAACCGCAGCCGGAACGGCATTTCCGTGCCGCTTTGCACCTGCGCGACGCGAATCCGCGCGCGCTGTATCCGTCCGCGCCGCAGGCGAAGCTCAATCTGGATGTGGACGGTCGTGGCGTCCTGGGCGAATCGCCACAACTGGCGGCCGATTTCGCTTTGGTTGAAAGCCGTTTCCAGGATCGGCCAGCGGCGGGGAAAGGGCATGTGGAGCTGGATGGTACGCGCCTCGCCGGCATCGATCTGATGCTCGATGTGGGCGGTAACCGCGTGACGGCGAACGGGGCGTGGGGCGGTGAGGGTGATGCGCTGAAAGTCGCCATTGCAGCGCCGGCGCTCGATGCCATCGGCTATGGTTTTGGCGGCCGCGCCGATGTGGATGGCGTGTTTGCCGGCACGCTGGCGGAGCCTGCCGGTTCGCTGCGGCTCTACGCGCAGAATCTGCGCCTGCCGGGCGGTGTGCGCGTGGCCGGGGCCAATGGCCAGGGGTGGCTGGAGGCGGGCGCGGACGGTGCGTTCACTTTCGCACTGGGGGCGAGCGGTATACGCACCGGTGACGGTGATGAAAGCGGCGAGCAGATCGACGCCGCGCGCTTGAGCGTCAGTGGCCGGCGTAGTGCGCACGTGGTCGATTTTGCCGCCACGCATGCCGCCGCCGGGCCGGCACACGATGCGCTGCAAGTGCGCCTGGAGGGCGGTGCCGACATCAGCAGTGCTACGCCGCATTGGCTTGGCCGGCTGGCACGGTTCGATACCGATGGACGTTTGAAGCTGAGCTTGTCGGCACCGACGGAACTGGAATTGAGCCCGTCGTTGGTGCGGCTGGGCACGGCGGAACTCAATGCCGGCGAGCAGGGGCACGTTCGTCTTGTGGAAACCCGCTGGTCGCCGGCACAAAGCGTGTTCAGCGGTTCGCTCAGCGGGCTTGCCGTTGGGTTCGGGCGGGACTCCAGGCGTGATTCGGCGCGTGGTGCCAGTACCGGTGGCAATACCGGCAACCGCCAACGGCGCGGGCCGCTGGTGCTGGGGGCGGAATGGAATGTGCGGCTGGCCGATACGATCGAGGGCGATGCGCGCGTGTTCCGCGAGTCGGGCGATATAAGGGTGGAAGGCGAGCTTGCCACGCGCCTGGGGTTGGAGGAGTTGGAAGCGCGGCTGACGGCGCGCGCCAGTCGTCTTACCGTGTCGTTGGCTGCGCGCGGCACGGAGGCCGGTGAGTTGTCCGGCACGGCCAGTGTGCAGGCGGAGCGGGACGGCAGTGGCTGGCGCGTGGCGCCGGATGCGCCGCTGACGGGATCGGCGCGGCTCGATATGCCGTCGATTGCCTGGCTTGGGCGCTTGCTGCGGGAAAACGTGGATACGGCGGGCCGCGTCGAGGCGGGTTTCTCCATCGCCGGCACGCTGGCCGATCCGCGGGCAAGCGGGCGTATCGACGGCAGTGGCCTGGAGGTGATGCTGGCGGATCAGGGGCTGGTGTTGTCCGGCGGTGAATTGCTGGCTGAATTCGACCGCGACCACCTGCGCCTGGTGCGGTTCGATTTTTCCTCGGCCAACCGGGTAACGCCACCCGACAAGCGGATTCCCGTGGCGGCGCTGACCGCGACGCCCGGTACGCTGAAGTCGAGCGGCGAGTTGGCGCTGGAATCCGGCGAGGGCCGTTTCGAGTTCGCTGCCGACCGCTTGCCGTTGCTGCAGCGTGCGGATCGTTGGTTGATCGTGTCCGGCAAGGGGTCGGCGCGGTCTACATGGACGACGCTCGATCTCGATGCCGATTTTCGTGCCGACGCCGGCTACGTTGAAATGGCCGCATCGGCGCCGCCCAGTCTGTCGGACGATGTAGTCATTCTTGGACGCGACGAGAAAGCGGGCGAAACGGCGCTGGCCATCACCGCCGATGTTCGCGTCGGGCTCGGCAAGGCGTTGTATTTGTCGGCCCTGGGGGTGGATACCCGGCTCAGTGGCGAGTTGCGTCTGCGCCAGCAGCCTGGGCAGACGCTGAACGCTACCGGTTCGGTGGCGACCGAGGGCGGTACGTACCGCGGCTACGGTCAGCAGTTGAGCATCGAGCGCGGGATGGTAACGTTCGATGGCTCGCTGGAGAATCCGGCGCTCAATGTCGTTGCGCTGCGCAAGGGCCTGGCGGTGGAAGCGGGGGTGTCCATTACCGGCACCGCGCGGCGGCCGCAGGTGCATCTGGTGTCGGAACCGTCGGTGCCGGATACGGAGAAATTGTCGTGGATGGTGCTTGGCCGCGGACCCGATACCGGCGGAGACAAGGGCGGCGATCTCGCCATGCTGTTGCCGGCGGCACAGGCGCTGCTGGGTGGTGGCATGGCCGATCAACTGACGCGCAGCCTGGGTTTCGACACGGTTTCGTTCGGCCGGGGCGATCTCAACACCGGTTCGCGCACGGCGACGAGCCGGGTCGTGGGCAGCGGTTCGATCGCGACGGGCGATCCGGCGTCGATGAACGAGCAGGTATTGTCGCTGGGCAAGCGTTTGTCATCCGACCTGACCATGTCGTTCGAGCACAGCCTGGGGGACGCCGAGGCGCTGGTCAAGCTCAGTTATCAGTTGAGTCGTCGCGTGGCGGTGGTGGCGCGCGCGGGCGCGGACAACGCCCTCGATTTGTATTACACCTTTTCTTTCCGTTGAATGAAGCGCGCGCCGCGCTGTCTTAAGACGGGAGGGCGGAGCGGGTAGGCAGAACGCGGTGGAGATGGTCTGGGAGGTGTGTGATGACGCGGACAGTGAATGATGTAGTGGCCGGAGGCGGCCTGGAAACCGCCATTTTGGGCGGTGGTTGTTTTTGGTGCCTGGAAGCGGTGTTCCGCGAGGTCGACGGGGTTGCCTCGGTGGCGTCGGGCTATAGCGGCGGGCGTGTCGAATCGCCGTCCTACCGGCAGGTGTGCGCCGGTGGTACCGGGCACGTCGAGGTGGTGAGGATCGAGTTCGATCCGGTGCGGGTGAGCTACCGCGATCTGCTGGAGATTTTTTTCGTCATTCACGATCCCACGACGCTCGATCGTCAGGGCAACGACATTGGCGCCCAGTACCGCTCGATGATTTATGTCGTCGGCGACGAGCAACTGCATACCGCGCTGGCGCTGATCGAGGAATTGGGCGAGGCGCGTGTTTTTCCACATGCCATCGTGACCCGCGTGGAACGTGCCGGGCCGTTCTGGCCGGCGGAAGTCGAACACCAGGAGTACTACGCGAATCACAGCGATCAGCCATATTGCCAGTACGTGGTGGCGCCGAAGGTGGCGAAATTCCGCGAAAAGTTCGCCAGCCGACGGCGGCGGGGCGGCTAGAATCGCGCTTTTCCTTTTTCGCTTTTGCACGGGAGATTTTTCATGACCCAATCCACCCCCTCTTCCTCCACTGTGACCGACAGCGGCCTCGTCATCGAAGACCTGGAGGCGGGCAGCGGCGATGTGGCCGAAAAGGGCAGCATGGTATCGGTGCATTACACCGGCTGGCTGACCGACGGCGTCAAGTTCGACTCCAGCAAGGATCGCAACGATCCGTTCGATTTTCCGCTCGGT
>JAVBSY010000135.1:0-6178 GCA_031556475.1 Azoarcus sp.
GAAGCCGCGCTGGCCCGCGCCGCCACCGCCAGCGCCGCCGAAATCGCCCGCCTGCTCGCCGCCGGCGCGGCGGAGGAAATCCGCATCGGCGACCGCGCGCTGGCCCCCGCGGATATCGCCGTGCTGGTGCGCAGCCACCGCCAGGGCGCGCGCATGCGCCGCGCGCTTGCCGCCGTCGGCGTGGGCAGCGTCGAACTGTCGCAGGCCCGCGTCTTTCACAGCGACGACGCCGAAGAACTCGAATGCGTGCTGCGCGCGGTAAACGAACCGGCGCACCGAGGCTATGCGCTGGCGGCTCTCGCCACCGTCGCAATGGGGCGCGATGCCGCCAGCCTCGCGCGGCTCGCCGGCGACGACGCGGCGCTCGCCACCGTGCTCGAACGCTTCGCCGGCTGGCGCGAAACCTGGCTCGCGCGCGGCCTGGGCGTCATGCTGCGGCAATGGATGGCGGACGAGAACATCGCCGCCCGCCTGCTCGCCCGCGCCGACGGCGAACGCCGGCTCACCAACCTGACGCACCTGGCCGAACTGCTGCAACAGGCCGACCGCGCCACCCCCGAGGCGCTGCTGCGCTTTCTTTCCGCCCGCCGCGCGGAGGGCAGCGGCGAAGAGGGCGACGGCGGCGAAAGCGATGGCAGTGCAATCGGCAGCGAAGCCGCGCAACTGCGGCTGGAATCCGACCGCAACCTCGTGCGCATCGTCACCATCCACCGCGCCAAGGGGCTGGAATACGGCATCGTGTTCTGCCCCTTCCTGTTCGACAACCATCCCGCCCGGGGCGGCGGCGGGCCGATGCGCGCATGGCACGACGGCCACCGCCTCGTCCTCGACTACCGCCGTGACGCGGCGGCGGACAAAGACATCGACGCGCAGCGCAAGACCGAACGCCAGGCCGAGGACATGCGCCTGACCTACGTCGCGCTCACGCGCGCGATCCACCGCTGCTACCTCGTCGTCGGCTGCTATGCCAAACCGACCAAGGCCGGATCGAGCCACACCGAAAGCGGCCGCGGCCTGCTCAACTGGATGACGGCCGGTGGCGGCATGGACAAAACCGCGTGGAACGCGCACAAAATGGCGCCGGCCGAAATCGACGCCCACTGGCGCCAGCTTGCCGCCACGGCAGGCACGCTTGGCGGTGTGCCGGCCATGCTGCTCGAAGATCTGCCGGACGGCGGCGGCACGCCCCTGCCGCCCGCCGACGCGCATGCCGCCAAACCCGCCGCGCAGAAACCACCGACCATCCCTCCAGGCTGGCGCATCGGCAGCTTCAGCGCGCTGATCGCCGGTGCGCGCGAGGAGGGGGCACGAGGGGAGGGCTCGCGAGAGAAAAATACGGGCGATGTGGAGGAGGCACGCGACCACGACGCCCAGGCAAGCGCCATCGACCAACGCGCGGCCAGAAGTGATGCGCCAGGGGAAGGGGAGAGCGGCAAAGAGAGCGATGCGCTGTCACCCGCGGCCGACGACATCCTGCGCTTTCCGCGTGGCCCCGCAGCCGGCGACTGCATCCATGCCCTGTTCGAGCAGGCCGACTTCACCGACGAAACCACCTGGGCGCCCGCCATCGCCGCCACGCTGGCCGAACACCCGCAGCGGCTCGCCGACGTCAGCGAAGAAGAGTCCGTCCAACGTTTGCCGCGCATGCTGCGCCGGCTGCTTGCGGACGTAAGCGCCGCGCCGCTCGGCGGCAGCCTGCGTCTGGCGGATGTTCCGCGCGCGCGCCGGCTCGTCGAACTCGCCTTCCACCGGCCCGCGCCCAGACTCGGCGCGGAACAACTCGACGCCTGGCTCGCCGCCCACGGCTACCGCGTACCGCCGCTCGCCTTCGCCCCGCTCAGCGGCTACCTCAAAGGCTACATCGACCTCGTATTCGAGCACGGTGGCCGCTTCTTCGTCCTCGACTGGAAATCCAACCACCTCGGCGACCGCCCGGCGGATTACGCCCCGCCACGGCTGGAAGCGGCGCTGCACGCCCACGGCTACCCCCTGCAACACCTGCTCTACACCCTCGCGCTGCACCGCCACCTCGGCCGCAGCCTGCCCGGCTACGACTACGAACGCCACTTCGGCGGCGTGCTCTACCTGTTCGTGCGCGGCGTGCGGCCGGGCTGGCGCATCGGCGAGGCGTTCGATGGTGAGGTGTCCGATGGCGAGGCGCCTGCCGGCGAGATGTCCGCCGGCGTCTTCCGCCACCGCCCGCCGGCATCGAGCATCGCCGCGCTGGACCGGCTGTTCGCCGCCACGGAGCAACCGGCATGAACCCCCTCGCGCTACCCCGGCACGACCTCGCCACCGGCTTCGCCGCCCACGCCGTGCAATGGGCGCAAGCGGCCGGTGCGCCGGCACACACACTACCCGTGCTGCGCGAAGCCGCATGGCGTCTGGCGCTTGCCACCGCGGACGGCCACGTCTGCCAGCCGCTCGATCTGATGGCGGACGACCTGATCGCAGACGACGGCGAAGCCAGCGCCACGCTGCGCCAACACCTGCTCGCCAGCGGCATCGTCGCCGACGCCGCCCGCATGGACCACGCCGCGCCACACCCGCTGGTGCTCGACGCCGCTGGCCGCCTGTACCTGCGCCGCCATTTCGACCTCGAACGCCGCCTTGCCGAGCGCCTGTGTGCGCTCGCCGCACAGCCAGCGGACGCCATGCAGGCCGGAGCCGACGATGACGACCTGCGCGCCCGTCTCGACGCGCTCTTTCCCCCGCGTGCAGCCACGGCGGAAGGCGAAACCGTGCCGGACTGGCAAAAACTCGCCGCCGCGCTTGCCATGCACAACCGCCTCACCCTCATCTCCGGGGGCCCCGGCAGCGGCAAAACCACCACTGTCGCCGCGCTGCTCGGCTGCCTGCTGGCGCGCGAACCCGGCCTGCGCGTCGCGCTCGCCGCCCCTACCGGCAAGGCCGCCGCGCGCATGCTCGAAGCCCTGCGCCAGCGCGCGGCGGCCCTGCCCACGGAACTGCGCGCCCGCCTGCCGGATGCCGCCCACACCGTGCACCGCCTGCTCGGCGCCACCGCCGAACCCGGCCGCTTCCTCCACCACGCCGGCAACCCGCTGGCCGTAGACGTACTGGTGATCGACGAAGCCTCCATGCTCGACCTCGCGCTCGCCACCCGCCTGCTCGACGCCGTGCCGCCCGGCGCGCGGCTGATCCTGCTCGGCGACAAGGACCAGCTCGCCGCCGTCGAAGCCGGCGCCGTGTTCAGCGAACTCACCGCCACCCGCGGCTTCCGCGCCGCCACCGCGCAACGGCTCGCGGCCCTTGCCGGCGTGCCTGAAACCGCGCTGCCGAGGCTCGCCGACGAAACCGCGCCGCTTGCCGACTGTGTCGTCTGGCTCGCCGGCAGCCATCGTTTCGCGCACGATTCCGGCATCGGCCGGCTCGCGGCCGACATCAACACCGGCCGCGGCGCACGTGCGCTCGGCTGGCTGCGCGCCGGCCTCGACCCCGCCGCGACGTGGATCGACGACGACGCCCCCCGCCCCGGCGCGGCCACGCTCGCCCAGCTCGAAGCAGGCTACGCGGACTACATCGCCGCGCTGCATGCCAGCACCGCCAGTGCCACCGATGCCCGCCAAGCCTTTGCCGCCTTCGACCGCTTCCGCGCGCTCGCCGCCGTGCACGACGGCCCGCGCGGCGTCGCCGCCCTCAACACCCACCTGGAACGTGCCCTGCGCGCCGCGCTCGCCCACCCGCTCGACCGTGGCGCGGCCTCGCCGTGGTACCCGGGGCGCCCCGTCATCGTGCGGCGCAACGACCCCGCGCTCGGCCTCTACAACGGCGACACCGGCCTGTGCCTGATCGAAAACGGCCGCCTGGTCGCGCTCTTTCCCACCGCCGATGGCGGCCACCGCGCCATCGCCCCCGCGCGCCTGCCCGCCCACGACACCGCCGTCGTCCTCACCGCGCACAAAAGCCAAGGCTCCGAATTCGACCACGTCCTGCTCGTGCTGCCGGCCACCGTACAGCGCGTGCTCACGCGCGAACTGCTCTACACCGCCGTCACCCGCGCCGCGCGCCGCGTCACCCTCGCCGGTTCCGCCACCGTCTTCACCGCCGCCTGCGCGACGCCGATACGGCGCCTGTCCGGGCTCGGTGCGCGGCTGGCGGAGGCGGGCGAAACCGTTGCATAGCTCGATGCCCATACCCCTTGCCACTTTTGTTCTCGAATGAACGGCACCATTCGCGTGTACAGTTCTCAACGCAGGGGGCGGATAAAAAAGCAATCCAGCTGGCTTTTCTGATGGAAGGAGTGACGATGCTCATCCGCACGATTGAAGACCTCGAAAAAACCCGGAAAGCGTGCCGTTCGATGGTCACAAAAAGAGCCTCGCTGGCCGCCGGCACCTCCGCGCTTCCCCTCCTTGGCGCAGATATGGCGGCCGATGTCGCCATCATGCTCGAGCTGATTCCCGCAATAAATAAAAAATTCGGCCTCTCGCAGGATCAGATCGAGGGATACGACCCGGCGACGAAGCAACTCATCTACCAGGTCATCAAAAGAACCGGCGCAGCCCTGGCCGGCCAGGCCGTCACCAAGACGCTCATTACCAAGGCATTGACGAAAGTAGCCGGCCGCACCGCCACCAAGCAGGCCCTGAAATTCGTCCCCGTGGTCGGCTGGGGAATCAATGCGGCAATCGGCTTCGGCGCAATGAAATACGTCGGAAACGCGCATATCGACGACTGCTTCGACGTCTGCAAAAAGCTTCTGGAAGAGCATCCCGCGGGATCGTAGAAAGCTTTACATTCTCAGGCGATATCCTCGTTTTCGATTTATGAGAATAAAATAACTGCTCGCAGATTTTCGAATAGGGACATGAAAATGAAAAAAACTGGACTGAGATACGAACGGCTGGATGACCCCACTGACTATCCGCCGGACGATGTTTGCTCGAATCCGTTACCGGCCGTTTTGTCTTGGCAAGCAAAACTTTTGATCGTATTGGTGGCTGGTAGCGCTTTTTCCCTGGTGGCGGCAGCAGGCTTTTACAAAGAATACCGCTTCAGCCGTATTTCCCTGGAGCAATTTTTCGTTTCTTCAGCGTTCCCTATCGCTGGAACGGCGAGGGCAGTTCGAGTCGTAACCCGCCAGCCAGGTGAAAAAGATATTGAAAATGCTCCTGCGTGTAGCGGTTTGCCGAAAAAGTCCTCCGCTTTTCCGGGAGAACCCGTCATGAACGCTGCTCCAGCGATTCGTGCCGTTGAGAATGAGCCGAGTGCAAAGCTCACTCCACCGCTTACTGGAAATCCGCCGCCGAATCTGGCCGAAGGTGCCGAGGTAGCCGTTGTTTCCGGCTATGAAGCCGATGATGATACGGGTAACGGCATCATGGTACAGGTGTCGATCGACCGTCCTGGCAAGGATGTGCTGTTGGTGTTGACCAGCAATGAAGAGATAGCCTGGAAAGTAAACGCCAGCGGAGGCACTCGGATCAAAGGAATTTTATTTTCCGGAAATAAGCAGTCTAATGTCAGGGCAAACGTCGATACCGCTGTCTATCAAGTCAAATTGCCTTATAGCTATGATAAGAACAGCGGTAATTTTGCCAAGCTTCTCAAGAGATTGAATCAACTGCTCGGAGTTCAAAAGATCGATGTTTTTCGTGGTAAATATGATTTACCACATCTTGTCGAAATTAAAGATATCGATCCACCGCAAAGCGATTTGACTCTGCGAGGAGATGAGCCTCAGGCACCGTCGAAACCATTGCGATTCACGCTGGTTACCGCCGATTATGGTAAGGCTCAGTGGTCGCTGACAGGCCCTCTGGATAAATCCGGGCAAGCAGCACTGGCAGCGGAAAAGTCTGTCAAATCCCCGCGCGATCAGCGTATTTATCGCATTTTCGGGCATGACTTCGAGCTATTCGATCCCGTCACCGGGCAGAAGGCAAAATTGAATTTCCCCGATAATTTTCCTCGTTTATCCTGGCCCACGGATGTGGCTTATGACCAATGCCATTAATGTAGCAGAAAATATGTTATAAAACAGATGGTTGTGAGATAATTCAGGCATCTGCAATGCCTTTGGATAAATAACCATGACCTTGCAACTCCCGTGCCATTTTCTCTGCGTTGTCCGAGCATCTTCGCTCTGATGCCTTCGCGGCTCTTGCACGCAAGACTGAGCGGGCTTTCACACGCGAGCGCCTGTTGCCTGTGCCGC
>JAVBSY010000041.1:0-24756 GCA_031556475.1 Azoarcus sp.
GATTCCCATCCTGACCGGCGTCGTCGTGGTCATTCCGCTGCTGTTCATGGGCAGTCTGCTGGTGGAATCCTTCTTCGCCGTGCCCGGCCTCGGCAGCTACACCATCGACGCCATCCGCGCGCAGGATTTCGCCGTCGTGCGTGCGATGGTGTTCATCGGTTCGGTGCTGTACATCGTCGGCCTGATCCTGACCGACCTCTCTTACACGCTGGTCGATCCGCGTGTGAGGCTGGAGTGAAGCCGATATAAGGCCGACATGACGAACCTTCCTTTCCAACCCGTGCTGCTCTGGACCGACGCGCTGCTGCTGCTGCTGTTCGTCGCGGCTGTACTCGCCGCACTGCGCGCGCGCTACAGCCCGCCGCTGCGCGCCAACTGGCTCAAGGTCGGCCGCCGCCCGGTAGGCATGGCCGCCGCCGTGGTGTTGCTTGCGTTCGTCGTCGTCGGTGCGCTCGATAGCCTGCACTACCGCGCGCGCTTACCGCAGGCCGAAGGCGTCCAGCCTGGGGCGGCCAACGGTCCGAGATATTCCGCCGAAGTGTTGAGCGCGCTCGATGCGTTGCTGGCGCCGTTGCGGCTGCGCACGGAAAAAACCTATTCCGCGCCTTTCGCCGCCATCCTGTACCAGAAGGAAACCGTGGAACTGGCCGAAGGCGGGCAGGCGCGCGTGTATCCGCGCCTCGTTTACGGTGCCGCGCATCTGGCCGATCCGGAGGCCGATGCCGCCGCGGATGTTTCCAGCCGCATGACGCGCGCCCTCGGCCTGGCACTGGCGGTGTGGGCCGGCATCGTGGCGCTGCTCGCCGCCATCGTCGCGCGCGGCAACCGTATCGGCTGGGCGGTGGCGGTGGGCCGGCTGCTGCGGGGGCGCACCACGCTTGCCTGGCGTGCCGCGCTGATCGCCTGCGGCGTGCTGCTCGCGGTGCTCGCCGCCGGTTTGGCACTGGCGCCGCATTACCACGTATTCGGCACCGACAAGGTGGGGCAGGACGTGCTCTACCTCGCGCTGAAAAGCGTGCGTACGGCGCTGGTGATCGGCACCATCACCACGCTGACGATGATGCCCTTCGCCATTGCCCTGGGTATTGCCGCCGGTTATCTGGGCGGCTGGGTGGATGATGCCGTGCAGTACGTCTATACCGTGCTCAACGCCATCCCCAGCGTGCTGCTGATCGCCGCCGCGGTGCTGATGATGCAGGTGGTGATCGATACCCACCCGCAGTGGTTCGATACCGCGGCGGAACGCTCCGACGCGCGCCTGCTCGCGCTGTGCGTGATTCTCGGCATCACCTCATGGACCAGCCTGTGCCGCCTGCTGCGCGGCGAAACGCTGAAACTGCGCGAACTGGAATATGTGCAGGCGGCGCGTGCTTTCGGCGTCGGCGCGGCGGCGATCATGCGTCGGCACATCCTGCCCAACGTCATGCACATCGTGCTGATCGCGCTGGTGATGGATTTTTCCAGCCTCGTGCTGGCCGAGGCGGTGCTGTCCTACGTCGGCATCGGCGTCGATCCGGGCACGATCAGCTTCGGCACGATGATCAACATGGCGCGCGCCGAGCTTGCCCGCGAACCGATGGTGTGGTGGTCGCTCGCCGCCTCGTTCGTCTTCATGTTCGCTTTTGTGCTGGCGGCGAACCTGTTCGCCGACGCGGTGCGCGACGCCTTCGATCCGCGTCGCGCCTGAGCGGCGATTACCCGCCGCGCGGTTTTCGGTTCAAGCCGGCACGCCCAGAATCACGCTCGACGCCTTGAAAATCGCTGTGGCTGGTTTGCCCTCGGCAAGCGCGAGCGCGCGGCAGCTTTCGTTGGTGATGATGGCGGCGACCGCGCCACCGCCGGGCAGGTCGATGACGATCTCGGAATTCACCGCGCCCTGCGTGATCCGCGACACCGTGCCACCGAGCCGGTTGCGGGCGGAAAAGCGGGCGCCCTCGTCGTCAGTGACGATGACGATCGACGACGATTTGACCAGCGCGAATACTTCCGCATCAAACTTCAAGCCCAGTTCGACCGTGCTCTGGCGCGTGACGATAGCGGTGATCTTCTGCCCGCCGGCCGTGTCGATGTCGACCTCGTCATTCACCGCGCCCTGGACGATGCGGGTGACTTTGCCAAAGAACTGGTTACGTGCGCTGGTTTTCATGCTTATCCTCCTTATCAGAAAGTAATCGTCGGCAATGCCTTGCGCCTGCCGGCTCAACTGGTCGACGAAACGGCGGTGTTCGCGTTCGATCGTGCGGAAGTTGTCGACCAGTTGCTTGCCGCGCTGGGTCAGGCGCGTGCCTCCGCCGCCCTTGCCGCCGCTGACGCGCTCTACCAGCGGCTCGCCGGCGAGGTTGTTCATGGCGTCGATGGCGTCCCACGCGGCCTTGTAGCTCATCTTCATCGCTTTCGCGGCCTGCGTGATCGAGCCGCATTCGGCGATGCGGGACAGCAACTCGATGCGTCCCTTGCCGCCGAAATTTTTTTCCCCGACGGTGATCCAGACCGAGCCATGCAGGGCGATGGGGGATTCCTTCGATTTCATGCGGTGTCCTGCGCTGTTGTCGATACAGGCAGAAGCATAGCGGCAAAGTCGTCGTTGGGCAGTGGTCGTTCAGTCGGTGATCTTTTTGACCTCGATCCCTTGCAACCAGCGGATGTGGCGCGCACCGGCGCGGATATCCTTGGTCGAGACCATCGCGATGCGTCCTTCCTCATCGGGCAGCGGTGCGCCGTCCTTCTCGAAAAACACGATGATGCCGTCGCCGAGCGGGGAGTTGAAAATTTCGCTCCACGAAAACACCGCCTTGTAACCATCGCTGGCGATGGCGATGATCGCGATTTTTTTCACGTCGTTATGTTCGGGCGCCTTGATGACGGCTTTTTCCAGAATGTCGCGCAGGAGAATGCCCTTGAAGTTCTGCATCTTGCCGAGGTCCGCGCCTGATTGGCAGATCAGCGGGATTTCCTCATGTTGTTGCGGAGGGAAATTCTTCAGGTCGGCGACGCTCAAATTCAGTGGATGTTCCACCGCGCCCGAGATGGCGAGGCTTTCCGTGACGAACGACTTCGAGTCGGCGATATTTTCCTTGGCGTGGGCAGACAGGCAAAGCGACAGGGCGCACGCGGCGAGCAAAGTGGGAAGGCGTTGGATCAAGATGTTTCTCCTGGAACGGGATTCAGAACGGGAAGCAGGGTGTTGGAGAACCACATAGGCATAGGGTCGGGGTTGGAATGAAACGATCTGGGAGTGTGTGGTTTTTGCCGGTCGCGTTTGTCCGAGGCGTTTGCAGTGGCGCCGATCCCAGTCCCGGTACGGGCAGGAAGCGGATTGCCGGATACGGGTTTCCGGTTTCGTTTCTTCGTTATTTCATCTGCCTGTCAGTGAAATATATTTCCATATATAACGATCCTCAAAAAATTTACGTCATGCCGCTACGGTCGCCATCTCCCTGCTTTCCGTGCCGTTTTCGATCGCGCCATCGTGCAGGTGCAGGACTTGTTCGCCGAATACCGCCGCGTCTTCCGGGTCGTGCGTAATCAGGATCATGGGAATGCACAAGCTTCGCTGCAATTCGTCCAGTTCGCGGCGCATCGTGACGCGCAGCGCGGAATCGAGCGCGGCGAACGGCTCATCGAGCAGCAGCGCGCGTGGCCGGGTGACCAGCGCCCGCGCCAGGGCCACGCGCTGGCGCTGCCCGCCGGACAACTCGCAGGGGAACTGATGCGCCAGGTGCGTCAGGCCGAAGGCGTTCAACCAGTGTTCGACGTCCGCATCCCGGTTGCGGGAGCGTGGATTGAGCCACCCGCCGGAGAGACCGAAGCCGACGTTCTGGCGCACGTCCAGATGCGGAAACAGGGCGTAGTCCTGGAACACGTAAGCCACCTTGCGTGTCTGCGGGGCGAGGTCGATCTTCGCGCGCAGGTCGAACAACGTGGTGCCGTTGAGGCGGATGTGGCCTTCGTCGGGCCGCAGCAGCCCGGCGATCGCCTTCAGGGTCAGGCTCTTGCCCGACCCGGATGGGCCGAGGATGACGATGCGCTGGCTGCGCGACGCAAATCGCGTTTGCAGATGGAAAACGCGCTTGCCGGAACGCAAGGTCTTGCGAATATCGATATCAACCTGCATGCGGTGCTCCGTTCAGCGCTTCCCGGCCTGCCCGGGTGAAAGTTTTTCGGCCGTCAGCAACATGGCGATGCACACCAGCGACGTGACCAGCACCAGGGTATTCGCCAGCCCGTCCTCGCCGGCCTGGACGGCTTCGTAGATGGCGATCGACAACGTTTGCGTTTTTCCCGGGATGCTGCCGGCAACCATCAGGGTCGCGCCGAATTCGCCCAGCGCGCGGGCGAACGCCAGCAGCACGCCGGCCAGGATGCCACGCCATGCCAGCGGCAGCGTGACGCGGAAGAAAACTCCCCACTCCGAAATGCCCAACACCCGCGCGGCCTGCTCCAGTTGGCCGTCGACCGCCTCGAAAGCCGCGCGTGCGGGCTTGAAGATCAACGGAAAGATCACGATCGCGGCGGCGATTACCGCCCCCTGCCACGTGAAGATCAGGTTGATGCCGAAGGTCTCCCGCAACCAGCCGCCGAGCCAGCCGTGCCGCCCGATGAGAACCAGCAGGTAATAGCCCAGCACCGTCGGCGGCAGCACCATCGGCAACGTCAGCAGGGTATCGAGCAGGTCGCGCCCGGGAAACCGCAAGCGTGCCAGCATGAACCCCGTGCCGATGCCGAGCACCAACGCAATCGCCGTGGCACAACCGGCGACCTTCAGCGACAGAACGAGCGCGATCCATGCCGGTTCCACGAGTTATTCGTCGTCAATAATCGTCGTTGGTCGTCGTCGAATATCCGTCGGCGTTGCGGTTACGGCTTGCTGAAGCCGTATTTGCCCAGGACCGCCTGGCCATCGGCGGAAAGCACGAAGGCGACGAAGCGCTGCGCCTCCTCGGCGTTCGCACTGGCGCTCAGTCTGGCGATCGGGTAGCTGATGACTACGTCGAGCGGAACCTCAAAGGCGACCTTGACCTTGTCCCGCATCACCGCTGCGTCGGTGGTATAGACGAAGCCGGCGTCGACCTCGCCGCGCGCCACATAATCCAGCGACTGGCGCACGTTCTGCGTGTTGATCGCCTTGCTTTGCGCCATCGGCCACAGCTTCGCCGTCTCCAGCGCCCGTTTCGTATAGCGCCCGACCGGGACGCTGGCCGGATTGCCGATGGCGATGCGTTGAACATCCTTGTGCTCCAGGTCTTCGAGCCTCGTCAATGTTTGCTTGCTGTCGACGGGAACGATGAGAACGAGGCCGTTACGCACGAAATCCTGCCGCTCGCCCTGTTTGACCAGACCTTTCTCCACGGCGGTATCCATCGTCTCCTGGTCGGCCGAGGCAAAGACGTCTACGGGTGCGCCTTTTTCCATCTGCTGCAACAGCGCCCCGGACGCGCCGAAATTGAGCAGCACCTTGGAACCGGGGTAGCGTGCCTCGTACAGTTGCGCGATATCCTTGAACGCATTGGTCAGACTGGCCGCGGCGGATACGGTCAGGTCGGCGGCATGGGCAAGGCTGGCGGCAAGGCCGATGATGATGGCTGCCAAGGCTTGCGTAGTACGACGGAGAAGCATGAGAAGCCTCGTTTGGAAATGATTCGGAAAGCGTCGAGGTTGAACGGCATCGAGATATATTAAGTTATATAACGATACCGGTGTTTGGAAAAATGGAACTTGACTCGCATCAAAAGCCAAAGGGCTCCGGCACCGGGGTATGAGGTGCGGAGGGCATTGTCGCCTTCGCTGGCCGTCTGGCGTCTTATCTTGTCGTACCGGGCTTAAGCCAGCGGTAAGCGATCACGGCAACGGGAAAGCCCAGCGCGAGCCACGATACGAAGTCCCATATGCCGTCGCCCAATAATGCGGAAAGTAGGCCGACAAGGGTGAGTGCGGCCAGCAGCAGAGGCATCGCAAAAATCTGCCATGAAGTCCTGGGCGTGGCATGGAAGGATGTGGTCCGGGTTGCCATATCGCCGCGCCGCTTCATGATTCGCGCCTCCCGGCAACGGCGACGGATGTTGGCAGTGGCGTGGCGGAAGTTTCCTCCACGGGGCGGGCAACCGGCTTTCTGTGCCGCGACAGCCATAGATACAGGCCGCTGCCCAGCACGATGATGGTAACGATGTCCAGTATTGCCCAGATCCATCGCATGGGCATGCCGCCGTAATCGCCGAAGTGCAGGGGCTGGGAGATCAGCAGGGCGTTCATGTACCACGGTGGGTCGCGGCTGTCGGATAGTCGCGCGGTCAGCGCGTCGACCAGGATCGGTTTGAGCAGGCGCGAGGTGACGGCGGTGTTGCCGTTCATGAATACCGCATGGTGGTGCGGGCTGGAAAATGCGGTGCCGGGCATGGCGATGAAGTGGACGTTCATGCCGGGTGCGGCTTTGCGCGCGACTTTCAATACCTGATCGAGCGACCCCATGTCTTGCCGGGCGGGCAGGGGCTTGCCCGCGTAAGGGGCGACCATGCTGCCCAGTTCGTGGGTTTGCCAGTAGCCGATGATGGGCATGGCCAGGGTGTTGATGGTGCCGGTGAGTGCGACGGCGATTGCCCACATGAGCGTGACGATGCCCGTGAGGTTATGCAGGTCGAGCCATTTCGTGCGGGGTTTGCGGTGCTTGCGTACCGTGCCGAAGTCGAGCCGGCGCATGAATGGCGCGTAAACGACGATGCCTGAAACAATGGAGGCGGCGAATACGAGCCCCATCAGGCCCAGGAACAGTTCGCCCCACAGGTTGGTGAACATGTCCACATGCAGGCGGCGCATGGTGTAGATGAAGGTATCCGAAATCCGCGGTTCGCCGAGCACGGCCGAGGTGCGGGCGTCGAGTATCAGCGTATGGCTCTGGTTGGGGTCGGTGGCGGGGGTGGCCGCCATGATGACGCGGACGGTATCGGGTTCGTCGTCTTCCCAGACGATGTATTGGATGGCGTCGTTCGGCCGCTGGGCATGGGCGGCGGCAGCGAGCCGGTCCGTGCTGGCGCGGGGGGTGTCGGCGGGCATCGGCGGGGCGTCGATTTCGTTGCCCAGCATGCGGTCGATCTCATGGTGAAAGATCAGCGGCAAGCCCGTTATGCATAGCAGCAGCATGAACAGGGTGCAGACGAGGCTGGTCCATTTGTGGATGAAGCTCCAGCGTTTGATTGTCGCAGTGTTCATGCTTTGCTTATGTCCGGTGCGGGCGCGCAGGATCGGTCGCGTGGATGCGGTCACCACATGTATTTGGCCGTGAAGGTTATGGTTCGCGGGTTGCCGTAGTAGCACCAGGCAGCCCCGTTGCAGGCGGCGACGTAGCGCTTGTCGGCCAGGTTGTTGCCGTTGAGCTGGAAGCGCCACGGGCCGAGGTCGTAGTGAATGGCGGCGTCGAACAGGGTGTAGGACGGCGCCTGCCATTCGTTGTAGGCGTCGCCGTAGGTCTCGCCCACGTAGCGGATGCCGCCGCCCAGCCCGAAGCCGCTCCAGGCGCCTTGCAGGAAGGTGTAGTCCGCCCACAGCGACGCCTGGTTTTTCGGCACCAGCGCGACCTCTTTGTCGAGGGCGAGCGGGTCTGTCGATTCCTTGACCTTGCTGTCGGTGTAGGCGTATGACGCAATCAGGTTGAGGCCGGGCATCGGTACGAATTTACCTTCGACTTCGAAGCCGCGGATCTGTACCTTGCCTTGCTGCACGCTGTGGAAGGCGTGTACGGGGTCGACCGTCAGCACGTTTTTCTGCGTGATGTCGTAGGCGGCGACTGTCAGCAGGCTGCGGCTGCCTTTGGGCTGGTATTTGACGCCCAGCTCGACCTGCTCGCCGGTTGTCGGTTTGAAGGCGTTGCCGCCGTAATCCGTGCCGATGGTGGGCTGGAAGGACTGCGAGTAGGCGATGTACGGTGCGATGCCGTTGTCGAATACGTAGTTCAGCCCGACACGGCCCGAGAATTCGTCGTCGTCCTGGCTTTCCTTCGTGCCGCCCAGTACGTCGTGCGTCTTGGTGGTGACCCAGTCCTGGCGCCCGCTGAGCGTCAAAACCCATCTGTTCCATTGAACCTGGTCCTGAAGATAGACGCCCGTCTGCCGTTGCTTCTGGATGGTGTGCGAACTGTCGGGCGGTGTGACGACGAGGCTGCCATAGACGGGATTGAAGATATCCAGCGGCGGCCCTTCGCCATAACCCCAGGAGTAGTCGTTTTTGCCGTCGCCGTACTCCAGGCCGACCAGGACGGTGTGGGCGACCGGGCCGGTTTTGAAATCGGCCTGCAACTGGTTGTCCACCGTGAACATCTTGCTCTTTTCGTATGGCGTGTAGACGAAGCGGTCGAGCGTGCGCAGGTCGTCTTCCAGCCCGTTGCCCGATACGGTACGGTGGTCGACGCGGGTATCGGCATACCGCAGGTTCTGGCGAAACGCCCAGACGTCGTTGAAACGGTGCTCGAAGATATAGCCAGCCGAGGCCATGTGCTTCTTGTAGTAGTCGTAATCCGGCTCGCCGATAAAGCGCGAACGGGGAATCTTGCCGTAGGGGTTGGACAGCAGGGTGCCTTGTGCGGGCAAGAAGCCGCTGGTCGAGGCGGTATCGGCGTATTGCACGCGCGCGAGAAGGGTCAGGGAGGTATTTTCGTCGGGCTGCCAGGTCAGGGCCGGGGCGAGGAAGGAGCGCTCGTCATCGACGTGATCGACGGTACTGTCGCCCTGGCGGGCCAGGCCCGTCAGTCGATAGCTCCATACGCCTTCCGGGTCGAGCGGGCCAGTCATGTCGAAAAAGCCTTCCGCTTCGCCATGCGATCCGAATGTCATGCCGGCCTCGCCGGACTTTTCCGGGCTCGGGCGTTTGCTGACCATATTGACCATGCCGCCAGGGGGCATCTGGCCATAAAGCACGGAAGAGGGCCCTTTGAGAATGTCGATGCGTTCCAGGCCATAGGTTTCGATGCGCGTGACGCCGGTCCACACGCCATTGGGCATCGCCATGCCGTCGAGGAAGCGCGCGGGGGAGAAGCCGCGAACCGTGAGCCAGTCGGTGCGCGCGTCGAAACCGTAGTTGCCTCCCACCACGCCGGCCGAGTAGCGCACGGCTTCGTCCAGGCCCTGCACGCCCTGGTCCTCCATCTGCTCCTTGGTGATGACCGTAACGGCCTGGGGCGTGTCCAGCAAAGGCGTGTCGGTCTTGGTCCAGGTCGCGCTGCGCTTGGCGACGATGCTGTGTGCCGGTCCATCGGCCTTTTCGCCCGCGGCGCGAACCTGCACTTCCGGCAATACATTGCCGTCCGATTGTGCAGCCGTTTCCTGGGCGAGGGCGGAGCCGGCCGACAAGGCGGCGGCCATGAATATCAGCGGAAAGAAACGGTGCGATGCAGTGCGGCAGCTTGATTGTGCGGAGCCCGGCTTGCGTTGAGACACGCCCATGATGTGCTGAAGCCTTCTGTATGAAATGAGTCAGGTTGAAATGCAGATGCAGGGGGCGTGTTCTTCCTTCTACCCCCGGCGATGGTCGCCGGGATTATATATAGAAAATCTAATTAATAATCATTATTAATAGTATTGTTAATAAGCGGCTCTGCTTGACGGTGTATTCCGGGCATTGGGGGAGGAGTGATCGGGGGCGGGAGGGAAGCCGGTCTCGATTTGCGCGGCCTGCGGATCGTGCCTGCCGCCGATCTGGATGCTCAGCGCCGGGCGCAGGCCCCCTTTGTTGGCGGCTGCATCATCGCCGCGATGCTCGATCCGTGGCCGCGTCATCGGCGAACCGGCAGGCGCAACGCACTCTTACATGCGAACCAATGCCGCAGTGGCGGTTCTGATGTGACAATCCACGTCCCATTTCAGGTCCAATCCAATGTCAAAGTGCCGCCGCCGATGAAAGCGCTCGTTTTCGACAACCGTTTCGTCCGCGAACTGCCGGCGGACAAGGAGAGCGGCGCGCGCGTGCGTCAGGTGCATGGCGCGTGTTATTCGCGTGTCGACCCCACGCCGGTGGCCGCGCCCCGGCTGCTTGCGTGGTCACGCGAAATGGCCGCCACGCTCGGTTTCGACGAAGAGGACGTGCGCTCGGTCGCTTTTGCCGAAGTGTTCGCCGGTAATCGCCGCCTGCCGGGCATGGAGCCTTATGCGGCGTGCTACGGCGGGCATCAGTTCGGCTCCTGGGCCGGCCAGCTTGGCGATGGTCGTGCGATCACGCTCGGTGAAACGATCGATGCGCGCGGTGCGCGCTGGGAACTGCAACTCAAGGGCGCGGGGCCGACGCCTTACGCGCGCCGCGCCGATGGCCGCGCCGTGCTGCGTTCGTCGATCCGTGAATTCCTGTGCAGCGAAGCGATGCACCACCTCGGCGTGCCGACCACGCGGGCGTTGTGCTTGGTCGGAACCGGCGAGGAGGTGGTGCGCGACATGTTCTACGACGGCCGCGCGCGTGCCGAGCCGGGCGCGGTGGTGTGCCGCGTGGCGCCTTCGTTCATCCGTTTCGGCAACTTCGAGATTCTTGCCGCGCGGCACGACACGGCGCTGCTGGAACGGTTGATCGATTTCACCATCGAGCGCGACTTTCCCGGCATCGAGGGTGACGACGCGAGCCGGCGCGTGCGCTGGTTCGAGGAGATTTGCCGGCGCACCGCGATCATGGTTGCGCACTGGATGCGAGTCGGTTTCGTGCATGGCGTCATGAACACCGACAACATGTCCATTCTCGGCCTTACCATCGACTACGGCCCCTACGGCTGGATCGACGACTTCGACCTGGACTGGACCCCCAACACCACCGACGCCGCCACGCGCCGCTACCGCTTCGGCCACCAGCCGCGCGTGGCCTACTGGAACCTGACGCAATTGGCGAATGCGCTCAATTTCGTGCTCGACGACGCGGAAGCCCTGGAAGCGGGGCTCGATCTCTACGTTGACACCTACGGCGTGGAAAGCCAGCGCATGATGACGGAAAAGCTCGGCCTCGCCGTGCTGGACGAAGACGATCAGGCATTGATCGACGATTTGTTCGACCTGCTGCAACGGGCCGAGGTCGACATGACGATCTTCTTTCGCCGGCTGGCCGATCTGGACCCGCTCACGCCAGACGACGCCGTGCTGCAGGATGCGTTCTACGACGACGGCAAGCGCCTTGCGACGCGCGACGCGCTCGCTGCCTGGCTGGCACGCTACGGTGCGCGCGCGCGCCGGGACGGACTGCCCGCCGAAGTTCGCCGCGCGCGGATGAACGCCGCCAACCCGCGCTATGTGCTGCGCAATTACCTCGCGCAGCAGGCGATCGATGCCGCCGAACAGGGCGATCCCGCGCCCATCGCGGAACTGTTGGACGTCATGCGCCGCCCTTACGACGAGCAGCCGGGCCGCGAACGCTTTGCCGCCAGGCGCCCGGACTGGGCGCGCGACCGGCCCGGCTGTTCGATGCTGTCGTGCAGTTCTTGAGTACGACGGTTTTTATCGCGGTCTTTCCCCACCTGCGGGTATAGTCATGCCGGATCGTGCGTCCATGAAATGGGCTGCAGCCCACGGTGGGGAGCAGCGCCTTCCTCAATGCTCGGAGAATGCAGGCATCATGATTTTGACCAGATGGCTGACTGTACTGCTGCTGTGTATCGCAAGCGGTATGGCGTGTGCGGCGACTTATGCGAACGGATTGTTGGTGCTCGACATTCCCGATGGCTTCGAGGGGCCGGTACAGGAATCGCCCAGCCCGGAAGCCAGCATCGTGGGCTACGTGAAACGCGTACCCGGCGATGACGCCGGAACGTTGCTGCAGGTTTCCGTCTACGAATTCAGCCAGGCATCCGGCCAGAAACCGGACGACATGCCGGAAAATCGGCGAATTGCCGCCACCGATCGTTATCTGATGCAGTTCCTGGGCGGGGTCGAAAAGAGGCGCAAGGCCTTTGTGCGCTCGCCGGTTTCGCACCTTCAGATCGATGGTTTGCCGGCGTCCCGTGTGCATTGGAGCGGCATCGCCGACGGCAAGCCGGTGTCCGGAACGATGTACTGCGTTCTGCTCGGCAGCCGCGTCATCAGTTTTCACATGCAATCGCCCAAGGGGGCGCCGAAAGAAGATTCGCTGGAGGCGCGGCGGGCTATCGAGGCGGTGAAGTTCAACAGGTAGCGGGCGAGGGGCAAGGCGGCCAGGAAAGCGACGCTCTATCAGTCAACAGTCTCCAGGCAACCGCAGCGAGGAGTCATTGCTTCTGACGAAGAAGCCATCATGCAGTCTTTCGCGAGCATACGTTGCCGCCACTGGATGACTGCGGTATGTGTTGCGGTCACCCCTCCACGTCTTGCCCGGTCTTCTTCGCATCGGTGTTTGCTGTGGGTTTGACGATCACCGTCGCCGTAATGCCGGCGGCCAGTTGCACGCCGTCCGGGATTTGGTCGATGCGGATGCGCACCGGCACGCGCTGAGCCAGGCGGACCCAATTGAAGGTCGGATTCACGTCCGCCACCAACTCGCGGCTGGCGGGGTTGTCGCGGTCGTAGATTGCACGGGCGATGCTTTCGACATGGCCTTGCAGGTGTTCGCCGCTCATCAGTTCCATGTCGACCGGGTCTCCGATGCGAATCAGCGGTAGTTTCGTTTCTTCGAAGTAGCCATAGACCCAATAGGAATTCTGGTCGACGACGGCCAATTTCGCCTCGCCGGCCCGTGCGTAGTCGCCACTATGCACGTTGAGGTTGGTGACATAGCCGTCGACGGCGGCGCGTACTTGCGTGCGTTCGAGATTGAGTCGCGCGAGGGCCAACCCGGCCAGTGCGTGATCGTATTCCGCGGCGGCCATGGCGGCGGTGCTGTGGGCGTCGTCGAGGCTTTCGCGCGACACGACTTCCTTATCCACCGCTGCGCGGCGTTTGGCGTTGATCTGGCGCATCGTCAAGGCCGCCTTGCGGGAGGCGACGAGGGCTTCGGCCTGTTCGACGGCGAGCCGATAGCCTTCAGGGTCGATCTGCATCAGTAAATCGCCTTTTTTGACGTGTTGGTTGTCGCGCACCGGAACGTTGACGACGAGGCCCGATACGTCGGCGGCGACGTTGATGATCTCCGCGCGCACACGGCCGTCGCGAGTCCAGGGCTTGTCCATGTAATCCACCCAGAGGGTGCGTCCGAGCCAGCTCGCGAGCAGGAAAACGACCAAGGTCACCAATACGCTGAAGATCCGTCTGAGTCTCTGGTTCATGGTGGAATGTCTTAGCGGTACAGGGGCAGGGAAACGGCGCAGAACAGGCAGACGAAAAGGCTGACACGGAAGAGCGCCGGATGCCAGATGAAGCGATAGGCGCCCACGACCGCGAGCAGGAAGTCCAGCCCCCAGCAAAGCGCGGCGGCGAGCAGAAACAAAAGGGAAACGGCTGGAATGCTGATGCCGTGGATCACAATCTCGCGGGGCAGATCGAACATGGCGGCGGTCTCTCTAGGCGTTTTCGCTTTTGCGCAGCAACGGTTGCAGGTCGAACAAGGTGGTGCGGATCAGGTGCAGATAGCCTTCGATGCGGCGCAGTGGCGAGCTTTCGAAATGCGTGGGCCGCGGTTCTTCGGTCGCGTGCAGGGTTGCGATCGCCTTTTCGGCCGCGGCCAGGGCCTGCAGGCGTTTCTCTTCGCCGGGTTTGACGAAGAGGCGGATCAGCGCTCGGCCCAAATTCCGGGTTTCCTCTCGCCAGGGCGTTGCCCAAGCGTAGCAGGGCTCGGCCGGCAGCGCGTCTTGTTCGCGGCGGATTTCGATCACGGCATGGCCGATTTCGAGCACGACAAAAGTCCAGGACAGCAGGCGGCGCTGGACATCGGGACGGCTCGCCGCGAGGCTGTGCGCCTGGTTGAGCAGATCGCGCGTGCTGCTTTCGAAGGCGGCCGCAAGTCCGTCGCTGCGATGCCATCGGATTGCCTTGACGGCACGCAGGCGTAGATCGTGTTCCAGACGCCGCCAGAGCCAGGGCGCGTTGGGTGGAAAGATCACGGCCGTGGCGGCGGCGGCCAGGGACATGGCGAGCAGCATTGCGATATCGGCGTTGAGCGTGGCTGCAGGGTCGAAGAGAATGAGGTTGGCGGGGATGGTGCCGGAGCTGAAGAAAATCCGCAGCCCGGAACCGATCCCGGCAACTTTGGGGCGAGTCGTGAGGTAAGTGCCGAGCGCGAATACCGGCCCCACGGCAAGGCAGAGCAGCGGAAAACCGTCGATGCGCGGCAGCACGAAAAAGGTGATGCCGAACCCGAACAGCACTGCCAGCACGGTTCCCTGCGCCATCTGGATCGCCATGCGTGCCGGATTCGCCGCAGCGGATACCAGGGTTGCGACAACGGCGGTCAAGGTAACGAAGCGGTTGCCGCTGGCCCAGGCGCTTTCGATCCAGAAAAAGCCGGCGGCGAGCATCATGACCGCGCTACGCATGCCGGCGACGAGCGCCGCGACCGAATTGGCCTTGGTTTCGAAGCTGTATTTCCAATTTTCGCGCGCATGCCGCCGTGCCGCCAGCGAGGCATGCGTCCGGGTGTATTCGTTCAGTTCGATGAACAGGCGGTAAAGCAATTCGGCCGCGGTGTCGAAATCGAGCTGCCCGGTTTCGTCGCTGTCCAGGCCGCCGCGCGTCTGGCGGATCGTTTCCATCAAGCGCTGGCGTCGTTCGTCGAATTCGTCGGCCAGCTCTTGTGCGTCGCCAACGCTCATGGCCTTGTCGCGCCAGGGGGAGAGCCATTCGCGCAGCTCGTTCAGGCAGGGCTCGAAGGCTTCGAGAACGGCTCTTCCATCCTGGTTGCGCAGGCGTTCGAGCAACTGATGCAGCGCATGGAAGCGCGTCGTCAGCGTCATGAACTCGACGTTGAGTCGCGCGAGACGCCCTGTGCGCAGACGCAGGCGCGGATCGTCGAAGGAGGTGGCGTTGCGCAGGGTTTCGAGCGCCACGGCGTGCATGGCGAAACGAAGTTCCGCATTTTCGAAATGCTGGCGCTCGTGATCGCCGAGATGATCGAGAACAAAGGTCGCGAAGCTGCCGAAGCGCTTGTTCATCGCGTCACGCAATGCGGCGCCCGAGGTTTGCGGCAGGATCATTCCGCTGACGAAGGAGGCGCCGAGAATGCCGAGAGAGATTTCCAGGAAGCGCCAGACCGCCTGCATGAAGGTTGCCTCAGGATGCAGGGCGGCCGGCAGGCCGATCAGTGCCGTGGTGTAGCCGGCCAGCATGAAGGCATAGGAGCGGAAATCCCGGTAGCGTGCCGAGCCGGCCGTGCATAGCCCGATCCAGAGCGACGCGGCAAGCAGGAACAGCACGCGTTCCTGGCCGAAGATTGCGATCAGCGCAATGACGACGCTGAGCCCGACGATGCTGCCGAGAATCCGGTAGAAACTTTTCGCGAACACCTGGCCGCTTTGCGGCTGCATCACGACGAAGACCGTTGTCACCGCCGTGCTCGGCTGCGGGAGTTCGAGGCGCATGGCGACCCACATCGTCAGCAGGGCGGCGAGCACCGTCTTGAACACATAAACCCAGATCACGCCTTCGTTGCGCGCCCAATCCGCAGCGGCACTGCGCAGGTCGGTGAAGTCCGGCAGGGTGAGCGTGACGCTGCGGGCCATCTCAGCGTTTATCTACCGGCTGCACGCTTACGCTTGTGGGCAGCATTCTTTCGTCCGACGCCGCGTCGTTTTCATCGAGCAGGCCGCCGCCGAGCGCGATGTTCAGTTCCGCATGCGTAAGCAGGCGCGCGGCATGTATGCGCTGTTCGATGAGCCGCGACTGCAAGAGACGAACTTGCGCTTCGAGCGTATTGAGGTAGTCCGTCAGCCCCGCGCGATAGGCTTGGATCGCGAGATCGTGGATCTTCTGTGCCGCACGTGACGATTGTTCGGCAAGCCGTTGTTGCGTTTCCAGGGAGCGCATGCGGATCAACTCGTCGGAAATGCTTTTGAGCGCGTTCACCAAGGTCTGGTTGTATTGGGCAACGGCTGCATCGTAGCTTGCCGAGGCCGCGCCGAGCTGAGCACGCAGACGGCCGCCGTCGAAAATCGGCAGCGAAACCGCGGCGCCGATGCCGTAGTTGAGTTTTTGCCCGCTCAGGAACGAAAGCATATTCCCCTGCACGGCGCTATAGCCGATATTTGCGAGCAGATCGACGTTGGGGTAGAACTCGGCTTGGGCGACATCGATGCCGCGCGCTTCGGCGGCGACGCCCCAACGGCTGGCGACGATATCGGGACGGTGGCCGACAAGCTCCAGGGGGAGCGCGCTCGGCAAGCCCGGTTGGTCGGCCAGAACCAGCTTCGGCCGAACGAGCGAGGCGCCCGCACCCGGCCCTTTACCCGCGAGCGCCGCAAGCTGGTTGCAGGAAACGGCGATCGCTTCTTCGAGCGATTCGATCCTGCGCCGCGTTTCCGGCAGCGGCACTTCGGCCTGGCTGACTTCCAGGTGCGTGCCCAGGCCACCGGCGAGCCGGCGTCGGGCAAGCGAGAGGATCTGCTCCTGCTGAAGCAGGGTTGTCCGCTCGATATCGAGTTCCGCGTATTGCAAGGAGAGTCGAATGTAGGCGCGGACGATGTTGCCTTCGAGTTCGAGCTGAGCGGTACGCGCCTCGGCCGCGGTCACTTGGGCGAGATTCAGATAGCGTTCGGTGTTGTTTCGCTCGCGTCCCCAGAAGTCGAGCGCATAGCTCAAACTCAACGTGGCGACGTTGTTCCAGGTTGTCGTCTTGGCGAGTTCGCCCGGGCCGTAGAAAAAATCGTTCGGCCAGTGATGGGCTTTCAGGGACAGGTCGCCGCTGACGTGCGGTGCTTCAGCCGCTTCCACGACACCGGCTATCGAGAGTGCCATGCGCACGCGCGCACGGGCCTGTGCCAGCGTAGGGCTGTCGGCTAGCGCGCTTTCGATCCACGTATCGAGTTGCGGATCGCGATAGACGCGCCACCATTGTTCGCTCGGCCACTGCGCGTCGCGGTTGGCGGATTGGATCGCGGCATCGGTCGCCAGGGCCTGATTCTCGAAACCTCGCTCCTGTGGCGCGATTCCATGCGTGCTGGCGCAGCCGGCTATTGTCAATGATGCGACAAGAAAGCAGACGACACGGGCTTCTTTCACAAGCGGAAACGGCACGGTTCGAATCCTGGAGGGAGGTTCTGGCGATCCAATGAAGTGACCGAAGCAAGGTATCGATAGCTCATATTCTAGACAGCCATCGGGGAACAGATAAGTACGGATAAATGCGATTCTTTATTGCCGATTTTGCAATAATTATCTACACACACTTTTTCGAATTGCGATGGACACCCTGCAAGCGATGCGCGCCTTTGTCTGTGTGGCGGAAACCGGGAGCTTCACCGCCGCGGCACAGCAACTGCAGACGACGACCCCCTACGTGTCGCGCGCGGTGGCGAAGCTCGAAACGCACCTGCGTGCGCGGCTTCTCAACCGGACGACGCGCCGGCTTGCCTTGACCGATGTGGGGGAGCGTTATCTCGCACGCTGCGTGGAGATCCTTGCCGATCTCGAAGCGGCGGAAAAGGAAGCCGGCGATGCGCATGCGCAGCCGGCGGGCCGTCTGCGGGTGCATGCGACAACCGGTATCGGCCAGCACTACATCGTTCCGGCCATCGCGGCTTACCGGCAGCGCTACCCGGAGGTCCGTTTCGAATTGACGCTTGCCAACCGCGTTCCAGCCTTGCTCGATGAGGTTTATGACGTAGCGATCGTGGTGGCGGTCGAATTGCCGGATTCGGGTCTCGTCTCGCAACGCATCGGGGAGACTCACAGCATCCTTTGCGCTTCGCCGGCCTACATCGCTCGGCAGGGCATGCCCCGCAGGCCGGCGGAGTTGGCCCGATACGCCTGTCTGCGTTTGCTGAGCCCTGTGCAGCCGCTGGAAAAATGGCTGCTCGACGGTCCGGACGGGCGCGAAATAGCGATACTCGAACCGCCTCCGTTCCAGGTCAATGTCGGCGATGCGATGGCCGAGGCGATCCGTGCCGGGATGGGGATCGGCCCCCTGCCTTTGTACCTGGCGAGGACCGGGTTGCAGGACGGCTCCTTGCTGCGCGTGTTACCCGAGTACAAGCTGCAAAGCCTGAATGTCTATGCGCTGTACCCTTCACGCGAATACCTGGATGCCAAGATCAAAACCTGGATTGCCCACCTGCGCGAAACTTTGCCCGAAATGCTGTAGTGCCCTTTCGTCGCTGGCTTGCTGGGTCAGTTCTTGACCCGCATCAGCCGCGCTTTTTCCCGCTCCCAATCGCGTTTTTTCTCGTCCTCGCGCTTGTCGTACTGCTTCTTGCCCTTGGCCAGGCCGATCGTGGCTTTGACACGGCCCTTGCTGTAGTGCAGATCGAGCGGCATCAGCGTGAAACCGGCGCGTTCCACCTTACCGATCAGCTTGGCGATTTCGCCCGCGTGCAGCAACAGCTTGCGCGTGCGCGTGGGGTCGGCCTTGACATGGGTCGAGGCGCTGGAAAGCGGAGTGATGTGCATGCCGAGGATGAAAATCTCCTCGGCGCGCACGATGATGTAGGCTTCCTTGATGTTGGCGCGGCCAGCGCGGATCGCCTTGACCTCCCAGCCTTCGAGCACGAGTCCGGCCTCGAATTTTTCTTCGATGAAATAATCGTGGTATGCCTTGCGGTTGTCGATGATGCTCATTGCGTGTGCTGTTCGGGCGCGGTTTCCAGGGGATGGGCGCTTGGCGCGGGCAGTCCGCGCGGCTTGCGGTAGAATCGTGTATCTTAGCAGTTCGGTGTGGCGCCTGTTTTTCGACACGCTTCTTTTATGGCCGACGTAAAAAAAACCGTCCTGATCGAATTCACCCCGGCACAGATGTTCGAATTGGTCGACCGGTGCGAGGACTACTCGAAATTTCTGCCCTGGTGCGGCGGTGCCGAGGTGCATCGGCGCACGGAAACCGTTACGGCGGCGACATTGCATGTCAACTACCACGGTATCAAGACGCATTTCAGCACCGAAAACGAAAAACGTCCGCCGCACGAAATGTCCATCCGCCTGAAGGATGGCCCCTTTACCAAGCTGGATGGCGGCTGGCGCTTCATTGCGCTGGGCGATACCGCGTGCAAGATCGAGTTCTTCCTGCACTACCAGTTTTCCAGCAAATTGCTGGAAAAAGCCCTGGGGCCGGTGTTCAATCACATTGCCAATACCTTCGTCGACTCCTTCGTCAAGCGCGCCGCGCAGGTTTATTCAAAGGCTTGAAAAATGGGCGGGACGATCAACATCGAAGTGGTCTATGCGTTGCCGCAGCGGCAGGAACTGGTGCGCGTGAGCGTGCCGGAAGGTGCGACCGTGCGGGATGCGCTGGAGCGGTCGGGCTTGTTGCGGAAATACCCGGAGATCGATCTCGACGGGAACAACAAGCTCGGGATTTTCGCCAAGCTCACCAAGCCCGATACCGTGCTGCGCGACCGTGATCGCGTGGAAATCTACCGGCCGTTGATTGCGGACCCGAAGGCGGTACGCAAAAAACGCGCGGAAGAGGGCAAGGTCATGAAGAAAGGTGGCGGCGCAGAGGCCGAATAAGAGGCTGCAAACAACGAAGAACAAAGGGCTCGATACTGTCGAGCCCTTTTTGTTGAAACACAACGGTTCCGAAAAAGTACCAGTACCGGTCTTACTTGCACATTTTTTCGATCTGCTGACGGAGTTCCCTACCTTCCGATTCGCGGGTCTTGTCGTCGAGATATTCGCGCTCGCCCTTTTCGTTCATGCGCACGACCCGTTGTCCGCTTTCAAGTGCGGCCAAGTGGGCGCGTGCCTGGTTGCAGTTCTTTTCGCGTTCGGCGGCTTCGCTTTTTTCCTTCTCTGCCTTGGCTTGTGCTTCGGCTTCGGCTGCGCGGCGCTGGCGAAACTCCAATTCCATATCGGCTGCGCTCTTGGGGCCTTTCGCTGCCCCTTTCGGTGCTGTCGTGGGAGCGGCGGCGGCGGGAGTGCCGCCGGCGGCTTCGTCAGTCGTGTCCGTGGGGGGGCGGGCGCTGCCGGGGAGGGTTTTCGTCGCGCCGCTTGGCGGTGGAACGTCGGAGTAGTGAACGTTTCCGTCTTTGTCGCGCCAGCTGTACACCTCGGCCGCTGCGGGCAGGGTAATGAACAAGGCGAGTAAAAAGAGGGCAGGGCGCATCATCGAACAGTCTCCGCGAGGGTGTCGCTTACAGGGTGTAGAGCACTCTGTATAATACGGATTTGGCCGAGAGGATAAAAGCCATGCGAGTAATTCAGAAGGCGCTGACGTTCGACGACGTCCTTCTCATACCCGCCCACTCCACAGTCCTGCCGCGCGATGTCAGCCTGCGGACCCGGCTTACCCGCCGTATTGCCCTGAATATCCCGTTGCTGTCCGCCGCCATGGATACGGTGACGGAAGCCCGCTTGGCGATTGCATTGGCGCAGGAGGGCGGCCTCGGTATCGTGCACAAGAACCTGTCGCCGAAGGCGCAGGCAGCCGAAGTGGTGAAGGTCAAGCGCTTCGAGTCCGGGGTGTTGAAGGATCCGATTACGATTCCGCCGACGATGAGCGTGCGTGAAGTCGTCGCGCTCACCCGGCAACATAAATTCTCCGGCTTGCCGGTGCTGGAAGGCAAGAAGGTCGTCGGCATCGTCACCAACCGCGATCTGCGCTTCGAAACCAATCTCGACCAGCCGGTTTCCGCGATCATGACGCCGCAGTCCCGCCTGGTGACGGTCAAGGAAGGCATCAGCCTGGAAGATGCGCGGGCGCTGCTGCACAAGCACCGCCTGGAACGCGTGCTGGTGCTCGACGACGCCGGCGAACTGCGTGGCCTGATCACGGTAAAGGATATGTTGAAATCCACCGAGCATCCGTTGGCGGCCAAGGACGAACTGGGCCGCCTGCGCGTCGGTGCGGCGGTGGGCGTCGGCGCGGGCACCGAGGAGCGCATCGAGCAACTGGCCGATGCGGGCGTGGATGTCATCATCGTCGATACCGCGCATGGCCATGCGCAAGGCGTGCTCGACCGCGTGAGCTGGGTCAAGCGCAACTTTCCGCAGATCGAAGTCGTCGGCGGCAACATCGCCACCGGCGATGCGGCGCGGGCCTTGATGGATGCGGGCGCGGACGCGGTCAAGGTCGGCATCGGCCCCGGTTCCATCTGCACCACGCGCATCGTCGCGGGTGTCGGCGTGCCGCAGATCAGCGCTATCGACGGCGTTGCCAAAGCCCTGCGCGACACCGGCGTGCCGCTGATCGCCGATGGCGGCGTGCGTTATTCCGGCGATATCGCCAAGGCCATCGCCGCCGGTGCCGATACGGTCATGCTGGGCGGCTTGTTCGCCGGCACCGAGGAATCGCCGGGCGAAACCGTGTTGTACCAGGGCCGCTCCTATAAAGCCTATCGTGGCATGGGTTCGCTCGGTGCGATGCAGCAGGGCGCCGCGGATCGCTACTTTCAGGACAGTTCGGCCAACGTGGATAAGCTGGTGCCGGAAGGCATTGAAGGCCGCGTGCCCTACAAAGGGCCGGTTACCGCCGTGATTCATCAATTGGTCGGTGGCTTGCGAGCGTCGATGGGTTATCTGGGTTGCGAAAGCATCCCCGCGGTGCATGAGCGTGCGGAGTTCGTCGAAATCACCACCGCCGGCGTGCGTGAATCCCACGTGCATGACGTACAGATCACCAAGGAAGCACCCAACTACCACGTCGAATGACGTGGTGGAGAACACTCCCAGCGCCGGCCATCGTCCGGCGCTTTTTTACTTTTCGGCATGCCGCACATGACCCATCAGAAAATCCTCATCCTCGACTTCGGCTCCCAGGTCAGCCAGTTGATCGCCCGCCGCGTGCGCGAGCAGCAGGTATATTGCGAACTCCACCCCTTCGACGTGTCCGCCGATTTCATTCGCGATTTTGCCCCGCGCGGCATCATCCTCTCAGGCGGGCCGAATTCGGTCTATGCCGAAATCGACTGGCGCGCTCCGCAATGTGTGTTCGAACTTGGCGTACCGGTGCTGGGCATCTGCTACGGCATGCAGACGATGGCGACACAGCTTGGCGGACAGGTGGAAAGCGCCAGCAAACGCGAATTTGGCTACGCCGAAATGCGTGCGCGCGGCCATTCGAAGCTCTTCGCTGGCATTCAGGACCGCACCAACGCCGAAGGCCACGGCCTGCTCGACGTGTGGATGAGCCACGGCGACAAAGTGGCCGAGCTACCGCCCGGTTTTAAGGTCATCGGCAGCAACGATGCCTGTCCTGTCGCCGCGATGGCGGATGAGGCGCGCGGTTTCTACGCCGTGCAGTTCCACCCCGAAGTGACCCATACACTCAAGGGCAAGGAGATCATTGCCCGCTTCGTCAATGATATCTGCGGCTGCGGGCGCGACTGGAACATGCCCGACTACATCGCCGAAGCGGTGGAAAAGATCCGCGCCCAGGTCGGCGACGAAGAAGTCATCCTCGGTCTATCTGGCGGCGTCGACTCCTCCGTGGCCGCCGCCCTCATCCATCGTGCCATCGGCGACCAGCTTACCTGCGTGTTCGTCGATAACGGCCTGCTGCGCCTGAACGAAGCCGAGCAGGTCATGCGGACTTTCGCCCGCTCGCTTGGCGTCAAGGTCATCCATGTCGATGCCAGCGCGCAATTCATGGGTCACTTGGCCGGCGTTGTCGACCCCGAGCAAAAGCGCAAGATCATCGGCCGCGAATTCGTTGAAATCTTCCAGGCCGAAGCGGAAAAGCTGCCCAAGGCCAGATGGCTCGCGCAAGGCACCATCTACCCCGACGTCATCGAATCGGCCGGCGGCAAAACGAAGAAAGCACATACCATCAAAAGCCACCACAACGTCGGCGGCCTACCGGATACGCTCAACCTCAAGCTGCTCGAACCGCTGCGCGAACTGTTCAAGGACGAAGTGCGCGAACTGGGCGTCGCTCTCGGCCTCGCGCACGACATGGTCTACCGCCATCCCTTCCCCGGCCCCGGCCTTGGCGTGCGCATCCTCGGCGAGGTGAAAAAGGAATACGCCGACCTCCTGCGGCAGGCCGACGCCATCTTCATCGACGAACTGCGCGCCGCCGACTGGTACGACAAGACCAGCCAGGCCTTCGCCGTTTTCCTGCCGGTGAAATCGGTCGGCGTCATGGGCGATGGCCGTACCTACGAATACGTCGTGGCGCTGCGTGCCGTGCAGACCCAGGACTTCATGACCGCCCACTGGGCGGAACTGCCACACAGCCTGCTCGGCAAGGTTTCCAACCGCATCATCAACGAAGTGCGCGGCATCAACCGCGTGGTGTACGACATTTCTGGGAAACCACCGGCGACGATCGAGTGGGAGTGATTTGGCATCTGGCACCGGCTGGCACCGAGTAGCACGAAAACACACCTAAGCCCGCTTAAATGCGGGCTTTTTTGTGATTTCGTTTAGCACTGGCTGGCAATCTTTGGCATCGCCAAGCACTACTTTTTCATGGCATGATGGATGGCATTGAGTGCTTCGATGCCATGACGCTCCGTCGATACCATGTAGCCATTTTTCTAGTGCTCATGGTATTGAACTGACGTAGTGCAATGATTTCATTGTATTTTTACGCCAGGATTTGGCCTATTTTAAATCATGGTATTTGAGCCGAACTAGGGCGAAAATCATGTTGACCGATACCAAGCTACGCAACCTCAAGCCGAGGGATAAGCTCTACAAGGAAAACGACCGTGACGGTCTCTATGTAGCCGTCACGCCCGCAGGGGCGATCTCATTCCGGTACAACTACTCGATCCACGGTCGGCAGGAGACCATCACCTTCGGCCGCTACGGTGTTGGGGGCATCACCCTGGCGGAAGCCCGCGAGCGGTTGGGCGAGGCCAAGAAGATGATCACGGCCGGGAAGTCGCCGGCGAAGGAGAAGGCTCGGGACAAGGCCCGTGTCAAGGACGCGGAGACGTTCGGGGCCTGGGCGGAAAAGTGGCTGCGTGGCTACCAGATGGCCGATTCCACCCGTGACATGCGCCGCTCTGTCTACGAGCGCGAGCTGAAGCCGAAATTCGGCAATCAGAAGCTGGTGGAGATTACCCACGAGGACTTGCGCGCGCTGACCGATGCCATCGTGGAGCGCGGCGCTCCGGCAACCGCAGTGCATGTCCGCGAGGTGGTGTTACAGGTTTTTCGCTGGGCCATCGAGCGCGGCCAGAAGGTCGAGAACCCGGCAGAGCTGGTGCGCCCGACGAGCATCGCCAAGTTCGAGCCGCGCGACCGTGCGCTGACGCCCGACGAAATCGGCTTGATGTACCAGTACATGGAGCGCATCGGCACGGCGCCATCCATCCGGGCGGCGGCCAAGCTGTTGCTGCTGACGATGGTGCGCAAGAGCGAGCTGACCAACGCGACCTGGAGCGAGATCAATTTCAGCGATGCGCTTTGGACGATCCCCAAGGAGCGGATGAAGCGACGCAATCCGCACCTGGTGTTTCTGTCCCGCCAGGCGCTGGACATTTTCATTGCCCTGAAAACCTTTGCCGGTGGGTCGGACTATGTATTGCCCTCACGGTATGACTCGGACTTGCCCATGAGCAGCGCCACACTCAACCAGGTGCTGACGCTGACGTATCGGTTAGCGCAGAAGGAAGGGAAGTCGCTCGCCAAGTTCGGGCCACATGACTTGCGGCGAACGGCCAGCACGTTGCTGCACGAAGCTGGCTACAACACCGATTGGATCGAGAAGTGCCTTGCCCACGAACAGAAGGGCGTCAGGGCCGTCTACAACAAAGCAGAGTACCGCGAGCAGCGGACGGCGATGTTGCAGGACTGGGCGGAC
>JAVBSY010000005.1:0-4348 GCA_031556475.1 Azoarcus sp.
AAGGAACTGTCGGAAATCGTCGGCGGCGCTGCGGCGGTGTAACGGATTATTGATTTAAGGGAAAAACGATGAGTACTGGTACGATCGTTCAGTGCATCGGCGCGGTGGTGGATATTCAGTTTCCGCGCGACGAGATGCCTAAGGTGTATGAAGCGCTGAAACTCGAAGGCGAAGACGGTTCGACCTCCTTCGCTGAAGTGGGTTTGACCTTCGAGGTCCAGCAGCAGCTTGGCGATGGCGTGGTACGCACGATTGCGCTCGGATCGAGCGACGGTTTGCGCCGCGGCATGAAAGTGGGCAAGACCGGTGCGCCGATTGCGGTGCCGGTCGGTCACGGCACACTGGGCCGGATCATGGACGTTCTCGGCCGTCCGATCGACGAGATGGGTGCGATCGAGTGTGACGAACTGCGACCGATTCACCAGAAAGCACCGAAGTTCGACGATCTCTCTCCGTCGGTCGATCTGCTCGAAACCGGCATCAAGGTTATCGATCTGGTCTGCCCGTTCGCCAAGGGCGGCAAGGTCGGCCTGTTCGGCGGTGCCGGCGTGGGCAAGACCGTGAACATGATGGAGTTGATCAACAACATCGCCAAGCAGCACTCCGGCCTGTCGGTGTTTGCTGGCGTTGGTGAGCGTACGCGCGAGGGCAACGACTTCTATCACGAAATGAAGGACTCCAACGTTCTCGACAAGGTGGCGATGGTGTTCGGTCAGATGAACGAACCTCCGGGTAACCGCCTGCGCGTCGCGCTGACCGGTCTGACCATGGCTGAGCGTTTCCGTGACGAGGGCCGCGACATCCTGTTCTTCGTCGACAACATCTATCGCTATACGCTGGCCGGTACCGAAGTGTCCGCGCTGCTGGGCCGTATGCCGTCCGCGGTGGGTTATCAGCCGACACTGGCTGAGGAAATGGGTAAGTTGCAGGAACGCATCACCTCGACCAAGGTGGGTTCCATTACCTCGATCCAGGCCGTCTATGTACCGGCGGACGACTTGACCGACCCGTCTCCGGCGACCACCTTCCTTCACCTCGATTCGACCGTCGTGTTGTCGCGCGATATCGCTGCCCTGGGTATCTATCCAGCGGTTGACCCGCTCGATTCCACCAGCCGTCAGCTCGATCCGCTGGTCGTCGGCGAGGAGCACTACAACGTTGCCCGCCAGGTGCAGGCCACGCTGCAGAAGTACAAGGAACTGCGCGACATCATCGCGATTCTCGGCATGGACGAATTGTCGCCGGACGACAAGCTCGCGGTGGCACGGGCGCGCAAGATTCAGCGCTTCCTGTCGCAGCCCTTCCACGTGGCTGAAGTGTTTACCGGCTCGCCGGGTAAATACGTGCCGCTGAAGGACACGATTTCCGGCTTCAAGATGATTGTGGGCGGTGAGTGCGACCATATTCCGGAACAGGCGTTCTACATGGTCGGCAATATCGAAGAGGCTTTCGAGAAAGCCAAGAAGCTCCAGTAATTCTCCCCAACCGTGCGCCGTTTTGCGGCGCACGGCGTTGAAGAGGACACATTTATGGCTATGACGGTTCACGTGGACATCGTCAGCGCGGAAGAGCAGATTTTTTCCGGGCTGGCTGAGTTTGTCGTGCTGCCTGGCGAGGCGGGTGAGCTTGGCATTCTGCCTGGACACATGCCGTTGATGACTCGGATCAAGCCGGGGACGGTGCGGGTAAAACTACCCAACCAAACGGCGGAAGAACTGGTTTTCGTCGCGGGTGGCATGCTGGAAGTTCAGCCGGGTCTGGTGACGGTGCTGGCCGATACCGCTATTCGTGGCAAGGATCTGGATGAAGCGAAGGTGATGGAGGCCAAGAAGCGGGCAGAAGAGGTGTTGGCCAACCAGAGTTCCAAGCTTGATTATGCCAAGGCCCAGGCGGAGTTGCTTGAGGCCGTTGCTCAAAAGGCGGCAATCGACAGGTTGCGTAAGCGCGGGCGCTAGGCGCACAGGTAGGGCTGAGAAGTATAGAGCTCACATACGCTGTTGATTGAAGTAAATGAGAAGGGCAGCCTAATAGGCTGCCCTTCTCATTTGTGATGTGCGTAGTCAGGACTTTGCACTCGCAAGGCGGTTGATCTGTTCGTCGAGACGTGTTGTCGCTTGAGCAAGCGCGGCGATGTCGTTGGAGAGACTGGCATAGGTGGCGCGAGAAACAAGGAAAGCACCTTCTTCCGTAAGGTAATCGGTGAGGTTGCCGTTGGCGCTGTTCCATAATTTCCGCGGCACTTCACTGAGCGCGCGGCCTGTATCCGCTATGCGATGAGCCGCGATGTCGCCGATGATGCGGGACAGGTCTTCTTCGATATCCCAGTGCAGATGGCGGAAAACAAAGCCGATGGTATCGGCGAATTCAGCGCGGCCCTCGATATGGGCGCGCTGCATCAGGCCTTGAAAGCCTTCGGTCAGCAATAGGGGGGTGTCGGCCAGCGGCAGTGTCAGCGCGACGTCGGCTTCGCTATCGTTGCCGTGCCATGTGGCAAGGTAGCCGTCCTCTGTAATGGAAAAACGTACTTTCAGTGGCGCCATGCTGATTTGAGCAGTGCGTCCGGCGTGCGGGATCAGGCGATGGCGTGCCCAGCCGGATTGCTTCAGCAGATGGTTGGCGGCAGCGAGGAAAATCGTGTCGAACATATCAACAACAGGGCCGCTTGGAGCGGACCGCGGTCCGCCCCTGGGTTGAGAGGATTTCAGCTCAGTTGCTGAATGCCGGCGACGCGCCAGCCGTCGTTGCCGGTCGTGGGTTTGGTGAGGTGCCAGATTTCGTCGAACGCCACCGGCGTTGCATCCGTTTCTTCGCGCAACAAACCTTTGAAACGAACGCTGACGATGTAGCGGCTGTCTTCCTCGACCACTTCCATAACGCTTGCGTCAATATCGATGACATCGGTTTGCTGGGCACTGCTGCCGCGTTCCGTAAGCTGCATGCTGATTTCGGCGAACATTTCCGGTGTGGTGAATTCGCGGATGTCATCGAGATTGCCTGCGTCGTTCGCCGCCTGCAAGCGGATGAAATTGACTTTGGCCTGGCGCGCGAAGCCTTCGGCATCGAAATTGGCCGTCGCGCCTGTAGCGGGCATGGCTTGCGGCGAGGTGGGAAGAGGGGAGGCCGAGGTGTCGGCCGGTCTCGCGCCGGCATATTGCAGGTTTGGACCAGACTGTGTGCTCCGGCTGCGGGACAGCAGGCGGAACACGATGATGGCGCCGATGACAAGCAGCGCCACCATCATCAACGAGGCCATTTCCTCGCCAAAGCCGAGGTAGGAGGCAAGCGCGGCAAGGCCAAGCCCGGCAGCCAGTCCGGCGATCGGTCCTGCCCAGGAGCGCTTGGGTTGCGTCGGCGGAATGGCTTGCTGGCTGCCGGCGTTTTGACCGGGTGTGGCGGCTGGCTGGCGAGGTGATGCCGGCGGTGTCATTTGGCGTTGCATGCCGGTACTGCCGCCTCCGCCCAGGCGTCTGGCTTCTGCTTCCGGCAGATCGAAAGCAAAGGAGAAAATGCCGACGAGCAAGGCCAGGATCATGTGTTTCATATGGGGAAGTCTCCTACTGGATCAGGTTTTGTAACCGCGGTGCAGGGCAACGACGCCCGCGCTGAGGTTGAAGTAGTCGACCCGCGACAGGCCGGCTTGTTCCATCATGATTTTGAGGTCTTTTTGGTTTGGATGCATACGGATCGATTCGGCGAGATAGCGGTAGCTATCGGCGTCGTTGGCGACCTTGTTGCCCAGCCACGGCAGAATTTTGAACGAGTAGAGATCGTAAATCGGGGCCAGCGGCTTATGGACGCGGGAGAACTCCAGCACGATCAGACACCCACCGGGACGCAGCACGCGACGCATTTCGGCAAGCGCGGCGTCCTTGTGAGTCATGTTGCGCAGGCCGAAAGCGACTGTGACGCAGTCGAACCAGTCCTCGGGGAAAGGTAGTTTTTCAGCGTTGCACTGGGCAACCGGCTGGATGAAACCGTGGTCGTAAAGGCGATCGCGGCCGCGCGACAGCATGGCGTGATTGATGTCGGTGAGCCACACCTGGCCGCGTTGGCCGACCTTGCGGGCGAAAGCGAGCGAGAGGTCGGCGGTGCCGCCGGCAACGTCGAGCACGCGATGGCCTTCCCGTACGCCTGATACCTGAATGGTGAAGGCTTTCCACAGGCGATGCAGTCCGAACGACATGAGGTCGTTCATGACGTCGTAGCGCTGTGCGACCGAGGAGAAAACCTCGGCAACCTTCTTTTGTTTCTGCTCTTCGGCGACGGTCTGGAAACCGAAGTGCGTGGTTTTCTGCGTTGCGTCGTTGTTCATAGCGCGTTCATGGCGGTTTCAGTGACGATGGCCGCA
>JAVBSY010000067.1:0-27478 GCA_031556475.1 Azoarcus sp.
GTCGCCGATGTCGCGTTGGGTGAAGGTCGTGGTCGCGCCGCGCCCGCCGCCGTCGAATACCGGCACGTTGCGGAACAGCTTGGTGACGAATTCGCGCGCGTCGGCCTCCGAACCGCCCTTGGAAATCACGCTGCCCCAGGCTGCGAGGTAGGTATAGCGCCCGTTGCCGGAGGTTTTCGGGTTGGGCACGATCACCGACAGGCCCGGCCGTGCCAGATCGCTCCAGTCCTTGATCCCCTTCGGATTGCCCTTGCGTACCAGGAACACCGAATAAGTGGTGTAGGGCGTCGCGTCGGCCGGGAAGCGCTTGCGCCAGTCGGCGGCGACAAGGCCGCCGCGTTCGACGAGGACGTCGATGTCGGTGGATTGATTCATCGTCACCACGTCCGCTTCCAGTCCGGCGGCAACCGACAGCGCCTGCTTGCTCGAACCGCCGTGCGATTGCCTGACCGTGACCTCCTTGCCGGTTTTGGTCTTGTACCAGGCGGTGAAGGCGGGGTTGATGTCCTTGTACAACTCGCGGGTCACATCGTAGGAAACATTGAGCAAAGTGGTTTCCGCCAGCACGGGAGAGGCGGCACCAACCAGCAGGAGCGCACTCAGTGTGGCGCTGAAACGGGAGAGAAAGCGGGGCTTCATGGGATGTCCTCGACATTGTTTGAATGTTGAGGCGTAGGTTAGTGCACTGCAAAAAGAACAGGAATCGATAAAGAGTTATTTCTATAGACTCATATGGCAATAAGCGGGTGATGACAGCGGGCCGTGACAGGCGTCACGGTTAAATGCAATGCCTAGGCGTTTACCGCGACTCCCGGGATATTTCGCCGTCGTTATGATCCTTTACGTACAACGCAACAAAGTTGAGGGACTCAATAATAGATTTTATGGTGCCGCAGACTTCGATTCGGGTTGGATATTCGTCATAATGCGAATATGTGATTCGATGTTTTGCCATGCGCTCCTACCCGGTTGGGATGAAGCGAGGCTAGGCGCACAAGCTGTTTTCGGTGCGTGCCGTTCGGGGTAAGGCGGTGAATCTCATGGTCAGGATTTCCGTCACATTACCGTCATGGTTGTGTGCGCCGAGGAGTGGAATGTGAACGATAAAACGGCGCAGGCTGATTGCCACCGCATTCTTGCGGTGGGTTTTGGTGTAAGAACATTGGTGCCGCTGAAAACGGCGCTGGAGCGCAAGGGAGAGAAAAGCTTTGTGCTCTCCTCGGCAGCAGAGGCCGAGGTTCTTCTGGTCAACGGCGATATACCGGGGGTCGCGGAGGTCGTGCGCAAGGTACGGGCTGCCGTACAGCCCTTGGTGGTGGCCGTGGTGGTGAGCACGCACCTGCGCCTGGATATTCCCGACACGCTGAGCCTGCTTGGCCCGCTCACGGCCAAGTCGCTCTCGACCATGCTGCGCCATGTTGCCCGGATCGGAAAGAAGCAAGGGTCGGAGTCCGTTCCGGAGGCACCGGCCCAGGTCGATACATGCATGCCGGCAAGCTCTGTCGCCATGTCCTCGTCCTTGTCCTCGGTGGTGGTCGAAACGAACCTGGGTGGGACGTCTTCGTCTGAATTGGCCGGTGCCGGATTGGCGGGCTATTGGGGGGCGGGTCAACAAACCCCTGGTTCCGCGCAGGCTGCGAACCGCGACTGCTGATACCGCTGAATATTCGATCCTTCGCCCGCCCGTGGCGGCGCTGCGCACCGCAGCGTGCGTTATGTGGGCAAGGCGATGGTGTTGTCGGTGCTGAACTGATAGTCGTGGAATACGTGTTCCGCGGTGAGCAGGCGGTAGTTGCCGTCTTCGTCGCGGCGGCTCGTATCCTTGAGGCGGTAGGTGTAGTGGCCGCAAGTCCAGCAATCGAAGTTGCGCATGTGGGTGCATAGGCAGGTTTTGTCCCATACCTTGACCCGCCGTGCGTCCGGGTGGGCGGCCACTTCGCGGTTATAGGCCTCGATGTACTGGCAACTGCCGGAAGCGTCGAGCAGATAGCCGTAGGCCTCGCAGTTGGGGCGGATGCCGTCGCCGATCGCAGGGCTGTTCTTCAGCATGCGCATCGGGTAGCCGGTGGGCGATATCTGATTCACCTCGATATCGTTTTCGCTGGCCTTGAAGTATTCCTGTTTGACGTTTTCCGGCAGCCCGCATTCGTCCGTGACGGTAAAGCGCGTCGCCACCTGTACGGCCGAGGCGCCCAACTCCAGGAAGCCGACTGCGTCCGTGCCGGTGAAAATGCCGCCGGCGGGGATCAGCGGTATGGCGAGCTGTTCGTTTTTCAGCCAATCGCGGATTTCGGTCACGATGGCGGCCAGGTCGTATTTGGCCCAATCCAGGCCGAAGCCGAGATGGCCGCCCGCGAGCGGGCCTTCGACGACGATGTAGTCGGGCAGGCGCCCGGTGCGGGCATTTTTCTTCAGGAACAGTTGCAGCGCGCGCAGCGAGGAAACGATGATGCCGAACTTGGCATCGCGAAAGCGCGGATGATCCTCGATCAATGCGAACGAGCCCAGGTGCAGGCCGGCGGCCAGCGTGATGCCGTCGATGCCGGCATCGAGCGCCGCTTGCAGGCGCACGCGCAGCGTCTCCTTCGGCCCGTTCATGGTCAGCTTTTCCATGCAGTTGATGAAAATCAGACCATCACCGCGTTTGGCCTCCATGGTTTTGCCGACATGCAGGGTTGTTGCCTCGGCAAGCAGGCCGAGATCGAAGCGGACGACCGATTTGTCCGAGTTGGCGACGTTGAACTTGTACTGCTTGAGTTTGTTCTTGACGTACTTGGTGTTGAAGCGGCGGTCGGATACGGTGGGTACCATCGCATCGGAAATATGTCCGATTCCGCCCAAGCGCGCAGCCTCCAGGGAGAGTTCGGCGGTCGAAATGTCGACCCCCATGCCGCCGACCATGATAGGCACCAGTTCGTGCTTACCCAGACGCAGGCGGAAATCATCTACACGCTTCATCACTTGAGTATCCGTTTTTCTGCAACCGTTCATTATCGCCCACGGTAGCGGTCGGCGAGTCCCGCTTTGTGCGAGATCGTGCTGTTTCCTTCGTAGATCGTGCTGGCGATCAGGCCTTTGGCGGTTGCTTGGGCCCCAGCTTTTCCGCGGCGATGGCCAGCGCGTTCATCGAGCCGCCATTGGCTTGCCAGGCGCTGACCCAATGCGGTTTGCGACCGCGCCCGGTCCAACTGAGATCGCGGTTGCTTGGGTGCCGGTATTTCACCGGCACGGTTCTCTTGGCCGGCGCCGATGGGGCCTTGATGGTCTTGGCGGCCCGTTGCGCGGCGGGCGAGGCTGGATCGGCCATGACTTCTTCGAGCGACAGCCCGTGTTCGCGGGCCATTTTCGTGAGGCGCTTCAATAGCGTGGTCCCGGTCGCGCTGCGTCGCTTTGCGATCTCTTTTTCGATACGGGAATGGAGTTGCTTGAGTTGCGGCAAGGTATAGGGAGAAAGATCCATGATGTCATTGTCGGCGGTGTCGCCGGATAGAGGCAATATTCAGATGGTATGTGAGGGAGGGTGTCGTGGGAAGGTGAGCGCGATGGGCGTGCTGCTTGCCGGTATGCCGAAGGTTGTCAGCGCTCCGTTTGAAGAATGGAATCGAAGGCTTCGTCCAGGCGGCCTGCCGCGCGGTCGACGTCGTAAAGTTTGTCCAGGCCGAACAGGCCGATGCGGAAGCTGCGGAAATCGGGTGGCTCGTCGCATTGCAGCGGTACGCCGGCGGCAATCTGCAGGCCCCGGTCGAGAAATTTCTTGCCGGATTGTATTTCCGCGTCGTCGGTGTAGCTGACGATCACGCCGGGAGCCTGGAAGCCTGGCGCGGCCACGCTTGCGAAGCCCGCGCGCGCGAGCAGCGCGCGCACCTTGTCGCCCAGTTCCTGCTGGCGCGCGCGTGCGTGCTTGAAGCCGTAGCGTTCGGTTTCCTGCATCGTTTCGCGTACGCGGGCGAGGGCGTCGGTGGGCATGGTGGCGTGATAGGCGTGGCCGCCGTTTTCATAGGTTTCCATGATCTGCAGCCATTTGCGCAGATCGGCGGCGAAGCTGGTGCTGGTGGTGGCGTCGATATGCGCCCGCGCTCGTTCGCCCAGCATCACCAGTGCGCAGCACGAAGGGCCGCTCCAGCTTTTTTGCGGTGCGCTGATGAGAACGTCGATGCCGCAGGCGGCCATATCCACCCAGATCGCGCCCGAGGCGACGCAGTCGAGCACGAACAGGCCGCCCGTGGCGTGCACTGCATCGGCAATCGCGCGCAGATAGTCGTCGGGGAGGATCATGCCGGAGGCGGTTTCGACATGAGGGGCGAACACCAGGTCGGGTTTTTCCGCTTTGATGGCGGCGACGACTTCGTCGACCGGCGGCGGTGCGAAAGCGGCCTGCGGGCGGTTTTCGATACGGCGGGCTTTGAGTACCGTCTCCGCGGATGGAATGCGCCCTGCGTCGAAAATCTGGCTCCAGCGGAAGCTGAACCAGCCGTTGCGGATGACGAGGCATTTCCTGCCCGTGGCGAATTGGCGTGCCACCGCTTCCATGCCGAAGGTGCCGCCGCCGGGAACGACGATGGCCGAGCGCGCGTTGTAGACCCGTTTGAGAATGCCCGAGATGTCCCGCATCACGCCCTGGAAGCCTGGCGACATGTGATTGAGCGCACGATCCGTATAGACGACCGAATATTCGAGCAGTCCCTGGGGGGCAGTATCGGGCAACGGATGGGTTGGCATGATCGGCTCCGGTGGCGGGAAAGGTGAAAAGTTTTGCAGGCTCAATCAGCTTAGCATTCGGTTATCGGGCGGTTCTGGTTTTGCGCTTGGGGTTTGTGCTTAGCCTTGTGAGGCATCGGGCCGGTAGGATTGAATGATCGGCAGGAGCTGGCCGAAGATTTTGGGACTGCCGGCGACGAGGTTGCCCGTGGCAAGGTAGTCGGCCTCGCCTGCAAAGTCGGCGCTGAGACCGCCGGCCTCCTGGATCAGCAGCGCGCCGGCGGCCATGTCCCACGGCGAAAGGCCTGTTTCCCAAAAACCGTCGAGGCGGCCGCATGCAACGTAGGCGAGATCGAGCGAGGCGGCGCCGGGGCGGCGGATGCCGGCGGTTTTTTGCGCGATTTCCTTGAAGGTGGCGAGATAAGTGTCGATATGGGCGAATTCGCGATAGGGAAAGCCCGTTCCGATCAAGGCTTCGGCCAAGCGGATGCGGCCCGACACGCGGATGCGGCGGTCGTTGAGGAAAGCGCCGCCGCCTCGGCTGGCAGTGAATAGCTCGTTGCGAATGGGGTCGTATACCAGGCCGTGTTCGAGCGTGCCGTTTTTCTTCAGCGCGATCGAAATCGCATACTGGGGGAAGCCGTGGATGAAGTTCGTCGTGCCGTCGAGCGGGTCGATGATCCAGACGAACTCGCCGTCGGTGGTGCTCGTCGGCGCAATCTCGCCGGACTCCTCTGCTAAAATCCCGTGCCCCGGGTAGGTTTCGCGCAGGATTTCGATGATGGCCGCTTCCGCGGCGCGATCGATGTCGGTGACGAAATCGCTTTGCGCCTTGGCCTGCACGGTGACCTGATGGAGCTGGGTCGAGGCCCGGTTGATGACGGAAGCGGCACGGCGTGCGGCTTTTACTGCAATGTTCAGGACTGGATGCATACGGATGAATCGGCCTTGGCGGGTGGAATCGGGCAGGGGGTGGCCATTTGCGTCGGTTCCCGCCGCAGTCGGATACAAAAAACGTTGAATTCTAATATGAATGGCGCGTCCGCGCTTGATCGCATCCGTGTCGTACTGTCCCGGCCCAGCCATCCTGGCAATATCGGGGCTGCCGCGCGCGCCATGAAAACCATGGGTTTGTCCGCATTGTGGCTCGTTGCGCCGGAGGATTTTCCCAGCCTGGTCGCCGAGGCGCGCGCTTCGGGCGCAGCCGATCTGCTGGCCACGGCGCGCGTGGTGCCAAGTTTGGAAGCGGCGCTTGCCGACACCGTGCTGGCGGCGGCGGTGACTGCGCGGCGGCGCGAACTGAGCCTGCCGAGGCGCGCAGCGCGCGAAGCCGCCGGAGAAATCGTCGAGTGGACTGCGCGTGGTGAGGTTGCGCTGGTTTTCGGCAACGAGACGAGCGGCCTTTCCAACGAGGAAGTCGGCTTGTGCACGATGCCGGTGACGATTCCGACCGATCCCGCCTTTTCGTCGCTCAATCTCGGTGCGGCGGTGCAGTTGCTCAGCTACGAGGTGCGTCTGGCGGCGATGGGGGGCTCGCCGGGCTCATCGTCGGGTTCATCGTCGGACCTAGCGTCGGGCTATTTCGACGATACGCAGCCGCAACCGGCCACGCATGACGAAATCGAAGGATTTTTCGGCCATCTCGAGCAAGCGGTGATCCAGAGCGGTTTTCACGATCCCGCCAACCCCCGGCGCTTGCTGCCGCGCCTGCGACGCTTGTTTGGGCGCGTGCGCCTGGAGAAGGAGGAAGTCGGCATTCTGCGCGGCATGCTGACTAGTTTTCAGCGTAAAGCCGATTAAAATAGTCGGAAATTGGCCGTTTGCTGGCTCGTTTACTTTTTTCCCCTCTTTTTGGAGATACGAAAACATGTTCAGCCATCTGCGTGAAGATCTGGCCAGCGTGCGCGAACGCGACCCCGCAGCCCGTTCCACGTGGGAGGTACTGACTTGCTATCCCGGCGTGCACGCCCTGGCGCTGCATCGCCTCGCGCATGCGGCGTGGCGGCGGCGCCTGTATTGGCTGGGGCGTTTCATCAGCCACGTCGGGCGCTTCCTGACCGGTATCGAGATCCACCCCGGCGCCGTGATCGGCCGGCGTGTGTTCATCGATCATGGCATGGGTGTGGTGATCGGCGAGACGGCCGAGATCGGCGACGATTGCACCATTTACCAGGCGGTAACGCTGGGTGGCACCTCGCTCTATCGTGGCGTCAAGCGTCATCCCACCCTGGGCAAGGGCGTCGTGGTCGGTGCCGGCGCGAAGGTGCTGGGCGGTTTTACCGTCGGCGACGGCGCCAAGATCGGTTCCAACGCGGTGGTGGTGAAGCCGGTGCCGGCGGGGGCGACCGCGGTGGGTAATCCGGCGCGGATCGTCGATGCGGAACGGGATTGCGCGCGCGAACAAAAAGCCGAGCAAATGGGTTTTTCCGCCTATGGCGTGACACGCGATATGGACGATCCCTTGTCGAAGGCGCTGCACGGCTTGCTCGATCATGCGGTGGATACGGACCGCCGTTTCCAGGCGCTCGTCGAACGGCTTGCCGCGGCCGGGATCAAGCTCGACGAGGCTGTCGAGTCCGCGGATGCGTTCGATGCTTCACGTTTGTCCAAGATGGTCGATTAGGTTTTGACTATCGGAGCGATTGCCGGGCTATAAGTTGACCATTTTTGTCGGGATACGTATAGTCGACTGCAACGTCGGGGTATTAGCCCGGCGGCATTCGTGGAAAAAATCGAGAGCGGGGTAGCCATCATGAGACTGACCACCAAAGGGCGTTTTGCCGTCACGGCGATGATCGATCTGGCCTCGCGGCAAACCGAAGGGCCGGTGACGCTGGCGGGTATCGCGGACCGGCAGCGGATTTCATTGTCCTATCTGGAACAGTTGTTCGGCAAATTGCGTCGGCATAAGCTCGTCAGCAGCGTGCGCGGTCCGGGCGGCGGTTATCGGTTGGCGCGTGATGCTGCAGTGATCACCGTCGCCGACATCGTCGTCGCGGTCGATGAGCCGCTCGATGCGACGCAGTGCGGCGGCAAGCAGAACTGTCATGACGAGCATCGTTGCAGCACGCACGACCTATGGATGAATCTCAACAAGCGCATGTATGCCTATCTTGATTCGGTGACCTTGAGCGCGTTGGTCAATCGCGAGGTTCAGCCCGATCCAGATACCGGCACACTCAAGAGTGCCCGTCGCCACGCCAACGTGATATTGCACGAGGCGCTGGCCTGAGCTCGGACGGATAGCGGAGCACGCACGCCATGTTCGCCCCGGTTTATCTCGACTGGAATGCCACCACGCCACTAGCGCCGACGGTGCGCGAGGCGGTGTTGCCGTGGCTGGACCGCTTCGGCAATGCGTCGAGCCGGCACGAATACGGTCGCCGCGCGCGCGCCGCGATCGATGAGGCGCGTGCGAAAGTCGCGGCGGCCGTGGGCGCACATGCCACGGAAGTGGTGTTCACCAGCGGTGGTTCCGAGGCCAACAACCTGTTCGTCAAAGGCGCAGCCGCATTGCTCAAGCCCGGCCTTGTGGCGGTGAGCGCGATCGAACATCCGTGCGTGCGCGAGCCGGCGTTGCAGTTGAAGCGCGCGGGTTGGGCAATGCGCGAAATCGCGGTGGATCGTGAAGGTTGCCTCGATCGCGAGGACTGGAACGAGGTTCTGGATGCGAGGCCGGCGCTGGTATCGGTGATGCTGGCGAATAACGAAACCGGCGTTGTGCAGGATGTGGCCGAACTGACTGCGCAGGCGCGCGAGCGCGGTGCCTGGTTTCATACCGATGCGGTACAGGCGCTGGGCAAGATCGATGTGAATTTCCGCACGCTTGGCGTGCAGGGGCTGACACTGTCGGCACACAAGATAGGCGGGCCGCTCGGCGCCGGTGCGCTGGTGGTGGATAAACGCGTTGAACTGGCGCCATTGATTGCAGGCGGCGGCCAGGAACGCGGGTTGCGTTCCGGTACGGAAAACGTCGCTGCGATCGTCGGTTTCGGCGTCGCCTGCGAACAGGCGGTCGCTCGCCTTGCGAGCGAGGCTGCCAGGTTGACCGCCTTGCGTGACCGTGTCGCGGAGCAGTTGGCAGCGGCGGGTGCGCGGCTTTTTTCCGCAGCCGCACCGCGTTTGCCCAACACGCTGTTCTTCGCCGTGGAGCGGATAGACGGCGAAACCCTGGTGGCCAAGCTGGACCGGGCAGGATTCGCGTGTGCAAGCGGCTCCGCGTGTTCGAGCGCCCATCCGGGGCCGTCGCATACGTTGCTGGCGATGGGGGTCGAACCCGACGTCGCGCGCGGTGCGGTGCGGGTCAGCCTGGGACGGAATACGCAGCGGGAGGACGTTGAGCGTTTCGTCGTCGCCTTCCGCGGCATCGTCGAAGAATTGAGAGGTTTGGCCGCGATGGCGGTCTAATAAACAACGGAGAAACGGAATGCTGAATTTCCCCATCTACCTCGATTATTCGGCCACCACGCCGGTGGATCCGCGTGTGGTGGACAAGATGGTTCCCTGGCTGGGCGCGCGTTTCGGCAACCCGGCAAGCCGCTCGCATGCGTTTGGCTGGGAGGCCGAAAAAGCGGTGGAGGACGCGCGCGAACAGGTGGCCCGGCTGGTCAATGCCGATGCTAAGGAAATCATCTGGACTTCCGGCGCGACCGAATCGAACAATCTGGCGATCAAGGGCGCCGCGCATTTCTACAAAGGCAAGGGCAAGCATGTGATCACGGTGAAAACCGAACACAAGGCGGTGCTCGATACCGTGCGCGAGCTGGAGCGCGAAGGCTTCGAGGTGAGCTACCTCGACGTGCGGGAAAACGGCCTGCTCGATCTCGACGTACTGAAGGCTGCCTTGCGGCCCGACACCATTCTGGTGTCGTTGATGTTCGTCAATAACGAAATCGGCGTGATACAGCCGATTGCCGCAATCGGCGAGCTGTGCCGCGAAAAGGGCGTCATTTTCCACGTCGATGCGGCGCAGGCTACCGGCAAGGTCGATATCGACCTCGAACGCCTGAAGGTCGATCTGATGAGTTTTTCCGCGCACAAGACCTATGGTCCGAAGGGCATCGGCGCGCTGTATGTGCGCCGCAAGCCGCGCGTGCGCCTGGAAGCGCAGATGCACGGGGGCGGACACGAGCGCGGCTTGCGCTCAGGGACGCTGCCCACGCACCAGATCGTCGGCATGGGCGAAGCGTTCCGCATCGCACGCGAGGACATGGCGGCCGAGAACGAGCACGTCCGCCGCCTGCGCGACCGCTTGCTCAAAGGCTTGACCGATATCGAGGCGACTTACGTGAATGGTGACCTCGAACATCGGGTGGCGCACAATCTCAATATCTCCTTCGCTTACGTGGAAGGCGAATCGTTGATCATGGCGATCAAGGACATTGCGGTTTCGTCCGGCTCGGCCTGTACGTCGGCGAGCCTGGAACCGTCTTACGTGTTGCGCGCGTTGGGCCGCAACGACGAATTGGCGCACAGCTCGATCCGTTTCACCCTCGGCCGTTTCACCACCGAGGAGGAAATCGATTACACCGTCGATTTGCTGCACAAGAAAATCGGCAAGCTGCGCGAACTCTCTCCACTGTGGGAAATGGTCAACCAAGGCATCGACCTCGACACCGTCCAATGGGCGGCCCACTGACACCACTCTTTGAAGGAGAGCGAACATGGCATACAGCGACAAGGTCCTGGACCACTACGAAAACCCCCGCAACGTCGGTTCCTTCGACAAGGAAGACGATGGCGTGGCGACCGGCATGGTCGGCGCGCCGGCTTGTGGCGACGTGATGAAGCTGCAGATCAAGGTCGGCAGGGATGGCGTCATCGAAGACGCGCGTTTCAAGACTTACGGCTGCGGTTCGGCGATCGCCTCGTCGTCGCTCGTCACCGAATGGGTCAAAGGCAAAACGCTCGATCAGGCGCTGGAAATCAAGAATACCCAGATCGCCGAGGAGTTGGCGCTGCCGCCGGTCAAGATCCATTGCTCCATCCTCGCCGAGGATGCGATCAAGGCGGCGGTGGCCGACTACAAGAAGAAGCACGACAACTGAACCTGACAAAGTCTCATTAGGGAGATTGAACGATGGGCGTTACCCTTTCTCAGCGCGCGGCCACGCATGTGACCAAGTTCATCGCCAAGCGAGGCAAGGGCATGGGCATTCGCCTTGGCGTGCAGACTTCGGGCTGTTCCGGGATGGCCTACAAGCTCGAATTCGTCGATGAGGCGCAGACCGAGGATCTCGTGTTCGAGAGTCACGGCGTCAAGGTGCTGATCGACCCCAAGAGCCTGCCTTATCTCGACGGCACGGAGTTGGATTTCGTTCGCGAAGGACTCAACGAAGGCTTCAAGTTCAACAATCCGAACGTCAAGGATCAATGCGGTTGCGGTGAAAGCTTCAACGTCTAGGGTTGAGGCGGGCATGAGCATCGACATTCAGCAGGATTATTTCGCCCTTTTCGACTTGCCGCGCCGTTACCGGATCGATGAGTCCGTGCTGGAGGCGGCATGGCACGACCTCCAGACGGAAATCCATCCCGACCGCTTCGCCGCTTCGCCGGAGGCCGAAAGGCGGCGCGCGATGCAGTGGGCGTCGCGGGTGAACGAAGCTTTTCTGACCCTCAGAAAGCCTTTGCTGCGCGCGCGCTACCTGCTCGAACTGGCGGGTGTCGATACCGGCCTCGAAACCAATACCGCGATGTCGCCCGAATTCCTGATGGAGCAGATGGAGTGGCGCGAAGCGGTGGAAGAGGCGCGCGTTGCCGGTGACATCGGCGAATTGGAACAACTGCACCAGCGCCTGTGCGCACGCTCGCGCGAGGCGTTCGGCGGCCTGGCGCGCATGCTCGACGACGAGCGCGATTACGCCGCGGCGGCGGATAGGGTGCGCCAATTGATGTTCGTGGAAAAACTCCGGCAGGAAATCGACGACGCCCTGGAGGCACTGGAAACCTGATGGCTCTGCTGCAAATCGCCGAACCGGGAATGTCCGCCGCGCCGCACGAGCATCGGCTCGCCGTGGGCATCGACCTGGGTACGACCAACTCCCTCGTCGCCAGCGTGCGCAACGGTATCGCCGTATGCCTGGCGGACGAAGCGGGCCGCGCCATGCTGTCGTCGGTGGTGCGTTATCGCGCCGAAGGCGGTATCGACGTCGGTACGGCTGCCATGGCGGCCCTGGCCACCGACCCCAAGAACACCATCGTTTCGGTGAAACGCTTCATGGGGCGGGGCTTGAAGGATGTCGCCTACGTCGAAACGATGCCCTACGACTTCGAGGATACGCCCGGCATGGTTCGCCTGCGCACGGCGCAGGGGGTGAAAAGCCCGGTCGAGGTGTCGGCGCAGATTCTCAAGACCCTGCGCGTGCGCGCCGAAGCCAGCCTGGGAGGCGAATTGGAGGGCGCGGTGATCACCGTGCCGGCTTATTTCGACGACGCCCAGCGGCAAGCGACCAAGGATGCCGCGACGCTGGCCGGACTCAAGGTGCTGCGCCTGCTCAACGAGCCGACAGCGGCGGCGGTTGCCTACGGCCTGGATAACGCCGCCGAGGGCGTTTACGCCGTCTACGATCTGGGCGGCGGTACCTTCGATCTTTCCATTCTCAAACTTTCGCGCGGCGTGTTCGAGGTGCTGTCGACCAACGGCGACGCGGCCTTGGGCGGCGACGATTTCGATCATCGCCTGTTCTGCTGGGTGCTCGACAAGGCACATGTGATGCCGCCCAGTTCCGCCGACGCGCGCCGCCTGGAGATGAAGGCACGCGAAGCGAAAGAGCTTCTTACCTCCTACGAGGAAGCGCCGATTCGCGCCACGCTGTCGAGTGGCGAGGAGATCGACCTTGTCGTCAGCCGTGCCGAATTCGCCGAGATGACCAGGCCGCTGGTGCAAAAAACCATGGCGCCGGTGCGCAAGGCGCTGCGCGACGCGGGCATGGCGCCAACCGACATCAAAGGCGTGGTCATGGTCGGCGGTGCGACCCGCATGCCGCACATCCAGCGCGCCGTGGCCGATTATTTCGGCCAGACGCCGCTGACCAATCTCGATCCGGAAAAGGTGGTCGCCATCGGCGCGGCCATGCAAGCCAATGTCCTGGCCGGCAACCGCGCGGACGACGAGGATTGGTTGCTGCTCGATGTGATTCCCCTGTCGCTCGGGCTGGAGACGATGGGGGGGCTGGTCGAGCGCATCGTGCCGCGCAACGCCACGCTGCCGATTGCCCGCGCACAGGAATTCACCACCTTCAAGGACGGCCAGACGGCCATGGCCTTCCACGTCGTCCAGGGCGAGCGCGAGTTGGTTTCCGATTGCCGCTCGCTTGCCCGCTTCGAGTTGCGCGGCATTCCGCCGATGGTGGCCGGCGCGGCCCGTATCCGCGTCACCTTTCAGATCGATGCCGATGGCCTGCTGTCGGTATCGGCACAGGAAATGTCCACCGGCGTCGAAGCCAGTGTGCGGGTCAAGCCCTCCTATGGTCTGTCCGACGAAGAGATCGCCGACATGCTCAAGGCCGGTTCCGACCACGCTGAGGACGATATGCTCGCCCGTGCGCTGCGCGAACAAAGCGTCGAGGCCGAGCGCGTCATGGAAGCCACCGAGCGTGCCCTGGAGGCGGATGGCGCCTTGCTCTCCGCCGCCGAGCGCGCGGCGATCGACGATGCCCTGATCGCGTTGCGCGCTTTGTGCCAGGGCACCGACCACCGCGCGATCAAGGCGGGCGTCGATGCGCTTGCCCGCGCTACCGACGGATTCGCCGCGCGGCGCATGGACAGCAGCATTCGTGCGGCGCTGACCGGCCACACTGTTGACGAGATCCAGGCATGACCCAAATCATCGTTTTGCCGCACGTCGAACTTTGCCCGGACGGCGCGGTGATCGAAGCCGCGCCCGGCGCGTCGATCTGCGAGAGCCTTCTCGCCAACGACATTTTCATCGAACACGCATGCGAGCAGTCCTGCGCCTGCACCACCTGCCACGTGATCGTGCGCGAAGGCTTCGCCTCGCTGCCGTCGGCCGAAGAGGATGAGGAAGACCTGCTCGACAAAGCCTGGGGGCTGGAACCGCAGTCGCGCCTGTCCTGCCAGGCGGTAGTGGGGGAAACGGCGCTGGTGGTCGAAATTCCCCGCTATACCATCAACATGGCGCGCGAGGGCAAACGCTGATGAAATGGACCGAGGTAGAAGAAATCGCCATCCAGTTGGCCGATGCGCACCCGCAGGCCGACCCGACGCGCGTCAATTTCGTCGATCTGATGAACTGGGTGATGGCCTTGCCCGAGTTCGACGACGACCCCAAGCACTGCGGCGAGCGCATCCTGGAAGCGATCCAGCAAGCCTGGATCGACGAGATGTCCTGACGTCGTTTTGCGTCACTCCCGCATAGGAGCCGCGCGATCATGGACGGTATTTCCGCATTCGATTTCGAAACCTGTGCCCTGGACGGTCGGCCGATGCCTTTGGCTGCCTTTCGCGGTCAGGTGTTGCTGGTGGTCAATACCGCCAGCCAATGCGGTTTCACGCCCCAATACGCGGGCTTGCAGAAACTGCATGACACTTACCGGGAGCGGGGGTTTTCGGTGATCGGCTTCCCCTGCAACCAATTTGGCGCGCAGGAACCGGGTGGAGCGGAAGAGATCGGTGTTTTCTGCACGAAAAACTATGGCGTTACCTTTCCGTTGTCGGAAAAGATCGAGGTCAATGGCAGCGCTGCCCATCCGCTGTTTGCCTTTTTGACCTCGCAGGCGCCGGGATTGCTCGGCACCGAATCGATCAAATGGAATTTCACCAAATTCCTGATCGACCGCGCGGGCCGGGTCGCCAGCCGCTACGCACCCACGACACGGCCGCAGGCGCTTGCGGCGGATATCGAAAAGCTGCTCTGAGCCTGCGCGTTTACCAACTGTATCTGCCGGATCAATAGGGGATGGCGGTGCCGTCCGCGGTTTCGTTGAGCGACAGCCAGTACACGCCGATCTGCCCCACGACCTGGATGAAACGCTCGAAATCGACGGGTTTGCGGATATAGCTGTTCGCGCCCAGGCGATATGCCTCATGGATATCCTGCCGTTCGCGCGAGGTGGTCAGGATGACCACGGGGAGCAGCGTGGTGCGGGCGTCCGCGCGGATGCGGCGCAGGACTTCGAGGCCGTCGATGCGCGGTAGCTTGAGATCGAGCAGGATGACGGCGGGAAGCGCGGGAAGATCGCGCCCGTCGCCGGAGCCGAACAGGTAGTGGATGGCCTCCACGCCGTCGCGCGCGACGACGAGGGAATTGCTGACGCTGTTCTTGCTGAAGGCGCGTAGCGCCAAGGCTTCGTCGTCGGGGTTGTCTTCGACGAGCAGGATGGGGCGTTCGTTAGGCATGTGTTCCCTCTCGGCGGCTTACATCATTTTTTTGCGTTGGGCAGCTCGTCGCGGTGTAAGAGAAAGATCATGTCGTCGCCGCCGCGCGTCGACAGCCAAGTGAATGGCAGGTCGGGAAAGGCGTTTTCGACGATGTGCCGATTATGCCCGACTTCGACCGCCAATACGCCTCCTGGATTGAGGTGCTCGGCCGCTTCGGCCAGCAGGCGGCGGACGATGTCCAGGCCGTCCTCGCCGGCGGCCAGCGCGATGCTCGGTTCGTGCCGGTATTCGGCCGGCAAGGCGTCCATCGACGCGGCGGTGACGTAGGGCGGATTGCTGAGGATGAGGTCGAAGCGGCGCCCGTTCAAGGCGCTGAATACATCGCTGCGCACCAGTTCGATACGGTCTTCCAGATCGTAGTCGGCAACGTTGTGCGTGGCGACGGCAAGAGCGTCCCCCGACAGGTCGGCGCCGACGATGCCGGCGTTGGGGAAGGCGTGGGCCATCAGAACGGCGAGGCAGCCGGAGCCGGTGCATAGGTCGAGCGCACTGGTGATTCCGTAGGGATCTTCGATCCAGGGGGCGAGGCCGTCCTCGAGCAGTTCGGCGAAGAAGGAGCGCGGCACGATGACGCGCTCGTCGACATGGAAGCGGAAATCGCCGAGCCAGGCTTCCTGGGTCAGATACGCGGTGGGAATGCGCTCTTCCACGCGGCGCAGGATGGCGTCGTGGAGCGCTTCGCGTTCGTCCAGGGGAATGCAGGCGTCGAGAAAGGGCTCCAGGCGGTCGAGCGGCAGCGCCAGCGTGGCCAGGATCAGCCAGGCTGCTTCGTCGTAGGCGTCGGTGCAGCCGTGGCCGAAGAACACGCCGCCGCGGTTGAAGCGGGTGACGGCATAGCGCAGCCAGTCGCGCACCGTGACCAGTTCGGCGAGCGGGCCGGCGTCATGCCCGTGTTCGCACGTGTGTTCATGGTCGTCGCCGTGGTCGTGGCCGCAGTCGTCGCACTGGCCTTCGTGGTCGTGTTCGTTCATGTTTTCTCGTTCGATCTGGCCGGAGGGAGCAGGGTGCGCAAGGCGCCCTGGTAGACGGTTGAAAGTGGAGCGATGGCATCGACGGCGATGCATTCGTTAGTTTTGTGGATGGTGGCATTGACCGGGCCGAACTCGACGACTTCGGCACAGATGTCGGCGATGAAGCGGCCGTCCGAAGTGCCGCCGGAGGTGGAAAGTTCCGCATCGACGCCGAGCGTCTGGCGAATTGCCCCGCTCAGCGCTTCGACGAGTTTGCCGCGCCCGGTAAGGAAAGGCTTGCCCGACAGTTGCCAGTCGATGTCGTAATCCAGGCCGTGACGGTCGAGGATGCCGTGCGTGCGCGCCTTGAGGCTTTCCGGTGTGGATACGGAGGCGAACCGGAAGTTGAACAGCACTTCGCATTCGCCAGGGATGACGTTGTTGGCGCCGGTACCGGCGTGGATATTGGAGACCTGCCAGGTGGTCGGCGGGAAGAATTCGTTGCCTTCGTCCCATCGCGTTGCAGCCAGTTCGGCCAATGCGGGAGCGAATTCGTGAATGGGGTTGCGTGCCAGTTGCGGGTAGGCGACGTGGCCTTGCTGTCCCTTGACCCTCAGGGTGCCGGAGAGCGAGCCGCGGCGGCCGTTCTTGATCGTGTCGCCGAGCGTCGTGGCCGAGGTCGGTTCGCCGACGATGCAGTAGTCCAGGCGTTCGCCGCGTGCGGCAAGCGCTTCCACGACCTTGACGGTGCCGTGCGTGGCGGCGCCTTCCTCGTCCGATGTCAGCAGCAGGGCAATGCTGCCGGTGTGGTCGGGGTGTGCCGCGACAAAGCTCTCGATGGCGGTGACGAAGGCGGCGAGCGAGCTCTTCATGTCCGCCGCGCCGCGGCCGTAGAGCATGCCGTCGCGGATGGTCGGCTCGAACGGCGGGCTGTGCCAGGCTTCGGGCGGGCCGCTGGGTACGACGTCGGTGTGCCCGGCAAAGCATAGCAGGGGCGCGGTTTTCCCCCGGCGCGCCCAGAGATTGGAAACGCCGCCGGCATCAAGGCGTTCGCAGGCAAAGCCGGCAGTTTTCAGGCGCGTGGCGATCAGTTCGAGGCAGCCCTTGTCGGCCGGCGTAACCGACGGGCGCGCGATCAACTCGCGGGCAAGCGCCAGCGTGGGATCGTCGGGGGTGGTCATGTCGTTTGTTTGGATTCGTTCGATTTTGTTGTTCGATGAGGCGCCCCGAAGCGGGCGTTCAATCCAGGTCCAGTGTGAATTCGCTGAATGAGGCGCCCTCGGGCTCGGTGCGCTCGAAGTCGACCTCCGGGGGCGTGCTGGATTGTTGCGGCGCACTACTGGGCTGCATGGCGTTGAACGCGGCGTTGTTGATGAGCCAGGACCGGTTGGTGGGCGAGTCGGCGTTGGCCAGCGCTTCCTCCATGGTGATGGTTTTCGAGTGGACAAGCCGGAACAAGTCCTGCTCGAAGGTTTGCGAGCCGGGCGCCAGGGTTTGTTCCATCGCCTCCTTGATGGCGCCGATTTCGCCGCGCTCGATCAGATCGCTGATATGGCGCGTATTCATCAGGATTTCGATGACGGGGATGCGCCGCCCGTCCGGCCGGCGCGCGAGGCGCTGAGAAATGATGCACTTGAGCGCCACCGCGAGATCGAGGTAGAGCAGCGGGCGGTTTTCCAGCGGGAAGAAGTTAACGATGCGGTTCAGCGCGTGATAGGCGTTGTTGGCGTGCAAGGTGGCGAGGCACAGATGGCCTGTCTGCGAATAGGCCAGTGCTGCCTGCATGGTTTCGCGGTCGCGGATTTCGCCGATCAGGATGCAGTCGGGCGCCTGACGCATCGCGTTGCGCAACGCCTCGTGCCAGCTTTGGGTATCGATGCCGACTTCGCGCTGGTTGACGATCGATTTGCGGTGCTTGAACAGGTATTCGATCGGATCCTCGACGGTGAGGATGTGCCCTGTTTTGTTGTGGTTGCGGTGGTCGATCATCGACGCCAGCGTGGTCGATTTGCCCGCGCCGGTGGCGCCGACCACCAGTACCAGGCCGCGCTTTTCCATCACTACCTCGGAGAGAATCGCGGGCAGGCCGAGGCTGTTCAGGGTTGGAATGTCGCCGAGGATGTAGCGCACGACAATGGCGACGGTGCTGCGCTGCCAGAAGACATTGACGCGGAAGTTACCCAGATCGCGCCGGCCGAAGGAAAGGTTGAGTTCCTTTTCCTGCTCGAAGCGTGCGATCTGCTCCGGCGCCATCATCTCGTAGATCATCCGTTTGATCATGGGCGGTTCCATGACCTGCTGGTTGATCGGCATCGTGTGGCCCTGGATCTTGATATGGATCGGGATACCAGCGGTGATGAAGATATCCGATGCCTGTTTTTCGGCCATGAGATGAAACAGCCGGTCGAGCACCATCACGTTGGCGGTTTCCTGCCTGGGCAGGGTAGGCATCGTGGCGGTGCCGACGGGTTCCGCCGGACGTTTTGTCTGGTCAGTCATTGCGCAACAACTCGTTGATGGCGGTCTTGGCGCGGGTTTGGGCGTCTACTTTCTTGACGATCACCGCGCAGTACAGGCTGTATTTGCCGTCGGCCGAAGGCAGGCTGCCGGGCACCACGACGGCGCCGGCAGGCACGCGGCCGTAATGGATTTCGCCTGTTTCGCGGTCGTAGATCCTGGTGCTCTGGCCGATGTAGACCCCCATCGACAGCACGGCGTTTTCTTCGATGACGACGCCTTCGACCACTTCGGAGCGAGCGCCGACGAAAACGTTGTCCTCGATGATCACCGGTCCGGCCTGCACCGGTTCCAGCACGCCGCCGATGCCGACGCCGCCCGACAGGTGCACGTTCTTGCCGATCTGGGCGCAGGAACCCACGGTGGCCCAGGTATCCACCATGGCGCCTTCATCGACATAGGCGCCGATGTTCACGTAGGACGGCATCAGCACGACGTTCCTGGCGATGAAGCTGCCTTTGCGTACCACCGCCGGCGGCACGACGCGGAAACCGCCGTCGCGGAACTGGGCCGCGGTGTAGTCGCCGAACTTGGTCGGCACCTTGTCGAAGAAATTGAGCGCGCCGGCCGGCATCACTTCGTTGTCGCGCAGGCGAAAGGAGATCAGCACCGCTTTCTTGATCCACTGGTTGACGACCCACTGGCCGTCTTTCTTTTCGGCCACGCGCAGTTGGCCGGCATCCAGCCCGGCGATGACGTCGGCGACGGCGGCACGCACGTCGGCGCTGGCGGAAGTGGGGGACAGGCTGGCGCGGTTGTCGAATGCGTCGTCGATGATCTTTTGCAGTGCAGACATGGGGTTTCCGTTGTATTCCGTTTAAAGCGATTGGCAGAAGGCGGCAATGCGTTCGGCGGCTTCGACGCACTCGGCAGTATCGGCCACCAGCGCGATGCGCACGAAATTTTCGCCGGGGTTGATTCCGTGAACCGTGCGGGCAAGAAAGCTTCCCGGCAGAACCGTAACATTATAGGTAGCCTGCAGCCGGCGGGCGAAATCTGTATCCGGCAGTGGCGTGCGCGCCCACAGGTAGAAACCGGCATCGGGCAGGCTGGTCTGCAGCCATGGCGCCACGATGGGCATCACGCGGGCGAATTTCTCCCGGTACAGGCGGCGGTTTTCGGCGACGTGGGCCTCATCGTTCCATGCCGCGACGGAGGCCGCCTGCACGGTCGGGCTCATCGCGCAGCCATGGTAGGTGCGGTAGCGCAGAAAATCCTTGAGGATTCCGGCATCGCCGGCGACGAAGCCCGAGCGCATGCCGGGCACGTTGGAGCGCTTGGACAGGCTGGAGAACATCACCACGTTGCGGAAATCATCGCGGCCGAGGTGCCGGGCCGCCTCCAGTGCGCCGAGCGGTTTCGCCGCGTCGTCGAAATAGATCTCCGAATAACACTCGTCGGCGGCGATGACGAAGCCGTAGCGATCCGACAGCGCATACAGGCGCCGCCATTCGTCCAGCGACAGCACGCGGCCGGTGGGATTGCCGGGCGAGCACACGTAGACGAGCTGTACATCGCGCCAGACCTCTTCCGGCAGACTGTCGAAATCCGAGCCGAAGCGGTTGGCCGGCAGATTGTTGAGGAAAATCGGCTTGGCCCCGGCGAGCAGCGCCGCACCTTCGTAGATTTGGTAGAACGGATTCGGGCACAGCACTTTCGCGCCACTCCGGCTTCCGTCGATCACGCATTGGGCGAAGGCGAACAGCGCCTCGCGCGAGCCATTCACCGGCAGCACCTGCGTGGCGGCATCGACGCGCGGCAGGCCGTAGCGTCGTTCCAGCCAGCCCGCGATGGCGCCGCGCAGCGCATCCGAACCCTGGGTGCCGGGGTAGCTCGCCATGCCGGCGAAGTGATCCGCCAGCGCCTGCAGGATGAAAGGCGGTGTTGCGTGTTTGGGCTCACCGATGGAAAGCCGGATCGGCGCAAGGCCGGCGGGTGGGGTTAAGCCTTCGAGCAGCGCGCCCAGTTTCTCGAAAGGATAGGAATGGAGGCGGGTCAGGTTCGGGTTCACTTTGTGGGCTTCGCTTGGGCGCCGATTCCCGCGAGCAGCGGGCTTCGGGCAGAGAAATCGACAGGACCGAAAATGTTATCATGGCGCGCTTTTGGTGCGCCGTTCGTGTGCTTTAGGCATTTTTTTTATGCCCCGCCGGGGATGTCCATCAAAAAAATACATCGACTGCGTTTTTTTCCGTAACCCGATCCGCAACCAATTCAGGCGCAACGTTTCCCGCCGAGCCGTAACCGCCGCCCGCTTCCACCCTTCCCGTGCGTCTTTCCAAGCTCAAACTCGCCGGCTTCAAAACCTTCGTCGACCCGACCACGGTACTCATGCCGGGTACCTTGGTGGGCGTGGTCGGACCGAACGGCTGCGGCAAGTCGAACATCATCGATGCGGTGCGCTGGGTGCTGGGCGAAACACGCGCCTCGGCGCTGCGTGGCGAATCGATGCAGGACGTGATTTTCAACGGCTCGACCACGCGCAAGGCCGTATCGCGCGCCAGCGTCGAACTGGTGTTCGACAACGGCGAAGGGCGCGCTGCAGGGCAGTGGTCGCGCTACGCCGAGATCGCCGTCAAACGTGTGCTCGACCGCAGCGGCGAATCGAGCTACTTCATCAACAACATCCACGTCCGCCGCAAGGACGTCATCGACCTTTTCCTTGGCACCGGCCTGGGGCCGCGCGCCTACGCCATCATCGAACAGGGCATGATCTCGCGCATCATCGAGGCGCGGCCGGAAGAAATTCGCGGCTTTCTCGAAGAAGCGGCGGGCGTTACCAAATACCGCGAACGGCGCAAGGAAACCGAGGGCCGGCTGGCCGACGCACGCGACAATCTCCTGCGCCTCGACGACATCCGCACGGAACTGGGTGAGCGCATAGGCCATCTCGAAACGCAGGCCGAGGCGGCGGAGCGCTATCGCACGCTGTATGCGGCGCATGTCGAAAAGCAGCAATTGCTGTGGCTGCTCAAGCGCAACGAAGCGCGCACCGAGCGCGACCGCCTGGGCGCGGATCTGAACCGCGACACCCTGCGCATCGATACCGACAACGCCCGCCTGCAAGAGCTTGAAACCGCCTCCGAAAGTGCGCGCGAAGCGCATTTTGCGGCCTCCGAAGCCGTTCATACGGCGCAGAGCGATCTGTTTGCCGCCGCTGCCGAAGTCAGCCGCCTGGAAGCCGAACTGCGCCATCTGGCCGATACGCGGCAGCGGTTGGAGGCACGACTCGCCCAACTCGACACCGACCACGCGCATTGGGCCGAGCGCCGCGAAACCTTGGGCGAGGAGCGCGAGCGCTGGCTGGCGCTGGCGGAGAATGCCGCAATGCGGGTCGAACAGGCCGAAGGGCGACACCTCGAAATCGCCGCTCGTGTGCCCGATGCCGAGGCGGCGCGACAGGCTGCCGACGTCACCGCCGCCGCCGCCCGCCGCGAACTGGCACAGACCGAACAACAACTGCGCGTCGAAGACGCCAACCGCGCCAGCGCCAACCGCGCGCTCGACGCCTTGCAGCAACGCCGCGCGCGGCTGGAAGCGGAAAACGGCGCGATAGAAGGGCCGGACGAACTCGCCGTGGCCGAACACGAAGCGCGTGTTGCCGTGCTGCAAGACGAATTCGATACCCGCCATCAGGAAAGCGTTGCGTTGCAGGCACGCCTGCCGGACGCCCAGGCTGCGCTCAAGGCCGCGTTCGAACACGAACGTACGGTGCAGCGCCGTTTGACCGAACTGCGTGCGCGCCGCGATGCGCTGACCCAGTTGCAGGCCAAGGTGCAAGCCCAAGGCAAGCTGGGCGACTGGTTGCAACGCCATGGCCTGTCCGACGTGGCGCCACTGTGGAAAGGCCTGCGCGTGGCCCAGGGGTGGGATGCCGCGGTGGAAGCGGTGTTGCGCGAACGGCTGGCCGCACTGGTTTTCGAGGGCGGCGAGGGCGGTGTCGGGAGCGAAACCGCCGCGCGTGCCCTGCTCGGCGAAGTGCCGCCGGAATCGCTCACCATCGGTTTCGCCGGTATGCCGGCGCATGTGGAAGCGGCGATGGCGGCTGTGCTGCCGGGGGCCGTGCCGTTGATCGACAAGATCACGCTGACCGACGCGTGCTGGCTGCCGCTGGCGGCCAGTTGGCTGCGTGGCTGCTATGCGGCCGAGCGTCTGGAAGACTGGCTGCCGCGCCGCGCCGAACTGGCGCCCGGCGTTGTGCTGGCCGGCGCGGGCGGACAACTGCTGACGCGCGACGCACTGTGCCATTTCGTACCGGATAGCCGCACGCACGGCATCATCGAGCGCCAGCGCGAAATCGATGCGCTCGCCGCGCAGCAGCAGATGCTGGACGAAGAAGCCGGCGCCGCGCATGCCGCGCTGCGTGAGGCCGAAGCCACCGCCAGCGACATCCAGACGCGCGCCGAAGCCTTGCGCCGCGACGCCCAGGTGCTGCAGGGGCAACTGCACGCCGGGCAGGTCGAATTGCTCAAACTCTCCCAAGCCCGCAACCGCGCCGAGGAGCGCCGTGGGCAGATCGGGCGCGACCTGGGCGATCTGGTGCATCTCGAAGCGACCGAGCGCGAGCACCTTGTGCGCGCCGATCTCGAATCCGCGCGCGCCGCCGAACTGGCCGAACTGCAACGCCAGCAGCTCGACGCCGCCGCTGATGTGCTGCGCGAGCGCGAGCGGGCGGTACAGGAATTGCGCGTACTGGAACAAGGCTGCGCGCGCGAACTGCAGGAAGCGCAGTTTTCCGCGCGCGAATGCGCCGGCAAGCTCGACGATATCCAGCGCAACCTACAATTGGCAGCGGAGCAGATCGAGCGCATCGGCGCGGAAATCGGCGACCGCCGGCGGGAATGCGAGGCAACCGACGACAGCCGCAGCCGCGATGCGCTGCAAACCGCGCTCGGCCTGCGCGCCAGCCGCGAAACGGCGCTGGCCGGCCGCCGCGATGCGCTCGAACAAGCCGCCGCCTTGTTGCGCGAGACGGACGAACTGCGCCTGCGTACCGAGCAGGAAGCCGCGCCACTGCGCAACCGCGTTGCCGAACTGCGGCTGGCGGTACAGGCGGCGGAACTGGCGGCAGGGCAGTTCGACGAACGCCTGGCCGAAGCCGGCGCCGACGAAGCCACGCTCACCCCGCGCCTGGCCGAAGGCGTGAAGGAAGGCGCTTTGGTGCGCGACATTGCCCGGTTGGCGCGCGAACTGGCCGAACTGGGCGCGGTGAATCTCGCCGCACTCGACGAACTGAAAGCGGCGAGTGAGCGCAAATCCTACCTCGATGCGCAATCGGACGACCTGCTGCGCGCCATCGACACGCTGGAAGACGCCATCCGCCGCATCGACCGCGAAACGCGGGAGCAACTGCAGGAGACCTACAACACGGTCAATCACCATTTCGGCGCCTTGTTCCCGCAGCTCTTCGGCGGCGGGCGGGCAGAACTGGTGCTCACCGGCGAGGAGATCCTCGATGCCGGCATCCAGATCGTCGCGCAGCCGCCGGGCAAGAAGAACTCCTCGATCCATCTCTTGTCGGGCGGCGAAAAGGCGCTGACCGCGATCGCGCTGGTGTTCTCCATGTTCCAGCTCAATCCCGCGCCGTTCTGCATGCTTGACGAGGTGGATGCGCCGCTGGACGATACCAACACCGAGCGTTACGGCCGCATGGTGAAGCAGATGTCATCGAAAACGCAGTTCATCTTCATCAGCCACAACCGCATCACGATGGAAATCGCACAGCAATTGGTCGGTGTGACGATGCAGGAGCAGGGCGTTTCGCGGGTGGTGGAAGTGGATATCGAGGAGGCACTGCGGTTGGCGGAAGCCGCCGTGGCGTGATCGGCGGCGGTTCGGTTACGGAACAGGCAAGCGTTTTCAGCGAGGGGACAAACGTATAGATGAAGCCGCAGCAACTCGAAAAATGGAGAGTGATACGAGGCAAGGGCAAACAGCGGTTTGTGCTGATGAACATACTGGCGTACGGTCTGCCCATGTTCATCCTCATGACCTTCGTTTTCCGCCGCGGTGAGATCAATGCCGCGTTCATTGCGGTTTCCGCGATCATCTGGGCGATAGGCGGCGCGATTTTCGGCGCTGTCATGTGGTATTTCCAGGAACGTCAGTACCTTAAGGCGGGGGGCGACAAGGCCTGATGGTGCCTGTGGGTGGATTCCGTTCCGGGTTTCGCCATCCTGTCCTGCGTGCGGTCGAAGGCGGGTGATGTTTCACTCTTTGTGCATAGGTTGGCGGTCGGGCGCGGATTGCTTGTGTACGATCGCAGTCCGAAATCATTGCTTACCCGAATGGACAACAAGGCCGTAATGCAGGAAAAACGCGGTGGTGGCGCTTGCGGTAGCGATCCGCGGCGCTGTTCGGGCTGGCGCCGTTCTACGGGCGCGGCATAATTCGAGCCTCGTGGCTGTGTTACGTTGAGCGTCGGGGTGTTGTGCGTTAAGCGCGGAAAGAAGAAAGAACCATGAATAGCGAACTGCAAATCGGATTGACTGGCGCGGGGGTGGCCGTGGTGCTGCTCATCGTCGTCTACAACAAGTGGCAGGAACGCAAGCACCGCAAACATGCGGAGCGGGCTTTCAAATCGGCGCACCGCGATGTGCTGCTCGAACCGCAGGATGGCGTGCCGTCGTCGGGCGCGGAGGGCGAGCGCCGCGAACCGGGTATCGACGATGTACTGCCGTCGCCGCTGGATGTGGCTGATGTGGGCGAGATCGTGCGCCCCGAGGTTGTGCGTCCGGTCAGCGAGGCGCCGGTCAAGCGCGGCATGCCCGATATGCCGGAAGCGCTCGATCCGCGCGTCGATTGCGTGATCCGCGTCGAGGCCATCGAGGCGCTGGAAGCGTCGAGGCTATGGGCGGCGCAGGCCGAGCAACTCGACGGTTTGTCCAAGCCGGTGCGCTGGTTCGCCTTCGACGATGGTTCCAATCTATGGCGCTCCCTCAATGCGCACAGCGCCGGCGCCTTTCACTGGTTTTGTGCCGCGATGCAGTTGGTCGACCGGCGCGGCCCGATCGGAGAGGCGGATTTCCTCCGCTTCTCGGGCGGTGTGCAGCGCGTGGCCGACCGCTTTCTCGCCGTGCCGGCCGCGCTGCCGGCACGCGCCGAGGCGCTGGGTAGCGCGACCGAACTGGACCGCTTTTGTGCCGATGTGGATGTGCAGATCGGCATCAACGTCATCACCGCCGGCCAGCCCTTCAGCGGCACCAAGCTGCGTGGTCTGGCCGAGGCCCGTGGCATGGTGCTGGCCGACGATGGCAGCTTCCACGCCCGCGACGACCACGGCAATCTCGAATTCGCGCTGAGCAATCTCGAACCGGCACTGTTCGCCGCCGACGCGATGCGCAGTTTCCAGACCAGCGGCATCACCTTCGTCATCGACGTGCCGCGCGTATCCAACGGCAGTGCCGCTTTCGACCGCATGATGGATGCTGCCCGCCAGTTCGCCGACACGCTCGGCGGCACCGTGGTGGACGACAACCGCGCACCGTTCGGTACCGACGCGGCGGCGATGATCCGCCGCCAGATAGCGCAGTTCCAGGAACGCATGGCGAGCCGCGCCATTCCGGCTGGTGGCGAACTGGCCAAACGTCTTTTCGCAGCCACGGCATGACGGGCCCGCAAGTGCTTGCCGACCGCGCGGCATGGTTGCGCGGCGAACTGGAACGGCATGCTCATGCCTACTATGTGCTCGACGCGCCGACGGTGACGGATTCGGAATACGACCGTCTGTTCCGCGAACTGGAGGGCATCGAGGCTGCCCACCCTGAACTGGCCACCGAGGATTCGCCCACGCGCCGCGTCGGCGGCGCGCCGTTGGCAGAATTTGCCCAGGTCGTGCATCGCGTGCCGATGTTGTCGCTGTCCAACGCTTTCAGCGCGGAGGAAGTCGAAGCCTTCGACCGCCGCTGCCGGGAGGCGCTCGACCGTGAGGGCATCGAATACGCCGTCGAACCCAAGCTCGATGGTCTGGCGATCACCCTGATCTACGAAAACGGCTTGTTCGTGTGCGGCGCCACGCGCGGCGACGGCACCTCCGGCGAGGACGTAACCGCCAATCTGCGCACGGTGCATTCGATTCCGCTGCGCCTGAACACGCAAACACCGCCCGTGCGCGCCGAAGTGCGTGGCGAGGTGCTGATGCCGCGTGCCGATTTCGAGCGCCTCAACGCCCGCCAGCGGGCGAACGGTGAAAAGGTTTTCGTCAATCCGCGCAATGCTGCCGCCGGCGCGCTACGCCAACTCGACCCGCGCATGACGGCACAGCGCCCGCTGCGCTTTTTCGCCTACCAACTGGCCGAGATCGGGGGCTTGCCGCCGCCGCCCACCCACGCCGCAACGCTCGACCTGCTTGCCGCCTGGGGTTTCGCCGCGGCGCCGGGGCGCGATGTGGTGCGCGGTGCCGAAGGTTTGCTCGCTTATTACCGCCGCATCGGCGAGCAGCGCAACGGCTTGCCTTACGACATCGACGGCGTGGTCTACAAGGTCAATCGCCGCGACGAGCAGCACGCATTGGGTTTCGTTTCGCGCGCGCCGCGCTGGGCGGTGGCGCACAAATACCCGGCACAGGAAGAAATCACCGAACTGCTCGGCATCGACATCCAGGTCGGCCGCACCGGCGCACTCACGCCGGTGGCGCGGCTCAAACCGGTGTTCGTCGGCGGCGTCACCGTCACCAGTGCGACGCTGCACAACGAGGACGAAAGCCGCCGCCAGGGCGTGCTGATCGGCGATCAGGTCCTCGTCCGCCGCGCGGGTGACGTCATCCCCGAAGTGGTCGCGCCGGTCGTGGACCGGCGCACCGGGGTGGAGCGCCCGTTCGAGATGCCCCGCCAATGCCCGGTATGCGGCTCGCACGCGGTCAAGGCGGAAGACGAGGCGGTGTGGCGATGCTCCGGCGGCCTGTTCTGCCCGGCGCAACG
>JAVBSY010000026.1:0-6802 GCA_031556475.1 Azoarcus sp.
GGAGTTCCCGCATGTATTCCTGGTGGGCGTCGAGGAGGGGCTGCTACCGCACCAGAGCAGCATCGACGACGACAAAACCGAGGAGGAACGGCGGTTGATGTATGTCGGCATCACCCGCGCCCAGCGCAGCCTCAACGTAACCTGGTGCGAGCGGCGCAAGGCCGGAAAGGAATACCGCAGTTGCGAGCCCAGCCGCTTCATCGCCGAGATGGGCGAGGACATTCACAGCAACGACCGCAAGAACAGTGCGCCCGTATCGAAGGAAGACGGTCGTGCGCGCGTCGCCAACCTGCTGGCGATGCTGGAAAACCGTGGCGGCAAGCCCTGACTTGCCGCCACGGTTTTGTCTTTATATTCGTTCGTTCTTATTGCGCCAGCGGAGGCTCGGTAAAGCTCGCACCCGCTTGATTGGCGAGGAAAGCCACCGCGCGCTTTACTTCGGTATCGGTCAAATCGTTGCCGCCACCACGCGGCGGCATCGCGTTCTTGCCGGCGATCACCGACGCCGTCAGCCCGTCGTGGCCCAGCGCCAGGCGCGGTTTCCATGCTTCCGCGTCGCCAGTTTTCGGTGCGTTGAGAAGGCCGGCCGCGTGGCAAGTGGTACAAACACTCTTGTAGACCTGCTCGCCGGTGCGGTTACCCGGAGCGACTTTTTCCACATGCAATTCGACCTTGGCAACCGGCGCGATCAAGGATGCGGTGAGTTCCGGATCGACCGTGTTTCCCTGTTTGCCACAGCCCGCCAGCAACAAAACCGCCGCTATGCCGGCGACCGGTAATGCAAGGCGGGAGAAAGGCCGGGGTGTTTCGGGCGCGCGATGTTCCGACATGTCATGTCCTTTGGCTAGGGTAGGGGTAAAAGCGAAGCATAAATTATATGTCGGGGAAGGGTTCCGGCGGCGAGACATGGACTTTCACGCCGAACCGATATATTCTCCTCTGCCTTGCCCCGAGGCACTTTGCCTCGGTCAGCACCGCCTCCGCGCCCGTAGCTCAGCTGGATAGAGTACTGCCCTCCGAAGGCAGGGGTCGTGCGTTCGAATCGCGCCGGGCGCGCCATACTTCCAACGGCCTGCCAGATTTCTGGCGGGCCGTTTCCGCTTTGGTTTTGTGGATTTCGGCAAAAAGATGGGCGTTTGTGCATCTTTCGCCGGAAGTCAGCACTGCCTGACAATTTCCGGAAGCCACATACTCGGGGGGCGATCAGCCAGGACGGCTTTTATCGAGCGTAGAAGCCGCATCGCGGCCAAGGAAGCGGTGCACCTTTACGGTCGGTCACATTGGCAGGCGTAACGGCTATGGCATGGTTTTCTACTCTCACGAATCCGCATTGAATAATTGAAACGTGTGTATGGCGCTTTTTTGCCGTTCGTGGGCGAAGGCCATGCAATAGCCTGGAAAAGGATCGAGGCTGTGGCAAAGAAATCCTGTTTCCCGGCCGGTGTGGCGCACTACGTGGCCGTTGACGTCGATGGAGGACAGGTTGTCGATGAGGCCGCAGCCTTCGGCTTTCAGGTACGCTTCCTTGCGGCACCAGTAGTGAAAGAAGAGGCGGGGTCCGTCTTTTCCCGCCGCGTCGTATTCGGCCAGTTCGTTTGAGGCGAGCGAATGTTCGGCCAGGTCACGCCCGGTTTTCCTTGCGTCGATGTGTTCCATGTCGATGCCGATACGGCCTGTCGCCGTCAGCGCGATTGCCAGCATGCCCGTGGTGTTGGAGACGGAAAAACTCGGTCCTGTTCGTCCGTACTTGTCGTGCAGGCAAGGTTTTCCATGTTTCCCGTATGAGAACAGGATGTCGTGTGGGCGGTCGTCGACGTAGCGGCTCAACAAGGTTCGCAGCAGGGCGCGGCCGAAGACGAAATCCTTGCGCAGGTGCTCGAAACGGTATGCGCTGGCGCGTTGCCGTTCCGTTTCGTCGAGCAACGATTCATATCGTGAAAACTCCGCATCGCTTATTTCCGTCAAATATTCTCCCTGTCGGGCCGTGACGATGGTTGCCACACCTTTTTCCAGTTTTTCCGGAAGCGAGGGGAGTATGTGCAGGTGCATGCAGGCGGTGCGGCTTCAGGATTCGCAAGCGGAACGCGTCCGGGTGCCCTGTTTCCACGGGCGGGTCTTGTGTTTGAGCCATTGGCCCAGGTCGTCTACGCAGACGAATACGGCCGGCACGACGAGCAGGCTGAGCACCGTGGATGTGATCAGGCCGCCGATCACGGCGATCGCCATCGGGGCGCGGAAGCTGGCGTCGGCCGTGCCGAAGCCGAGTGCGATCGGTGTCATGCCGGCTCCCATGGCGAGCGTGGTCATGATGATCGGGCGGGCGCGTTTGCGGCAGGCGTCCAGCAGCGCGTCGAAGCGCGACAGGCCATGATCGCGGCGTGCGCTGATCGCGTATTCGACGAGCAGGATCGAGTTCTTGGTGGCGATGCCCATGAGCATGACGAGGCCGATCAGCGACGGCATGGAAAGGCTCGTGCGCGCGAGCAGCAGGCCGACGAAGGCGCCGCCCAGGGAGAGTGGCAATGCCGCGAGGATGGTCACGGGGTGCAGGAAGTCCTTGAACAGCAGGACCAGTACGACGTAGATGCACAGGATGCCGGTCAGCATTGCGAGGCCGAAGCTGGCGAACAGTTCGGTCATGACTTCGGCATCGCCGATTTCGACCACGCGGACGCCGGGGGGCAGGTTGCGCACCGAGGGGAGCCGGGCGACCGCGGCCGATACTTCTCCCATGGGTGATTCGGCGAGTTCGATTTCGAAATTGATGTTGCGGGAGCGGTCGTAGCGGCTGATGACGGCTGGCCCGCCGGTCATTTCGAGCGTGGCTATTTCGCCGAGCATGACGGGGCCGCGCGCGCCGGGAACGGTCAGGCGCTCGAGCATGGCGAGGTCGCGCCGCGCGGATTCGTCGAGCCGCACCAGGATCGGGACCTGGCGCTGGGCCAGATTCAGTTTCGCCAGCGACATGTCGTAATCGCCGAGGGTCGCGACGCGCAGGGTTTCACCGATTGCGCTGCTGGTGACGCCGAAGTCGGCGGCGCGGGTGAAATCGGGCCGTACCGCGATTTCCGGGCGGATCAGGCTGGCGCTGGAGGTGATGCTGCCGAGCCCCGAGAGGGTGCGCAGATCGCGTTCGACGGCGAGCGCGGCGGATTGCAGCGTGCGCGGGTCTTCGCCGGTCAGCGCGAGGATGTATTTTTCCCCTGAACTGGCGAGGCCGACCTTGCTGCGCACGCCGGCCAGGTTTTCGAGCGCGGCGCGGATGCGGTTTTCGATCTGTTGTTTACGCGGGCGCTGGTCGCGCGGCGATAGCAGGATGGTGAGCGTTGCCTTGTGCACTTCGCCGTCGCTCGATGCCGCAAACGGGTCGCCGCCGGCGCTGCCGCCGCCGATTGCGGTGTATACGCTTTCGATGTGCTCGATGCCTGTGAGCAGGGTGCGCGCCTGCTCCGCGGTCTCGCGTGTCTGCGCGAGGGGCGTGCCCGGGGGCAGTTCGAGATAGACCTGGGTCTGCGAGTTGTCGTCGGGCGGGATGAATCCTTGCGGCAGCAATGGGATCAGCATGATCGAGCCGATGAAGAACAGGCCGGCGCCAACCATCGTGATGGCGCGATGGCGCAGGCACCATGCGGCCTTGGCCGAGTAGGCGCCGAGCCAGCGCGGTTCGTCGTGCGCGCCCACGAAGGGTTTGAGCATGTACGCGGACATCAGCGGCGTCAGCATGCGGGCGACGACAAGCGAGGCGAACACCGCCAGGGCGGCGGTCCAGCCGAACTGCTTGAAGAATCTGCCGGCGATGCCGCTCATGAATGCGGTGGGCAGAAATACCGCGATCAAGGTGAATGTCGTCGCGACGACCGCCAGCCCGATTTCATTGGTCGCCTCCATTGCGGCGTCGAACGGTTTCTTGCCCGAGCGCAGGTGCCGCACGATGTTTTCGACTTCGACGATGGCGTCGTCGACCAGGATGCCGATGACCAGCGACAAGGCCAGCAGCGTGATGATGTTGATCGTGAAGCCGAGCAGGTACATGCCGAGAAACGCCGGTATCACCGACAGCGGCAGCGCGACCGCCGAGATCAGCGTCGCGCGCCAGTCGCGCAGGAACAGCCCTACCACGAGGATCGCGAGCAGCGCGCCTTCGTACAGCAGTTGCATCGAGCCTGCGTATTCTTCTTCGACGGGTTTCACGAAATTGAAGGCTTCGGTGATTTCGATATCCGGGTATTCGGCGCGCAACTGGCTCAATGCGGCTTGTACGGCCTCGCCGACCTGTGTTTCGCTTTCGCCCCGGCTGCGGGAGACTTCGAAGCCGACCACCGGCTGTCCGTCGAGCAAGGCGATCGAGCGGGGTTCGGATACCGTGTCGGCGACGTTTGCCACGTCGGTCAGGCGGATGCGGCGGCCGTCGGACAGGGCCAGGTCGAGGCGGGCGAGTTCCGCGGCCGAGGCGACGGTGGCCAGCGTGCGCACGGGTTGTTCGCCATTGCCCAGGTCGGTGCGGCCACCGGCGCTTTCGGTCTGCACCTGGCGCAATTGGCGGGAAATGTCGAGAGCATTGGCACCGAGCGCCTGCAGACGCAGCGGGTCGAGCGTGACGCGGATTTCACGGCTGACGCCGCCGACGCGATTGACGGCACCGACGCCGCGCACCGAGAGCAGCCGGCGCGATACGTCGTTGTCCACGAACCACGACAGCGCTTCGTCGTCCAGATATGGCGAGCGGATCGTGAAGGCGAGAATCGGCTGTGCCGCGAGGTCGATCCTGTTGATCGCCGGATCGCGCAGTTCCGCCGGCAGGTCGGCGCGAATCCGCGACACGGCAGAGCGTACGTCGTCCACGGCCTCCTGCACGGGTTTTTCGAGGCGGAATTCGGCCATGATCGAGACACTGCCGTTCTGCACGGTGGTGTGGATGTGCTTGAGCCCTTGCAAGGTGGCAATCGCGTTTTCGATCTTGCGCGCGACGTCGCTTTCCAGTTGCGCTGGCGTGGCGCCCGGCAGGGAGGCGAGCACCGTCACCATCGGCATCTCGATATCCGGGAAGTTCTGGATCTTCATGCCCTTGAAGCCGAGCAGGCCACCGAAGCACAGCAGTACGAACAGCATCACCACCGGGATCGGGTTGCGAATGGACCATGCCGAAACGTTCATTTGGGTGGTTTTTTCAATATCCCGTTGCATCGGCGGTTGTGGCAGCCGCGGCGGTTTCGCCGGCTACGCGAACGAGGTCGCCGTCGTTGAGGAATCCGGCTCCGGCGATGATGATCTGTGCGTCCTCGGAGAGCCCGTCGATGATCTCGATGCGGTCGCCGGTGCGTCTTCCGATGGCAACCTTGGTCTGGCGCGCGCGCCCGTCCTCAGTCAGTCTGAACACGTAGGTGAATGCTTCCCGCATGACCACGGCGTTCAGGGGAACGGTGATCGCGCTGCTGTTGCCGAGCTCGAATTCGCCGCGTGCGAACATGCCGCTGCGTATTCCGCGATCGGACGGCAGGTCCACATAGGCCAGGCCGGCGCGGGTCTGGGCATCGACCGTGGGGGCGACCATGCGCACCGTGCCCGTGATGCGCCGGCCGCCGACCAGCGTCAGTTCCGCCTGGGCGCCTTCGGTGACGCGCTCGAGTTCGGAGGAGGTCAGTTCCGCGCGCCATTCCAGGCGGCCCTGCCGCACCATGCGGAAAAGTTCGCCGCCCAGTCCGACCACCGCGCCGACGGTGGCGTTGCGGGAGGAGATGACTCCGTCATCAGGGGCGCGGACCTTCGTGCGTTTCAGGCGAAGCTGCTGTGCGGCCAGCGAGGCGCTGGCCGCCGCGACGCGTGCCTGCGCGGTCTGTTCGGCGGCAAGGTACTGGTCGATGAGCTGCCGGCTCAGTACGCCGCTCGCCGTGAGCGAGCGAGCGCGTTGCGCGTTGGCCTGTGCTTCGAGGACCATCGCCTGTGCTTCGGCCAGGGTGGCCTGTGCCTGGGCGACATCGACCCTGACCGTTTCGTCGTCGAAAACAGCCAGTATCTGCCCGGCCTGCACCGCGTCGCCGACGTTCACTTTCACTTCGATCAGGCGCAGGCCAGCCATGTCCGATCCGATGACCGCTTCCTGCCAGGCGGCGATGGTACCGTTGGCGGCGAGGCGGATCGGCAGGTCTTCGGAGCGGGGCGGGGCGACCTTCACCGTCAATGCGGGCCGTGGCGCCGGGGAGGCGTCGGAAGTCGCATTGGCGGCGGAGTCGCGCGTCTCGCGCATGAGTATCGCGGCGACGGCGATCAGGATCAGCGCGCCGGCGGCAATGCGGTAAAGGTATCGGCGAGGCCGTTTTTTTCCGTCCGTCGCCCCCGGGGTGGCGGTATCGGCGGCGGGAGCCCCCCGGCCGTGGAGCCGGGCCAGCGCCGCGATGCCGAGCAGCATGGCCGAGGCGACCAGATATGGCAGTTCAGGGGCGATCTGGTAGAGCAGCGTGCAGAAGAGCGGGACCGCCACTGTCGCCAGGCCCTGGGCCGCGGAGACCGAGCCGGCGGCCATTCCCTGTTCGGCCGATGTCACGGCGTTGGCGGCGAGGGCCTGCAGTGCGGGAAAGATCATGCCCATGCCGGCGGCGCACAGACAATAGCTGAGCACCAGCATGACAGGCGTGTGGGCAAGGACGACCGTGCCCAGGCCGGCCGCGGCGAGCAGCGCGCCCGCCTGGAGCCAGACCCGCAGCGCGACGCGCGGCAAGCGCGATACGAGGATCTGTGCGGCGATCAGGGTGACGCCGACGGCCGCCATGGCGTATCCGGCCACGCGGGCGCCGCCGGCCGCGTC
>JAVBSY010000068.1:0-8500 GCA_031556475.1 Azoarcus sp.
GGTGAGCGGATCGACGAACACCTTGATGATCTTTTCGGGGGTGTTGTGCGCGACTTCCTCGATGTCCATGCCGCCTTCGGAGGAGGCCATCATCGCCACTTTCTGCGTGGCGCGGTCGGTCAGCGCCGCGACGTAGTATTCCTTCTTGATATCGGCGCCTTCCTCGATCAGCAGGCGGCGAACCTTCTGGCCTTCCGGGCCGGTCTGGTGCGTCACCAACTGCATGCCGAGAATCTGGCCGCCGATGGTCCGCACTTCGTCGAGCGATTTCGCCAGCTTCACGCCACCGCCCTTGCCCCGACCACCCGCGTGGATCTGGGCCTTCACCACCCAGATCTTGCCACCCAGTTGCTCCGCCGCCTCGACCGCCTCGTCGACGGAAAAGCAGGGGATACCGCGCGGCGTGACGACGCCGTACTTTCTCAGCAGTTCTTTTGCCTGATACTCATGAATTTTCATGATTGCCCTTCGATCGGAGCCGCGGCGCCAAACATGGGTGATGGCCGCTGGCAGGTTGATGGGACGCTTTGAAGCGAAGTGCTCCACGACCGGTGCCGTTCTTCTCTTGTAGCGCCGGTTGCTTCCGGGCAGGCAACAAATCGCCCGCCTCGTCTGTTTTCCGCTTCGCTACGAAGCGGCACAAGAGGACAATTATAACTGGATTACCCAGGGCGCAGGAGTACCCGCCAGGGGCATCAAGAAGAATCGCCGCCCCGATACCACTTCGGATAGTAGCGGCGTACCGTCTCGGACGACGTTTCGAGCGCATGGCAGCGGTCGAGCTGGAAAGGCTTGCTGCCCCGATCGTCGTTGTCGCGCACGAACGTCGCCATGGTCTGGATGGCCGCCGTCGGCAGGCTCAACAGCAACTCCGTCAGGTGCGAACAGCCGCGCACGTCGGCGAACATTTCGCCCACCGTGCGGCGAAACCCCTGCACCAGATTCAGGCCGACCAGCTTGCCGTATTCCGGGCCGATGGTGTCGCAGCCACCGGGGTAAGGCACGCGATCCGAACAGGCCTGCGCCTCGACGATATTGAAGGCCGCGTCGATGGCGATCCGCACGCGCAGATGGTGCACCGGCTCGCCCGCCGGGCGCACGCCGGACGCAATCGAATAGTCCTCATCCTTCACATCGACGAGCGCGGCGTCGAGTTCCAGCAAGCCATCGTCGCGCTGAAATCCTTCGATCTCGATACGACGCACATGGACGCGCCGGCGCCCGACGGAGGGTTCTGAAAGCGGCATGGGGATTCAGATGAAACAGAGGGGGGATACATGCATCTTAGCGCGATTTTTTACCGGACCGCGGCATGTGGATAACCCGATGTGGGCCTGCAAACCCGCCGGCCTGCCCTGCCGATCTGCCCCGAACCCGCTCAAAGCCGGGGCCGGTTGGCGTAGCCGGTCATCTCCAGATAACCACGGCCGATCTCCTTGCCGTCCCGCATGACGCGCACCGCGCCTTCCCAATAGACCGTGCCGGTCGAACGCCGGCCGTCGAGTTCCTGGTCGTCCATCAGCGGCTCCAGGCGCAACGGCGCAACGGGCTGGTCGGCAGCGCTATCGGGTCCGTCATCCAGCTCGATCTCCCACTCCACCGGATAGGCCGCGCCGCTGGCGGCGGAATGCCAATGACGCAGCGGCCGCCAGCGCACCGCCTGCGGCGGCAGCACGCGCATGCGGCCGTCAGCCTCGCGCACGGTGGCGGCGGACCACATCGGCTCGCCATTTTCCCCGCGCATGCGAAACGCCATCAGCGCGCCGCCGTCGTGCAGATTGAGGCCCGCCCAATCCCAACCGGCCGCGCCCGCGGGCATCAACGCGCTGGACCATTCGTGGTCCAGCCACGCCGTACCCTGCACGCGCCGCTGCCTGCCATGAAGCGTGATCGTGCCGCTCACCGCCAGTTGCGGACGGCTGTAGTAATAACTGGCGTGTTCCGGCTGCGGCGCCTTGCGGCTGTAGCCGCCCTCGCCGTTCAGCAGCGGCGGGCCATCCGGGGTCAGGCGCAGGTCGAGCGCGAACGCCTCGTTCTTCATCCGCGCCTCGTAGCCTTCGCCGGTAAGGGCAAGCGACCAATCGCCGATCCACACGCGGGTCGTTCCGCTTTCCGCGCCGGCCAGCGGCGGCAGCGCACGGGCGGAACGCTCGGCATGCAGCAAGCGCCCCTCGGCGCGATCGGCCAGCGCGGCATGGGCGATGACAAGCTGCGACGGCGCGAAGCGGCTCGGGTTGTCCTCGCCGATCAAACTGCGCACGCGAAAAAAAGTGACCTGGAAGCCGCGCTCCACATCCCCATGTCCCACATCCTCATCGTCGCGCAGCCAGCCGGTGACGTACCACCACTCCGTGCGGTACAGCGGATGCGCACCGAAATCGCGCGGAAAGCTGAAGGCGCGGCCGGGCGTCACCGGCGGGTAGGCGCTGCCGCTTACCGCGCCCGTACTTTCCGCACGCACCACCCCTGCGGCCAGCGGCACGAAAAGCGACACGGCAAAACCCAAAACGCACAGGCCGGCCCTGGCCCCAACCACTATCCGCCGGGCAAGGCAGAACATCCCAACCCTCCCCCGCAGCATCCCCTGCCGTTTTCGCTTCCCGCTCACCCGTTTTCCTTTACCAATCTTCCCGGACCGCGCGCACCGCGGACTGGCGCATCGCCCGCGCGCCGGCCAGCCGGGCAACCCATGCGGCCAACGCCACCAGCGTTACGGCAAACAGGGCGAGCGCGCCAACGGGCAGGCTCAGGTCCATGCTCCAGTGAAAACTCTGGCGGTTGATGACCTCGACCAACACCCACGAAATAGCGCACCCCGCCGCCAGCCCCACGCCCACCCCCACGCCTGCGGTCAGCCCGCCCTCGAGCGCGAGCAGGCGGCCTATTTCGCCCCGGCTCACCCCCAGGTGGCGCAGCATGCCGAATTCCGCGCGGCGTGCGGTACTCAGCGCGGCGAAAGTGGTCGCCACACCGAACAGGCCGATCAGCACCGCCACCGCCTCCATCAGGTAGGTAACGAGAAAGGTGCGGTCGAAAATCGCCAGCGTGCGCCGGCGTATTTCGCCCTGCGGCGCCACCTCCGTCATCCGCTCGCCCAGCGCGGCGCGGATGGCGACGGCAACCCCGGCGGGATCGCCGCCGGGCGCGAGGCGCACGGCAATGTCGTTGATCCGGCGATCCTCCGTAAGGCGACGATACACGCCAAGATCGACGATCACCGTGCCATGCTGCCGCGCGTAGTCGCGCCACACACCGGCAACACGAAAGCGGTGGAGCATTCCTTCCAGCGGCAACGACAGTTCGTCGCCAACACCGACGCCATACAGATCGACCAGCGCCTCCGACACCCACACCGGCGGCGCATCGTCCTGCGCCACACCTGCCGCCGGCTCGTGCGTGCCAGCCACCAGCGGCAAGCCCCAGCCTCCTGCAACAGCACGGGCGATCAGCGTTACCGGCGGGCGCTCGTCGGCCAGCCGCAGCGTCGTCGAACGCACCGCGTCGACGGCGGCCACGCCCGGCAAGGCGCGGATCGTCCGCAACGCGCCATCGTCGAGAAAACCGCTGGCCGGCGACGGCGACGCACGCACATACAAATCCGCCGGCAACACCGTATGCAACCAGCTTTCCACCGACAAACGGAACGAACTCACCATGATCGCCATCGCCGCCGCCAGCGCCACGCTGGCAACCACCCCCGCACCGGCCACCACAGCCTGACCAGGCACGGCATGCAAGCGCGCCCGCGCCAGCCGCCCCACCGCGCCGCGGCGCGGGCGCAGCCGTGCCACAGCGGCGCGGGTCGCATCCGGCAGGGCCAGTACCGCCGCCGCCAGCAACAAACCCACGGCAACATAGCCGCCCAGCGGAATACCCGCCACAGGCGGCAACAGGCAGGCCATCGCGGCCAACACCACACAGGCCACGACCAGGGTGCGCCGCCGCCCCGGCCTGTACGACGCCACCCGCTCCCCCAAGCCCGCGCGCAAACCGCGCGCCGGCACGATCCGCATCGCCTCGCGGGCGGGAAGCCAACTGCCGGCGATACCCGCGGCAACACCAAGCGCGGCATAAAGCGCGGTGGCAAGCGGCGCGAAACGCAACGCCGGCCGTACACCGGCGAAATACCCCGCCCCCAGGTCGCCACCGACAAAACGGAACGCCAGCGCCGCCAACCCATAGGCAAGCGCCACCCCCAGCGCCGCGCCGAGCAGCCCGAGCAGTCCGCCCTCCAACAACAAGCCACGCAGCAACACGCGCCGGTCCAGCCCAAGCGCGCGCAGAAAAACGAATTCCCGCGCACGCCGCACCACGGACAACGACTGCGCGGAAAACACGAGAAAACCACCGGTGAGCAGGGCAATCGCCGCCAACATGCTCAAATTCACCCGGTAGGCGCGCGACAGCGCGCCGATTTCGGCCGACTCCGCCGCCGGCGTGCGCGCCTCCACCCCCGCGGGCAGCAGCGGGCGCAACGCGGCCAGCGCCTCATCGGCCGTCACGCCAGGGGCCAGCTTGAGGTCGATCCGCGTCAGCCGGCCGATCATGTCGAACGTCCGCTGCGCGGCCGCGATATCCATCACCCCCAGGCGCTGCCCCGCCGCGCCCGGCACGCCGCCCACCACGCGCAACGTGCGCGAAGCGCGGCCGGATTGCACCGCGATTTCCGCGTCCGCCCCCTCTTTCCCTTCATGCGCCGCCAGCGCCTCGCGCGCGGCGGCGCTAAGAAACAGCGCATCCGGCCGCAACGCGGCGAAAACATCGCCATCGTCCGCCACCGGCAACAATTCCGCCCCCACCGCGACAAGCCGGAACATATCGACGCCGACGATGCGCAGCGCGGCGAAAGCATCGCCATCACCCGCCGCCGGCAGTTGCGCCTCCACCTCCAGCAAAGGGCTGGCATCGGCCACCTCGGGCCGCTGCGCAAGGGTGACGTAGAGCGCGTCGTCGAAACCGCCGCGCGGGCCGCTTACCTGCACGTCCGCCTTGCCGGCGAGTTGCCGCGCGCCACGGTCGAACTCCTCCAGCGCCGCGCCGTGGATCAACTGCACCGCCAACCCGAGCGCCACGCCAAGCGCAATCGCCAGCAACGACAACGCACTCGCCAACCGTCGCCGCAGCAGGCTCGCGGCGAACAACCGGAACAGCGCCGCACCCTTCACGCGCCCGCCTCGGCCACAGCGGCGGACAAACCGCCCGCGCTCAAGCGCACGATGCGATCCGCCCGCTGCGCCGCGCGGCGCGAATGCGTCACCAGCACACCGGCGGCACCGGCCTCGCGCACCTGGCAGAGCAGCAGATCGAGCACCTCGTCGGCACGCGCCGGATCGAGATTGCCGGTCGGCTCATCGGCCAGCACCAAGCGCGGCCCATGCACCAGCGCGCGGGCAATCGCCACCCGCTGCAACTCGCCGCCCGACAGCACGCCGGGCAACTCATCGGCGCGCGTACCGAGGCCCACGCGCCCGAGCATCGCGCACGCCGCGCGCGTGGCCTCCTCGCCGTCGCGGTCGAGCAGCCACAAAGGCAAAGCCACGTTCTGCGCCAGGGTCAGATAAGGCAGGATGTGAAAAGCCTGGAAGACGAAGCCGAAACGCTGCCGGCGCACGCGGGCGAACGCATCGTCGTCCAGCCCGGCCAGCTCTTCGCCCCCCAGGCGAATGCCGCCGCCATCGACCGGCTCCAGCCCGGCAATGCAATTGAGCAGCGTCGACTTGCCCGCGCCCGACTCGCCCACCACGGCCACGCACTCCCCGGGCCTGACCGACAGATCGACATCCTGGAACAACCAGCGCGGCGGATCGCCGGGCAAACGTTTGGCAAGGCGGAATAGTTCGAGCATGCGTCGACGGTGCGCCCAAAGATCAAAACATCTTCGCTTATACTCCCCGCGCCTCCGCCATGCCAACCACCTAGCCGCACCGGCCCGCCCCCGTTTGCGCCCATCCGCGCCCATGCCCATCGACCACTACGAAAACTTCCCCGTCGCCTCCCTGCTGCTGCCGGCACGCCTGCGCGAACCGGTGGAAGCGATCTACGCCTTCGCCCGCAGCGCCGACGACATCGCCGACGAAGGCGACGCCGCCCCGGCCGAACGGCTGGCACGGCTGGCCGACTACCAGGCCGCGCTCGACGCGCTCGAACGCGGCGAACCGGCGCGCGACCCCACGCTGGCGCCCATGTTCGAGCGCCTGGGCCGCGCCATCCGCCAGCACGCGCTGCCGGTGCAGCCGCTGCGCGACCTGCTCGACGCCTTCGCCCAGGACGTCACCCAAAAACGCTACGCCGATTTCGCCGAACTGCAGAACTACTGCCGCCGCTCCGCCAACCCTGTCGGCTGCCTGCTGCTGCACCTCTACAACCGCGCCAGCGACGACAACCTGCACCTGTCCGACTGCATCTGCACCGCGCTGCAACTCATCAACTTCTGGCAAGACGTGGCGGTCGACTGGCAAAAACAGCGCATCTACCTGCCGGCGGACGACATGGCGCACTTCAACGTCGGCGAACACGACATCGCCGCGCAAAACAACGACGCCTGCTGGAAAGCCCTGCTCGGCTTCCAGATCGACCGCGCCCGCACGCTGATGCGCACCGGCGCCCCACTCACCCGCCGCCTGCCGGGCCGTGTCGGCTTCGAACTGCGGCTGGTGGTACAAGGGGGGCTGCGCATCCTCGAACGCATCGAAGCCGCCGACTACGACGTCTTCCACCGCCGCCCGACACTGGGCAAGCGGGATTGGCTGCTCATGGGATGGCGGGCGGTTTCTCGGGCTGGATGAAAAAAACGAAACTGTCCGCAGGAGATGGCAAATCCGTTCCTTCCTCTGCGGATTCGATTCGTATACGTCATCTAGTTCAGATTTTTCACCGTGATGCCTTCGGCCCCGGCGAACGGCATTGCTGGTGGTCAGAGCCCCGAAGGCGAAAAAGGCGGGGACAAGCATCCCAGGAAGAACATGCCGGGTTATCGCCCGGCATGGGGTCGTGGCGGACCCTGTGGCGGCAGGTGCACGTGGTCGCTGTGGGCCGCGTGGATTGTCATTGAGGCTTTTGTTCAGGATTTTGTTTTTGTTCGTTCCACTTTCTCACCATCGCCGCATCCCATTCCTTCGCCATCCCGGCTGCGCGTTCAACTTGTTCTTTGGTCATTTCTTTTCTGATTTGGCTGGTATATCCGCCTGCACGCTCGGACAATGCCGTATCGCCTGTTCTTTTCGCGTAATGGCGACACAGGTCGAACCACATGAAAGCCAGCACAGGGTCGCGGCTGACGTTCTGCTCTTCCTTCACGAACATCAGCCCCAGGTTCAACATGGCACCGATTTTTCCATGCTCGGCCGCTTGTGTGTAAAGCTCGATGGCGCGGCGGTTGTCTTCGGGTACGCTCAGACCCTCGTCATACATGTAGCCGAGATTCATCAGGGCGGTGTTGTTGTTCTGATTCGCCGCCAAGGTGTACCAGCGGATGGCTTCCGCATAATCGCGCGCAACGCCGTCTCCCGCCTGGTACATGCTGCCAAGACTGTTTTGTGCTTCGCTGTGCCCTTTTTCCGCAGCCCGCATGAGCCATCGTATGGCCTCTTTCTGGTCCTTCTTGACATTCAGGCCGGCGTCATAAAGCGAACCCAGAGTAAATTCTGCATTGGTATCACCTTGCTCCGCTTTCGCACGAATTTCGTCTACCTCGACATTGCAGTTCCTGCCGTAAACAACCGAGGGGAATTGCGTGCTCTTTCCCGGATTGCTATCCCTCAGCCTCTGTGCTCGAAGCGCCACCTCTTCGGCTTTGGCTTCGGAACCGCTGCGCCGGAGCGCGTCCGCGTAATCGGACCATACCTGTGCCATATCGACGGGGTACTCTTGTTCGGTTCCAGAGTCGACGAGCCTGACTGTCGCCTTCTCGAAATAAGGGATCGCTTTGGCGTATTCCTTGAAGCCGAGATAGAAGCGCGCGGTTTCGACCAGACGCCCCGTGTACCAATTCTCATTGCGGCTAGGAGCTTTTTCTTCGATGGCTACTGACTGCAAAAGTAGCGGTTCCGCCTCTGTTTTCATGCACAGATGGCCTTTCATGCGGCCCAGGTTGTACATGGCTAACGCCTTCTTCTGGTCATCCGCATGGCCAATCTCGGTATTGACGTAAGTCCGATAGTAGTTTTCGTGGGCGAGCCGATAGTTCCCCATCCGCTCTGCCTCTGTACCAGCATCGAAATACCTCTGAGCTGTGTACATATTGACTGGATTCGTGCAGCCGGAAAGGGTGGCCAGCATAGCCAGCGACACCAAAAATGCTATCTTCATATTTCTCCCCATGGCCTGCTCAGTTTAGTCGAGTCAGTCTGGATGCTTGGACCAGGGCGATTGCACCTAAATTGCATATACACCCAAAGCAGCAGAACCCGCTCTATAGCTGGGTTTCCACAAGCTGACTTCCATTGGCTGGCGCCGCTAGGCTCCTTCCTGACTGCTTATGCGTCCGTTGCAATACATCAGA
>JAVBSY010000138.1:0-15719 GCA_031556475.1 Azoarcus sp.
ACCCCAGATTTTGTCGGTTTCAAGCCCTTTGCTCGTGCACATGATGATCGGTATCGCATGCGTGGCGCTGTTGCGCGAAATCGTGCGCGTGGCTTGGTAACCATTCATGCCCGGCATGACCACGTCCATCAGGATCAGGTCGGGGGCCTCGGCTTGGCTTTTGGCAATGGCTTCCGCGCCATTTTCAGCGGTGACGACTTCGTAACCGTGGCGACTGAGCAGATCGGTCAATGCGAACCGCTCGGTGGGCGAGTCATCGACGACAAGAATTTTCTTGATTGGCATGATCGGCGTCATTCCGTGCGTAGCGGATCAGCGAACGGCGTGGTTCGCCACGGCTTTTAGCAAGCTGTCCTTGGTGAACGGCTTGGTGAGATATTCGTCCGAGCCGACCATTCGGCCGCGTGCGCGGTCGAACAAACCGTCCTTGGAGGACAGCATGATGACCGGCGTCGCTGAGACGCGCGGATTCTTCTTGATCAGCGCACAAGTCTGATACCCATCAAGGCGCGGCATCATGATGTCGACGAAGATGACGTCGGGCCGGTGATCGGCGATCTTCGCCAGGGCGTCGAAGCCGTCCTCGGCCAGTAGAACCTGACAGCCGGCCTGTCCGAGAAAAATCTCGGCGCTGCGGCGAATGGTGTTGCTGTCGTCGATGACCATTACCTTGAGACCGGTCAGATCCATGATTCCGATCCTTCACTTGTCCGCCAGGACGCCGCCGCGTGCCGATCGGGCGATGTCGATGCGCATACAGTCATCATGAACAGGAAATGTGGGCGCTGCTGCATCAATGTCATATTTCGATGAGTTCGAAGTCGTCCTTGCGTGCCTGGCATTCGGGACATGCCCAGTTGGGGGGAATGTCCTCCCACCGGGTTCCGGGGGGAATGCCCTCGTCAGGCAAGCCCGTGGCTTCATCATAAATAAAGCCGCAGATCAGGCACATGTAAGTCTTGTACGGGGCATCAGCCATCGCTAAGCGTGGATTGACGGTAAAATCCGTAACATCTTACCGCATTTTATAGGCCGCGCCAGACTGCGCTGGTATTCCTTCTGTCATGTCCGTTGCCATTCCCGCCTTACCCCCGGTCGTACTTTGTCTTGCCGCTGGCGATGCCACAGGCGGCGGCGGACTGCTGTCCGACGTTCTGGCTCTGGCCAGCATGGGCTGTCATCCGTTGGCGGTGCAGACTTCGGTGGTGGTGCGCGATACGCGTGGTGTCGAAGACGTGGTGCCGCTCGACGCCGAAATGATCGCGGCGCAGGCGCGCGCGGTGTTGGAAGACATTCCGGTGGACGCGTTCAAGCTCGGGTTTTGCGGCAGCGTCGAGAATATCGCCGTTATCGCCGAAATCCTGTCCGATTACCCCGATGTGCCGCTGGTGCTCGAACCGGCGCTGTATGTGGGCGAATCGGATACGGTCGACGAAGACGTCGGTGACGCGTTGATTGAACTCATCCTGCCGCAGACGTCGTTGCTCGTTGCCGGCCGGCATGAGGTTTTACGCCTGATCGGAGTCGATATCGAGAGCGAGGACGGCAGTGATGAGGATGCCGGCGGCGATCCTCCTTCTTCCATCGAAGAGGCGGTTTCCGGATTACTCAGTTTGGGTACCGAGTACGTCCTGCTGACCGGTGGCGGCGAAAGGGGGCCGCAGGTGGTTAACGTTTTGCTCGACGAAAGCGGCGTTGTTCGTACCGATGCCTGGGAGCGTCTGCCTGGGCGATTTCTCGGCGCCGGAGCCACGCTTGCCGCCGCTGCCGCCGCTGCGCTGGCGCACGGCATGGACATGGCCGAGGCGGTACGCGAGGCGCAGGAATTCGCCCAGCAAACGCTGCGCCATGCGTACCGGCCGGGCATGGGATTGGCTCTGCCGGATCGTTTCTTCTGGGCGCGCGCCCACCACGCGGGCGAGGAATAGGATGCGATGAGCGAGATGGCGGATGGGGTGATGAATGAACGGACGGCGAGCTATTCGCCCCGGTCCACGCTGCGTGGCCTGTATGCGGTGACACCCGACGAGGCCGATACCGATCGCCTGGTGGCGATGGTGACCCGCGTGCTCGAAGCCCGTCCCGCGTTGCTCCAATATCGCAGTAAAACCCTGGATGCGCTCGCGCGCCGCGGGCAAGCCGAGGCCTTGCTGCGCTGCTGCCGCAAGGCCGGCGTGCCTTTCATCGTCAACGACGATCTCGCGCTGGCCTTGGCTATCGGCGCGGATGGCGCGCACCTGGGGCGGGACGACGGCGACCTTGCCGCCGCACGCACCGCGCTGGGGCCGGCGCGCATCCTCGGCGTGTCGTGCTACGACGAATGGGCGCGGGCCGAATCCGGCGCGAAGGCGGGAGCGGACTACCTTGCCTTTGGCGCCCTGTTCGCCTCGCCAACCAAACCGCAGGCGCGGCGGGCGCCGTTCGATCTGCTGACACGGGCCCGGCGTGAATTGGGCGTGGCCGTGGCGGCGATCGGCGGCATTACGCTGGACAACGCGGCACAGGTGATCGATGCCGGTGCCGATCTGGTGGCGGTCATCACCGACGTTTTTTCCGCGCCGGACCCGGCTGCGCGCGCGCGCGCCTATCGCGGCTTGTTTGCCGCGCCGGGCGTTTGAAAATGAGCGTTTGAGTACGTTCCCCACCCTTTTTGATGAGTCTTACCGATGCCTGATACCCAAAACCGCAACGAAACGCTTTTCCAACGCGCCCAGCGCACCATTCCTGGTGGCGTCAATTCGCCTGTACGGGCGTTCCGCTCGGTCGGCGGAACGCCGCGTTTCATCGCCCGTGCCGAGGGGGCGCGGGTGTGGGACGCGGACGGCAAGGCCTATGTCGATTATGTCGGCTCCTGGGGGCCGGCGATCACCGGCCATGCGCACCCGGCCATCGTCGAAGCGGTACGCGAAGCGGCGTTGCGCGGCTTGTCGTTCGGCGCGCCGACCGAAAGTGAGGTGGAGATGGCCGAGCGTATCTGCGCGCTGCTGCCGTCGGTCGAGATGGTGCGCCTGGTCAGCTCCGGTACCGAGGCGACGATGAGCGCGATCCGGCTGGCGCGCGGTTTCACCGGACGCGATGCGATCGTCAAGTTCGAGGGCTGTTATCACGGCCATGCCGACAGCTTGCTGGTGAAAGCCGGTTCCGGCCTGCTGACTTTCGGCAATCCTTCGTCCGGCGGCGTGCCGGCGGATTTCGCCCGCCATACCATCGTGCTCGACTACAACGACCTCGATCAGGTCGAAGCCGTGTTCAAGGCTCGTGGCGACGAGATCGCCGCGATCATCGTCGAGCCGGTGGCCGGCAACATGAATCTGGTGAAACCCGCAGCCGGCTTCCTCGAAGGATTGCGCCGGTTGTGCACCCAATATGGCGCGGTGCTGATCTTCGACGAAGTGATGACCGGTTTCCGCGTCGGCCCACAAGGGGTACAGGGGCTCTACAGCATCACCCCGGACCTGACCACGCTGGGCAAGGTGATCGGCGGCGGCATGCCGGTGGGCGCGTTCGGCGGGCGGCGCGACATCATGGAAAAGATTGCGCCATTGGGCGCGGTTTACCAGGCCGGCACGCTTTCCGGCAGCCCGGTGGCGGTGGCGGCCGGGCTGGCTTCGTTGAAACTGATAGGCGAGCCAGGTTTCTACGAGGCGCTGACGGTGCGCACAGCCGCGCTGGCAACAGGTTTGGCCGACGTGGCTCGCGTGGCGGGCGTGCGTTTTTGCGCCGACGCGGTCGGCGGCATGTTCGGCGTCTATTTCAGCGATGCGGTACCGGCGTCGTTTGCCGGCGTCATGGCGTCCGACCGCGATGCCTTCAACCGCTTCTTCCACGCCATGCTGGAAGCCGGCCACTACTTCGCACCATCCGCCTTCGAGGCCGGTTTCGTTTCGGCGGCGCACACCGAAGCCGATATCGCAGCGACGGTCGATGCCGCGCGCGCGGTGTTCGCCGGTACAGCGTTCAAAGCAGGAAAAGCGTAGCCAGACCGAGGAAGATGAAAAAACCGCCGGAGTCGGTCAGCGCGGTAATCAGTACCGAGCTGCCGATGGCCGGATCGGCGCCCAGGCGCATGCGCAGCATCGGGATCGCCACGCCGGCGGTCGCGGCGAGCAGCAGGTTGAGCGTCATCGCCGCGGTCATCACCAAGCCGAGTGGAATGCTGTGGTAGAGCCACCACGCGAGCAGGCCGAGCAGGCCGCCCCAAACCAGGCCGTTGATCAGTGAGACGCTCATTTCCTTGCGCAGCAGGCGCTTCATCGCGTCCGGTTCGACCTGGCCCATGGCGATGGCGCGCACGATCATGGTGATCGTCTGGTTGCCCGAGTTGCCGCCGATGCCGGCGACGATGGGCATCAACGCCGCCAGCGCGACAAGCTTCTCGATCGAGCCTTCGAACAGACCGATGACGCGTGAGGCGACGAAGGCGGTGACAAGGTTGATCGCCAGCCACGACCAGCGGTTTTTCACCGAATCCCATACCGAGGCGAAGATGTCTTCTTCTTCGCGCAAGCCGGCCTTGCTCAGGATTTCGGCTTCCGATTCCTCGCGGATGAAGTCCACCACATCGGCCACGGTCAGGCGGCCGATCACGCGCTTGTCGCCATCGATCACCGGCGCCGAGACGAGGTCGTAGCGCTCGAAAGCCTGCGCCGCGTCGCTGGCGTCGTCTTCCGGCCTGAAGCTGATGGTCGGCTCGGTGCGCATGACCTCCGACACTTCTTCGTCCGGGTCGTTGATGAGCAGCGATTCAAGGGTCAGGATGCCCTGCAGGCGGTCGTTGCGGTCGACCACGAACAGCTTGTCGGTGTGGTCGGGCAGATCGTCGAAACGGCGCAGATAGCGCAGCACCACTTCAAGGGTGACGTCCTCGCGCACCGTCACCATGTCGAAGTCCATCAGCGCGCCTACCGAGTCCTCGGCGTAGGACATCGCCGTGCTCAGTTGCTCGCGGCTTTCGCTGTCGAGCGACTGGAAAACGTCCTGGATGACTTCCGGCGGCAGATCGGGCGCAAGGTCGGCCAACTCGTCGGCGTCGAGCGACTCGGCCGCGGCTTTCAGCTCCTCCGGCGCCATCGTCTCGATCAGCGATTCGCGCACCGCGTCGGAGACTTCGAGCAGGATCTCGCCATCGCGCTCCGCCTTTACCAGATCCCAGACGAACAGACGCTCGTCCAGCGGCAGGGCTTCGAGGATGTAGGCGATGTCGGCGGGGTGCAGCGCGTCGAGCTTGGCCTGCAGGCCGGCGATGTGCTGCTTGTGCACCAGCGATTCCACCAGATCGTGGCGCGGCATTTCCTGGCGATGGACGAGATCTTCCACCAGCTTCTGGCGCGACAGCAGATCCTGCACTTCGCGCAGGTGCTGCTGGACGTCGTCGGCGGAGAGTTCGTCTTCCGTGGTCATTTGCGCGGTGGATGGGAAACGTGAGCGGAGGAGGCGCATTCTACGGACTCGGCGCCCTGTGCGCGACCCCGAAGCGCCCGTGGGACGGGATTTTCGGTCCGGGCGAGGTAGTGGAAAGCGGAGAGGACGGGGAAAACGTTGTTTAAGGCACCTGTGATTCACCCATCCGCCCGCGGATACGTTCCGCGTGGGCGGCGAGGCGGGCGCCAAACTGGCGCTCGTATTTGCGTGGGTTGGGCAGCATGACCGCCAGCCGGGCGGATTCGGCGGGGCCCAGACGGGAGGCGGAGATGCTGTAGTAACGCTGCGCGGCCGCTTCGGCGCCAAATACACCGTTGCCCCATTCGACCACGTTCAGATAGACCTCCAGAATGCGCCGCTTGCTCCACAACGCCTCGATCATCACCGTGATGATCGCCTCCTGCGCCTTGCGCAAGTAACTGCGCGAAGGCGTGAGGAACAGATTTTTCGCCAGTTGCTGGCTGATGGTGGAGCCACCGGATACAGTTCGGCCCTTCTTCTCGTTCTTCTCCAGCGCGCGCTGAATGCCTTCCCAGTCGAAACCTTCGTGGTCGACGAAACGATCGTCCTCGGCGGCGACCACGGCGCGTTTCAGATGAATCGAAATCTGCTCGTAAGGCACCCACTGGTGGCGCAGTGCCGCGTTGGGGTTTTTCTCCTGCAGTTCGGCCAGACGCAGGCGCATGAAGCGGGTGTCGTCCGGGTCGAACTTGCTCCACCAGGCAACATGGGCGAACAGCCAAAGTTGCCAGAGAAACACCAGCGCGACGGCGGCAAGCAAACCACGGCGAAGCCAGCGCAGGGCGGTGCGTACGATCGATTTCACTGGCTGCGACGAAGAGTGGGGGATGAGGGGGCGTCAATGCGCCAATATGGCGATCGAGCGCTGCAGATTTTCACGGGCACGGGCCTCCAGTGTGTCGTGGAAGAAGGGTGTGCCATAGATGGTGGGGCGAGAGAGAAATAGGCGCAATATTGCGCAGCGCTTTTCGCGGAACAAGTCTTCCGGCACCCATGCGTATTCCTGTCTCACCTGCGTTCCGTATTCGGCGAAGCGCGTAGCGTGCGCGCCGAGAATGGCAAGATCGATGTCCACGAGAAGCTGTTCGTCGAGTGATTCGGGCGTACCGGCGTGGCGAGTGGCCAGAATCAAACCCCGCACGTGCTCAATCGCCGCGGCCGGCGCGCCGGCCGTGAACAAGGCATCCGCTGCCCAGTCAGCGCTGAGCGTTTCGTTGTCGGTGCGTTCGACGTCGTAAATGGCGTCATGAAACCACAGCGCAAGCTCGATTTCGCCCGTGTGGTGCGCCTGGACGGGGCAGCGTGCGAGCGTTTCCAGACATTTTTCGAGGTGTTGGAGCGTGTGGTATTTGCGCTGTGGCTCCGCATAAGCCGCCAGCAGGCGGTCGTATAGCCCATCCGGCGCGTGCAGGCCAAGATCGTTCCATGCGCGCCGCCATGATGCGAGAAATGCATTTATCGTCGACAACATTGCTCCGACCTATCGTTTCAGCAACGAAGGGGCAGTTCGAGGAATTATCTGCACCCCATGCGGCATGCGGCTTCCATTTGCTGGGCGATGCCATCGCATAGGGCGGGTGGGGCATTGTCCTTCGCGCAACTGTCTTTCAGCCCTTTGAGATCTTCCCAGCATTGTTTGCATTCCGCCGATGTGCCGGTGCTCGCCTGGGCAGGTTTTTGTTCGGGCGTGCAGGGGCCGGCGATTTTCGTGGTGGTGATCGCGGTGCTTTGCGGCGCGCCATTCACGCTGTTTTCGATTTCCGTCTGAAATGTCGTATCGGAGAGCTTTTTCATCTTCAGCACGGTCTTCGATTGTGCGATGCCCATGTCGCATGTCTGGATGCTCTCACCGTAAGACGCGGTGTCCTGGACAATGGTCGTTTTACAGGCCGTCACCTTTGCCGAAGCGGCCAGGGCGTTCATTGCATTGGCTTCTGCCTGCTGCCGATCCACGCAATTCTTCTGGGAAAGTTTTTGCCCCTTTTGCGGTCCCGATGTAATCAGGGTTTCACTTTCCCAACTGTTGAATCCTTGTGGCTGCTGGATTTTGAAATTCTTGAAGGTCGAATCGATTTCGCCGTGGGCGGTAAAAGCCGTCGTCATGAGAAGAAAGGCGAAAAGAAGGCGATGCAGGGGTTTCATCGTGGATTTCATGAGGGCCTCGTTGCACTAGGATGGTGGATACCGGCGTTGTGGAAGGGACGATTTGCTGGTTATTGCAATGGCTTGCTGATTCAGGCCGCTGCGGCTTGCTCTTCGCGCAACGCTGTCAGCACCGATGCGGTGTCCGGACGCACGCCACGCCACAGGGCGAAGCTTTCCGCCGCCTGCTCCACCAGCATGCCCAGGCCGTCGGCCACGCGGGCAACGCCGTCGGTGCGGGCGGCAGCAAGAAAGGGGGTGTCGCCGCCGCCGTACATCATGTCGTAGGCGAGGGCGCCGTCGGCGTAGAGCGCGGGCGGCAGCGGCGGCGCTTCATTGGCAAGGCTGGCGGCGGTGGCGTTGATGACGATATCGAAGCGCCGGCCAGCGAGTGCGGCAAAAGCGCAGCCGTCGATGGGAACGGTTGCCGTCGTGGCGAACGTGGCGGCCAAGGCGATGGCTTTGGCTTCGCTACGGTTGGCGATGGTCAGCGCGTTCGGCGCGCATGCCAGCAGCGGGGCCATGGCGCCGCGTGCGGCACCGCCGGCACCGAGCAGCAGGATGCGACGGCCTTCCAGCGGGAAGCCCAGGTTTACCGTAATGTCGCGCACGAGTCCGGCACCGTCGGTGTTGTCGCCGAGGATGCCGTCGTCGCCAAAAACCAGCGTGTTGACCGCGCCGGCTGCTTGCGCGCGTGGCGTCAGGCGTGTGGCCAGCGCGTGGGCTTCGAGCTTGAACGGCACGGTAATGTTGAGGCCGCGTCCGCCGGTGGCGCGGAAGGTTCCAACTGTGGCGGCAAAACCGTCGAGCGGGGCGAGGATTGCCTCGTAGGTCATCGTCTGGCCGGTTTGCGCAGCGAACGCGGCGTGGATGCGCGGCGACTTGCTGTGGCCGATAGGGTTGCCGACGACGGCGTAGCGGTCCGATGAGGGCATGCGAAGTGCGGTTCAGTTGTCGGTACGCACCTGGTCGGTGTTGGTGAAGGTCCAGGTACGAGAGATCTCGAGAATGTCCGTGTCTTTGCGGATATCCGGCGGAAAGGCCGAGAAGGGCGCGGAGAGTTTGATGATGCGCACGGCGGCTTCGTCGAGGACCTTGTGCCCCGAACTGCGGTCGACGGTAACTTTTTCCACCGAACCGTCGGCCCTGATCGAAACCGACAGCACCAGGCTGCCATAGACCCTGCCGCGCGCAGCGTCCGGGTAGTTGAGCGTGCCGATGCGTTCGACCTTCAACCGCCAGTCTTCCACGTACTGGGCGAAGCGGTATTCCTTCGCACGTGCGCCGATGTTCGTGCGGCGCGGGCGGCTGGCGTATTCCTGCAGGTTGCGGGCGATTTCGGCTTCCATGCGCAGCATTTGCGCCGCGCTGTCGTGTATGTCGGTACCGCTCGGGGTGGGTTGCGGGTCGGTTTGCGGCTTGACGGGCTGCGGTGGGGTGGACTCGACCTTGGGTGCCGCTTTTTTGCTTTGCGTCAGCAACTGCTGCTGGGTGCGTTCGAGCTGCTCGACGCGCCGCTTCGCTTCGGTCAGCGCGTTGCCGTCGCGCTGGGCGTCCTGCGGTGGCAGCGGCGTTTTCGCACGCAGGTTTTCACGTTCGCTGGTGCCGCCGCCATCGAGGTTGGCCTGGGCGAGCACCTGGGCTTTTTCCGGGCTGCGGGCATGGCGGGCGTTGACCAGGACGACTTCCAGGCCACGGTCGCGGTCGCGTGAAGACTTGGCCTCGGGCAGCGTGAAATGGATGCTGAGGATTATGGCGTGCAGCGCAAGCGAAATCGCAAACGCCACGGAAAGCAGGATGTTACCCGCGCTGCGTGCGACCGCCGGCCCCATTGCCGTGCTGGAGGGCAGGGTGGATGAGGAGGGGGTGGTGTGCGGCAAACGGTTCATGACATGGCATTTTACGGTGCTTCGAAGCCGGATTCCGCATATTCGCCGGGATCGGGCTCGGCCAGGGTGGCGACATAGCGGGCGCTGACTTCGACATCGAGCAGATCGCTGCCTTCGATCGCCAGTTTTACCCGCGAGCCCGGCAACTGCAGCGGCATCGACGGCACCTTGAAGATCAGCGGAATTGCCGCCAGCCGTACCAGATTATCGCGTATCACCGTGGCCTCCACCGTTTCCGGTGCTTCCTGGCGCAGCCAGCGCAGGCACCAGTAACGCTCCATCTGGCGCTGGAATTCGTTGTAGGCGGTGTAGGTCAGCTCGAAATCGCGCATCGCCGCCATCAGGTCGGCCGATTTGGGCGCGAAGACGGGCTCGGCGTCGGTGAGCACGGCGACGATCTGCCATTGATTCACCAGATCCACGTAACGGCGCAGCGGCGAGCTGGACCACGCATAGCAATCCACCCCCAGCCCTTCGTGAGGGGCGGCAACCGTGGTCATGCGCACCTTGCCGCCGCCCTGGGCACGGTACAGGCCGGGTATGCCGGCCTGATCGAGCAGCTTGCCCCAGGTGGTGTTGGCCAGGATCATCAATTCCGATACCAGTTTGTCCACCGGCGCGCCGCGCTGGCGGGCGCTGATTTCGACACGGCCGGGGCCATCGGCGGTGGTGGCGTTCCAATCCACGTAAAAGCTGTAGTCGGTCTGGTTCTGATTGGCGGAAGGCTTGCCGCGGCCGGCTTCGAGCACGCAGGCGATGTCCCACAGCAGGGTGAGTTCGCGTTTCCACGGAAAATCCGGGCCGCCGTGGATCAGCGTGTGGTCGTTGAACACCGGTTCGAGATCGTGGTGGCGCAGATTGGCGACGATCGGCACCGTTTCCAGGCGGCTTTCGTGCGCGGAAACGGAAAGATCGGAATTGACTTCGAGGTAGAGCGATACCGCCGGGCAGTCGCGGCCAGCGGCCAGCGTGAAGGTTTCTACGGTGTCGTCCGGCAGCATGGTGATCTTGGTGCCGGGCATGTACATCGTGGATAGGCGCCGGCGGGCGATGGCGTCCAGCGCCGAACCGCGCTGGAAACCGAGCGCCGGGGCGGCGATGTGAATGCCGACGCGCCAGCCGCCGCCAGGGCGTGGAGTAACGGAAAAGGCGTCGTCGATTTCGGTGGTGGTGGCGTCGTCGATGGAAAACGCCGCCACGTCGGCACGTGGCAGATCGCCGGGTAGGTACGGAGGGTCGAATGCCGGGAAAGCGACCCCTTCCGGGAAATGCTCGAACAGAAAACGGTTGTAGTGGTAATCGAAGCTGGACGACAAAGCCCCGCAGCGCAGCAGCAGGCGCGGCGCGGTCAGTCCGGTGTCGACACAGGCCGCTTCCAGCGCCTTGATTTCGATGCGGTTACGATCCGGGCGATACAGCGCTTGCGGCAGCAGGCCCGCCAACTCTGCCGGCATGCGCCCCTCCACCAGTTCTTCGCGGATGCGTTCGATGACGATGGTTTGCTGGCGCTTTTTTTCCAGCCCTGCCAGCGCGGCCTGCAGAATATCCGCCGGCGCCTTGCGAAAGCGCCCCTTGCCCTTGCGGTGGAACCAGATCGGCGCGGAATGCAGGCGCAGCAGCACGGTGGCCGCTTCGACCGGCGTCGGCGCGTGGCCGTGGTACTCGGCGGCCAGTTCGGTAAAGCCGAATTCCTCGTCGCCGCACACTTCCCACAAAAACTCGGTATCCAGCGTCTCCATGTCCGCCTCGGCGCGGGACAGCAGCTCGGCTGGCGCCGGCTCGCGGAAATCGAGCAGCACATGCGCACGCTTGAGTTTCACCCGCTTGCCGTGGGTGGTCTCCACCTGCAGAGAAGCATCGTTATCGGCGAGGATGGTTCCGGCCTTGAAGGCGCCATCTTCTTCGAACAGCACAAACATCGGTGACGGCCAAAATAAACAGGCCGGCTAGTCTACTGGATTTGGCCGCCGCGCCGGCAGCAATCGGCTACCGTTCATCGCCTCGCACCGCTCTTTCGGCGCGCCGTCCTGCGCGCAGCATATCGGCTGAATACAGCGCAAGCGCCAGCCAGATCAGTGCGAAGCTGCCAAGCTGGGCGATGTCGAAGGGTTCGCGGAACACCAGCACGGCTATCAGAAAACCCAGGCTGGGAGAGAGATATTGCAGAAAGCCGAGGGTGGAGAGTGGCAGCCGCCGCGCGCCGAAAGCGAACAAGGCCAGCGGCACGGCAGTGATGATGCCCGACAGCGGCAGCAACGCATCGGCGGCAGCGTTTTGCCCCCAGACAAGCCCGCCGTGCACCGCCAGCCACGCCAGGTAGGCGATGGCAAGCGGTGCGGTAAGCAGTATTTCGACGAACAGCCCGCCTATCGCCTCCACCGGCGCGCGTTTGCGCAGCAGGCCGTACAGGCCGAAAGAGACGGCAAGAAACAGTGCAACCCAAGGCACATGCCCCAACTGCCATACACGCCAGGCCACACCGGTGCAGGCCAAACCCACGGCCGCCGCCTGCAGCGGACGCAGGCGCTCGCCGAGGAAAAGCCGGCCGAGCAGGATGCTGACCAGTGGCGTGATGAAATAACCGAGCGACGCTTCGACCATGCGGTGCGCGTCGATCGCCCACACGAACACCAGCCAGTTGCTGCCGGCCAGCACGGCGGTCAGGGTGAGCAGCGCGATCAACCGAGGCTGTCGCCTGATCGCTCCGATGCCGGTGACGCGGCCGCGTTGGCGCATGAAGGCGAGCGCCAGCGCGAGCAGCAGCAGCGACCATAAAATGCGGTGGGCAACGATCTGGAACGGTGGAATGCTGCCCACCGTGCGAAAGTACAGCGGCGCCAGCCCCCAGGTGATGAAAGCCACGAGGGCGGCCAGGATGCCGTTGCGACGGTCTGTTGCGGCTTGGAGCATGTGTGGCGTGCTGGGCAGAGGTTTGGGCTGAATCAGCCCGGGCGGTGTGCGTTGGCCACCAGCGCCAACGTGGGCACGGTACAGCCGGGTTCGCCGTCGGCATAGCGTGTGGCGATGCGGTTGAAGCCGGCGCGTTCGAGCGCCTCGAAGCGGTGTGCGTCGCGGGCAGTGCTCATGCCAAGGTGTTCACGTCGATTCCGCGAAGGCGAGAACGTCGTCCAGATAATCGTTCCAGCGCGAAAAGCTGTGATCGCCACCGGGCAGCACCGTTTGCCGCGCACCGGCGTAATGGGCGACGGCATGGCGGTAATCGAGCACCTCGTCGCCGGTTTCCACCAGCAGCCAGTAGCGTTCCGGCCGGGTGATGCGCGGCATGTCGAGGGCGCGCAGTTCGTCGATGTGGCGGTGCGTAAACTCGAAGACTTCGCCAGTGTACAGATTGGTTTGGCTGCCGACGTAAGGTGCCAGCGACAACGGCGCCAGCACCGCCGGATTCACCAGCACGGCGCGCAGATTGTGGCGCTCGGCGAGCGCGGTGGCGTAAAAGCCGCCGAGTGAACTGCCTACCAGTGTCGGTGGCGTGGCGCAACGCGCGATGGCGCTTTCGATCAGCGCAACCGCGGCGGCGGGCGATACCGGCAACTGCTCGCACCAGAATGCATCACCGAGCTTGCGCGCTACCATCCGGCTTTGCAGGGTCTGGGCTTTGAACGAGGTAGATGCGGAGCGGAAGCCGTGCAGATAGAGGATCATCGCGGGTGGCCGGGTGGGCTGGTCAGGCTGGATAAGGGGAGAACTGATCCGACACGGCCCACCACCTGCCGTATCCTTTGACGAAGAAAAGCAGGTCACAGTCTTGCTGGTCGATGGTCTGTCCCCCCGATCGTGCAACATGGTGAAATATTAGGCAACGACGGCGGCGTCGCCATGGACGCGGATCACCAAGTAACCTCCACCCAGCGGTAGATGCACGGTATGGGGAAAGGCTCTCCAGTTCGTGATACAGGCAGCGCCGTCTTCGTGATGCTGGCGGTCGACCGGGCGCGATGACGACCATATCGTGATGAGAGAACCAGGATAGATCGTTGGCGCTGCCCTTGGCCCAGACGTCGTTCATGGCGCGAATCGTTGCCCATATTTCCTCTTTCACCGGATCGCCAAAGCGGATTGTTATGATAAATAATTGTGTGCGTGAGTGATTGTGGAAGAGCTTAGCGGCTAGGGCTTTTCTGCCTTGTACGGTTTTCTGCGCGAGCTTTGAATTCTTCATATCGGTCGGCAAGATCGTACACATACTCAACAATCGCATTAACGAACGTTTGTAGGTCTTCAGTATCCTGTCGCGAGATAGTGATGTCTTCTGGATGAGTGGCAAGATTCCGGAGTGCTCGGAGTTGCTGGCTCCAGTCATATAAGCGACCATCAATGATCTTGGCGTCACGCAGCTTAGTTATACCTTCATTGAGCATTAACTTTTTCTTCCGCCTTGTGGAAGATGTTTCTGATTCGCTGGACCTCAGCTCCAAAACGTCGCGACACAGCGCTTCCAAGGTACGACCAAGCATGGCGCATGCGGCGATGTTGGCACCAGCCTGAATGCAGCGATCGGCTTCGTTTAATGAAACGATAACAATGCGGGGAATACGTTCGCTTGAGAACGACTTGCGAGGGTGAGGAAACACTCTTCGGATGTTATTCCATTGATCCTCACGTGCATCCCAGTCCTTGAAGCCTATTTGGTCTGATGCACCAACCAGAATGATCTTGCATTGCGGACACTTGCCAACGAAGATCCGGTTTCCATATGGTTCTCCGGTGTCATCACAGTAGCGTGTCTCAAGATATTCACCTTCAGCAGCGACTTTAGCTTTACAGATGTGACAATCAATAATGAATGTCGGTTGCGCTTCTGTAGCCATATAAATCCCCCGTGATTTACGATCTACGGCTCGCTCCACGTCACTAGGCCGGTTTTCCAGGTGATCAGCACGATCAGGCCGAACACAATGCGGTACCACGCGAAAATGACGAAGGTGTGGTTGGAAATGAAGCGAATGAAGCTTTTTACCGCGAACATCGCCGCGGCGAAGGCAGCGACGGAACCGACTGCGAACACGGGCAGATCCGCCGCGTGCAGTAGCGACCAGTTTTTGTACAGATCGTAGATCGTCGCCGCGAACATCGTCGGAATGGCGAGAAAGTAAGAAAACTCCGCCGCCGTCTTGCGCGACAGCCCGAACACCAGCCCGCCCATGATCGTCGCGCCCGAGCGCGAAGTGCCCGGAATCATCGCCAGCGCCTGCGCGAAACCCACCTTGAGCGCATCGCCCCAGCGCATCTCCTCCACGGCTTGAATGCGCGGTGCGGCGCGGCGTTTCTCGATGAACAGGATGATGACGCCGCCGATCACTAGCGCCGCCGCCACCGTCAGCGGATTGAACAACGCGCCCTTGATCGTGGAATGGAACAGGTAGCCCAACACCGCCGCCGGCAAAAAGCCGACCAGCAGCAGGCCGGCGAAACGTTGCGCGTCGCGTTCGCGCGGCAGGCCGACGGCGACGTGCAGCAGGCGCTCGCGGTATTCCCAGCAAATGGCCAGGATGGCGGCAAACTGGATGACGATCTTGAACACGCTGCTGGTGTTGCCCGTGTAGCCGAGCAGATCGCCGGCAACGATCAGGTGGCCGGTGGAAGAAACCGGCAGAAATTCGGTCAGGCCCTCGATGATGCCGAGGATCAATGCGATGAAGAAGTGCTGCAGGTCCATACGGCATATGTTCCGGGGTGATGGAAGGCGGCGATTATATAGCTCGCCTTGGGCAATTCCGTGTTTGAGCAAGCGCACCGACCGATGATCTGCGTTTCGTCCTGCGAACTGCCCAAGACAGACAGGGCAATCCTGGAGGTTGCTTTCGATTTGAAATCAATAATTAAACCAATATTACGTTGCTATTTGAATAGATCATTGTAAAAAGAGTTGATTTTTGGGTTTTGAAATTGAATTGCCGCCAGGAGATCATATGAGTTTTGGGCTCTCGGGAGTTCGCCCAATAAACTTCCATACTCATCTATAAATTCAACTTTTACTTGGTCATCCCAAAAGTATCTTTCGTCATCAATGTAGTGTTTGAAGTGTTGCTGAAAAACTCTAATTCTTCGATCAATATAATCAGCAATATACACCATCTCTACATGCAGGGCGATTGCACCTAAATTGCATATACACCCAAAGCAGCAGAACCCGCTCTATAGCTGGGTTTCCACAAGCTGACTTCCATTGGCTGGCGCCGCTAGGCTCCTTCCTGACTGCTTATGCGTCCGTTGCAATACATCAGA
>JAVBSY010000014.1:0-3653 GCA_031556475.1 Azoarcus sp.
GATTCGCGGCACGCTCGGCCGCCTGCTGTTTTCCGGCGACGAGGTGAAGAAGGCGGTGAAGGTGATCTCCGGCGGCGAACAGGGCCGCATGCTGTTCGGCAAGCTGATGCTGTCCCGCCCCAACGTGCTGCTGATGGACGAACCGACCAACCACCTCGATATGGAATCCATCGAGTCGCTCAACTCCGGATTGGAAAAGTTCGCCGGCACGTTGATCTTCGTTTCCCACGACCGCGAGTTCGTCAGTTCGCTCGCCAACCGCCTCATCGAAATCAAACTCGACGGCCGCATCGTCGACTATCGTGGCACTTACGAGGAATACCTCGCCAGCCAGGGGTTGGAATAAACCGGGGTCTGGCCGGGTAGTGGCCCGGCGCGGGCCGGAATATCTTTCCGGCATTACCCACGCTGCGCCGCCATATGTGCCGTGCGTGGTGCCGTATCGCATGTGAGCCGGTAAGCTTGCATCAGTTACAATCGTTTCCTGCCAGACGGGTAGGCGGGAAGCGGGCTTGCGGTCCGGGTCGGCTGCAGGTGGTGGGCAACACAGGCAACGAGCAAGCGGTGAGCGCCATGATCGGCATCTTTCTCATCACGCACGGCACCTTGGGCGAGGCGCTGATTCAGTGTGCGTGCCACGTGCTCAACAAACGTCCGCCACGGATCGCTCAACTGGGCGTATTTGCACAGGACGATCCGCTCGATTTACTGCCCATCGCCCGCCAGATGCTGACGTGGGTGGACGAGGGCGCAGGTGTGGTCGTACTCACCGATATTTATGGCGCGACGCCGTCGAACATCGCAGCGAAGCTGCTTGAGCCGGGTCGGATCGAGGGTCTTGCCGGGGTCAACCTGCCCATGCTGCTGCGTGTGCTGACCTATCGGGAAAAAGACATGAACGCACTTGTTCAGCGCGCCATTTCCGGTGGCTGCGACGGTGTGATGCATATGAAACAAGAAAAAAACGGACGAGAAATACAGTAGGTAGCGAGCGAGAAACGGAGAAGGTCGGAGATGCCGAAAGCGGAAGCGGAAATCGTCAACAAGCTTGGTTTGCACGCGCGGGCGTCGGCCAGGCTCACCCAGCTTGCCAGCGCAATGGCGGCGGAGGTCTGGCTTGAACGCAACGGCCGCCGCGTCAATGCGAAAAGCATCATGGGGGTCATGATGCTGGCGGCGGCCAAGGGTGCGACGATCACCGTCGAGACCGAGGGCCAGGATGCCGAGCAGGCGTTGTCTGCCATCCTGGCGCTGATCGCGGACAAGTTCGGCGAAGGGGAATAGAACCATGCCGTTCAGCCTGCACGGTCTTCCAGTTTCCCAGGGTATCGCCATCGGCCATGTGCATCTGGTTTCGCACGCGCTGCTCGAAGTCAATCACTACCACGTCGCGGCCAAATATTTACCCGAGGAGTTGGCGCGCTTCGACGATGCGGTCGCCACCGTCCAGGGCGAGCTTGTCGGTTTGAAGGCGGTTGCGACGGCCGGTCACGGCCAGAGCCACAGCGAAGTAGGCGCCTTCGTCGACCTGCAACTGATGATGCTGGCCGATCCCATGATCATCGACGCGGCACGCACGCTGATCGAAACGCGCCGCTACAACGCCGAATGGGCGCTGGTGCAGCAGATGGACGTGGTGGTCGAACAGTTCCGCCAGATCGAAGACCCATACTTGCGCGAGCGCCAGGCCGACGTCGTGCAGGTCGTCGAGCGGCTGGTGAAAGTGCTGCTCGGCCACCCCGGCCGCCTGCCGCCGAAGCGGCGCGACGGCCTGGGCACCATCGTTGTTGCCCACGACCTGTCGCCTGCCGACACCATCGGCTTCCGCGACCACAACATCGCCGGCTTCGTCACCGACGTCGGCGGCCCCACCAGCCATACGGCCATCGTTGCCCGCAGCCTTGCCATTCCAGCAGTGGTCGGCTTGCATCACGTGCGCGATCTGGTCGAGGATGACGAACTGCTGATCGTCGACGGTACCCGCGGCGTCATCATCGTCGACCCCGACGAGCGCATCGTCGAGGAATATCGCCTGCGCCGTTCCGAGCTTGAACTCGAACGCTCGAAACTCAACCGCCTCAAGGATACGCCTGCCGCCACGCTCGACGGCGAGGATATTGCGCTGCTTGCCAACATCGAAGGGCCGAAGGACGTTGCCCAGGTCAAGGGTGTGAACGCCGATGGCGTCGGTCTCTACCGCACCGAATTTCTCTTCATCGGCCGCGACACCCTGCCCGACGAGGACGAGCAATACGAAGCCTATCGCGCCGTGCTCAAGGCAATGCCCAACAAGCCGGTAACGATCCGTACCTTCGACGTAGGCGCCGACAAGGCGCTCAATGGCGCCCATGCCCGCTTCGAGCCCAACCCCGCGCTCGGCCTGCGCGCGGTGCGCTATTCGCTCGCCGAACCGAAGATGTTCCTCACCCAACTGCGAGCGCTGTTGCGGGCTTCCGTGCACGGACAGTTGCAGATCATGGTGCCGATGCTCGCCCACACGCAGGAAATCGAGCAAACCCTCGCGCTGCTCGGCAAGGCGATGGACGAACTGCGCATCGAGAAAGTGAAGTTCGATGAAAACGTTCCCGTCGGCGGCATGATCGAAGTCCCCGCCGCAGCGCTTGCGCTGGGCATGTTCGTGCGAAGGCTCTCCTTCCTTTCCATCGGTACCAACGACCTCATTCAATACACCCTGGCCATCGACCGCTCGGACGAAGCCGTGGTGCATCTTTATGATCCGCTCCACCCCGCCGTGCTGAAACTCATCAGCAACACCATCAGCACCGGCGCGCGCTATGGCTTGCCGGTGTCGATCTGCGGTGAAATGGCGGGTGACCCTCTTTACACCGCGCTGCTGCTGGGCATGGGGTTGCGCAATTTCTCCATGCACCCGGGCCATATCCTCGAAATCAAGCAGCAGATTCTGCGTGCCGACCTCGGCGAACTCGTGCCGCGCGTGCAGCGCATTCTCAAGATGGAAGAGCAGGACAGGGTGCGCGAAGCCGTGTTGCGGCTATCCAGTTGAATCGCCGTGCCGTGTGGATTGGGTGCCGCTCGGTGTGTCGCCTGGCGATTTTTTCCGGCTATCTGGGTTAGAATGGCGCCCTGTCGCGCGGCGGCCCTTTCGGGCAGCCCATCGGGCGGGTGTCGTATAATGGTATTACCTCAGCTTCCCAAGCTGATGAAGAGGGTTCGATTCCCTTCACCCGCTCCAGTTCAGTAATTCTTCGACGTTCAAGGGCATCCAAGAATTTCTGCAGATCAATGATCATGTTGAATTTTTTGCCTCTTCATGATCTATTGATACCCAGCCAAATCCACTGACAACCGGCCCAAATCGGTACATTAGGTGGTACATGACAATGCGGTCGTTCCCCGTTCCGAATTGTTGCTGGGCGAGCTAAGGCACGGTAAGGAACATGGCATCCAACTTACTTTTCAGGAGTTGGACCCGTGCTCTCAGAGCCTGTTCACGATCTTTTGAGCAGAAGGACAAGGAAGGCGAGGTGGATGAACTGCAAGCTGGTGTTGAGCTTGCATTCGCAGTTTTTCCATAGGCGGCGGCATTTCTCGATTCAGGCGAAGAATCGCTCGACGACCCAGCGCTGGGGCATAACCGCAAAGGTGTGCAACTCACTGCGTTTGGCGATTTG
>JAVBSY010000102.1:0-6349 GCA_031556475.1 Azoarcus sp.
GGAAAGCGTCACCGCCTGGTCGAAGTTGTCCGACGACACGCCAGAGGCGTCGTAATAGCCCTGCAGAAACTTGTTCCAGTAAGGAATGCCTTCGCGCTCGCGCGAAAACACCACTTTGTCGACAAACGGAATCGGCTTGCCACAATCGGCCAGCAGCCCCGCCGCGTCGTCGCCCGGCTCCCCCTCGCACGGGTAGGTTTCACCGCGGAAATTCGGGTTGCGCACCAACATCATGCGCGAGTTGGGGTTGTTTTCCGCCAGCATGTAGGCACCGGTACCGACCGGCCACCAATCCAGCGTCAAATTGCGCTCGGCCATGCCCGGCTGGGCGAAAAAGCGTTCGACCTCCGGCGGCACGGCGGCGAAAAAGGGCATCGACAACCAGTACAGGAACTGCGGATACGCACCCTTCAACGTAATGCGATAGGTATGGCGATCCACCACCTCGACGCCGGGCAGTTCGAAGCGGGTCAGGTCCAGCCAGCCCGGATTGCGTTTCGCTTCCTCGGCCAGTTGTGCCTGCAAGGTTTCCAGCCCCGGCAGGTATTCGGCAATCAGCTCGAAGATCGGCGAATGCAGCCGTGGGTGCGCCAGGCGCTTGATCTGATAGACGAAATCCGCCGCTTCCAGCTCGCGCGTGCCGGTTTCGGCGAAATCACCCAGGCCGCGCAGGCCGCGCAGGTCGTCGGGCGAAAGGGGCACATAGCGCGGCGTGCCGTCTTCCCTGTGCGCGAACGCGGGGTGCGGCTGATAGAGAATGCCCGGCTTGATGCGGATTTCGTAAACGCTCCTGGCTACCCGCGCCGCGTCCGCGTCAGCGGGCAACTCGCGCCCCTCTGCGTCGTAGCGGCGCACCGATGGCATGTCCTGCGCCGAACCGGGCTCCAGCACATAGGGCCGCTTCAGGTAGTGATATTGCAGCGGCGGCTCGATGATCTGGTACAGGAACACCGCCTCGTCCTCGGTATAGGACTGCACCGGATCGAGATGCTTCGGGCGTTCGGTAAAGGCGGTATACAGGATGTTCTGCCCGCGCTCGGCGGCCGGGTAAGGATCGTTCCACACCGGCCCGCAGGCGCCAAGCAGCACCCCTGCCGCCAGAACGGCGGCAGGACGGAACGAAGAAAAAGGGCGGAAGCGAGACAAGCGGCTCATCGGCCGCGAGTGTATGCGGACACGGCGCGTAAGTCAGCACCGGCCGCCACCCGACGCAATGGCGGGCACGATCGACCGCTGCCGCATTGCACGGTGAAGACACCGTCTCCACCATGCACAACCACAGTAAAGGCGCGTGCCGGCTGTTCGTCCGCCAGCGTCATCGGCCCTGGACGTAGATCTGATCGAAGTAAGCGCCTTCGGCGAAATGAGTGCGTGCGACATTGCGCCAGCCGCCAAAGGCTTCATCGATGGTGAACAGCTTGATCGCGGGGAATTGTCCGGCGTGCTTCTGCGCTACCTTTTCCAGGGTCGGGCGGTAGTGATTGCGCGCCGCGATCTCCTGCCCTTCCTCGCTGTAAAGATATTCCAGATAGGCTTCGGCGACCTTGCGCGTGCCCTTCTTGTCCACATTCCTGTCCACCACGGCGACAGGCGGCTCGGCCAGGATGGACAGCGTTGGCAAGACGATGTCGAATTTGCCCGGTCCCAGTTCCTCAACCGCGAGGATGGCTTCGTTCTCCCAAGCCAGCAACACATCGCCCAGCCCCCGCTCGACGAAGGTCACGAGCGCACCGCGGGCGCCGGAATCGAGTACGGGTACGTTCTTGTACAGTTTGGAGACGAAATCCTTGGCCTTGTCGTCGCCACCGTACTTACGCTTGGCGAATTCCCACGCCGCCAGATAATTCCACTGCGCGCCACCGGACGTTTTTGGATTGGGAGTAATCACGCCGATGCCCGGCTTCACCAGATCGTCCCAATCCTTGATCCCTTTCGGATTGCCCTTGCGCACGAGAAAGACGATGGTCGAGGTGTAAGGCGTGCTGTTGCGTGGCAAACGCTTCTGCCAATCGGGCGGCAAGGCTTTGCTGTTGTCGGCGATGGCATTGATATCCTGGGCCAGGGCCAGCGTGACCACATCGGCATCCAGGCCGTCTATCACCGCACGGGCCTGTTTCCCCGAACCGCCGTGAGACTGCTTGATCGCGACCTCCTCGCCGGTCTTCGCCTTCCAGTGCTTGGCAAAGGCCGCGTTGAAGTCCTTGTACAGCTCACGTGTCGGGTCGTAGGACACATTGAGCAGCGTTGTCTGGGCGTGTACCGTGGTGGTGGCGAATGCGGCAACGGACACGACGACAGCCAGGATGGATTTGAGACGGAAGGCAGGGATCACGATGCGTCCTTTTAATAACATAAAGAAATTAAACAACACATCGCTTATTCCCAAAAGATCGATATCTACTAACGATATTACCTCCGGCGTTCGATTTTCGATCGTCGGAGGCCCCCGCACCCCATTTTGTCCTCCCCCGACAGGGGAAAGGCGGAAAGCACCGGAAAGGTTTTCGTTATAATTCGCGGTTCCGTCATCTGGAGTTGTGCTTCATGAGCTTTCTCGCCGGCAAACGCGTCCTCATCACCGGGCTGCTCAGCAACCGCTCGATTGCCTACGGCATCGCCAAAGCCATGCACCGCGAAGGCGCAGAACTCGCCTTCACGTACCAGAACGAGCGATTTCAAGAGCGCGTAGCGAAACTGGCCGCCGATTTCGGCAGTGATCTGCTGTTCCCGTGCGATGTCCAGGACGACGCCCAGATCGACGAACTGTTCGCCCTGATCGGCCAACGCTGGGACGGCCTCGATGTCCTCGTCCACTCCATCGCCTATGCGCCCAGCGATGCGTTGGAAGGCGATTTTCTCGACGGCTTTTCGCGCGAGGCCTTCCGCGTTTCGCAGGAAGTCAGCGCCTATAGCTTCCCCGCTCTGGCCAAGGCCGCGCGACCGCTGATGAAAGGCCGCAACGGCGCGCTGCTGACCCTGTCGTATCTCGGCGCGGTGCGCACCATGCCCAACTACAACACCATGGGGCTGGCCAAGGCCAGCCTGGAAGCCTCGGTGCGCTACCTCTCCGTCTGTCTCGGCCCCGAAGGCACGCGGGTCAACGCCGTTTCCGCCGGACCGATCAAGACGCTGGCCGCCTCCGGCATCGGCAGCTTCGGCAAACTGCTGGCCTTCAACGAACACAACGCACCGCTGCGGCGCAACGTCACCATCGAGGAAGTCGGCAACGTCGCCGCATTCCTCTGTTCCCCGCTGGCGAGCGCCGTAACGGGCGAAATCATGTACGTAGACGGCGGCTTCAACACCACCGCATTGGGGAATGCGGAACCGCAAGGTTGAAGCGGCTGCCACCGTTAAACAAGATCCAAAAAAAAGCCCGGCCATGCAGCCGAGCTTTTTTTGTATCTCGATTTTTTCCGCAATGCCGCAAAGCGGCACGCGGTTCGCTTACTCTCCAGTTTCCTTCGACGGTTTGATATCCACCGTGTAGCGCTGGCGCAGTTCGTTGGTGAAGGCGCTGAAATCGCGCCCAGCCAACATGCTGCCGAGTTCGTTCGCAATCTCCTTGATGCGCGGATCGTTATCCTCCAGCGTGGGGCGATTCACCGCATCGATGCGATAGACGGTATAGCCGTCGCCGGTGCTCACACCGACGTAGGCCGGTAATTTCACCGTCGGGGCGGCAAAGACCGCCCGCATTGCATCGATAGGCACCGTGGGCGCCATGCGCTGCAATTTACGCGGCGCACCCCAGTCTCCGCTGACCGCTTCACCTTTTTCCAACGTGGCCAGCGCAGCAGCGCCTTTTTCCGCCGCGGCCTTTGCCGCCGCTTCGGCACGCAGTTGCTGCTCGATCTGGTCCTTGACCTGATCCAACGGCAAACGCTGGGACGCCTCGAATTCGGTCACGCGAGCCGACACATACGTGTTATCGCCGACGTCGATAGCCGACGTATTGCGGTGATCGCGCACCGCGTCGTCGGAAAATACCGCCGCAATCAATTGCTCGTTACGGTAAGAGCCGAACGCCTTGGCGCCGCGCTCAATCCAGTCGGTGTGACGAATTGCCAGCTTCAGCGCATCCGCCGCCGGCTGCAGGCTGTCGGCCTGCTCATAGACGGTATTCGAAAATTGCTCGGCCAGCTCGGCGAGACGGCGACGCGCAGCCTGTCCGGTAAGTTCGTCGACGATCTCGGCTCGCGCTTCTTCGAGCGTCTGCTTGCCCGCCGGCTTGATGCCGGTGACCTGGATGATGTGGAAACCGAAGCTGGAGCGCACCGGCGAGCCAATTTCGCCCTTGGCTTGGGAGAAAGCGGCATCCCCGAAGGTTTTGTCCAGCATCCCGGTACGGGCCAGGAAACCGAGATCGCCGCCACGCCTGGCCGAACCCAAGTCTTGCGAGGACTCCTTGGCAATCGCCTCGAATTGCGCCGGATTCTTGCTCAGACGGGCCTTGATCGCCTCGATCCGCGCCTGAGCCTGGGCCACTTCGTCGGCACTGGCATTTTCGCCGACCTGGATCTGGATATGGCGCACCTGACGCTCCTCCGGCATCTCGAAACGCTTCGCGTTATCGGCGTTGCCGTAAAAGGCGCTCACCTCCTCGTCGCTCACCGAAATCTGCTGACGCACCGCCGCCTCGTCGAACACCAGATAATCGGCCTTGAGCCGGGCGGGGCGCTCGAATCTGGCCGGGTTCGCTTCGTAGTAGGCCGCTACCGCGCCATCGTCGAGCTTCACGCCATCCCGGTAGCTCGTCATCGGGAAACGCATTTCGCGTATCTCGCGCTCTTCGAGCTGGATTGCAAGCAGGTGCCGCGCCGATGCATCGGTAACGAGGCCAGTGGCCGACACGGCGCCGCGAAGCTGCTCCCGGAGCAAATCCTGCGCAAGCTTGGACTCGAAGGCTTGCGGGCTCATTCTGGAACCAACCCGCCTGTTGTAAAGTTCGAGCGAGAAGACCCCGTTTTCCTGGAACGCAGGCGTTCTGCCAATGGCATCGCGCAGTTCCTCGGTCGTCACCGTAAGGCGGTTGTCGGCACTGTAGCGCGCGACAATCTTTTGATTGATCAAACCTTCCAGTATCGCTCTACGCAATTCAGGCGATTCGAGCTCGGCGCGGTCGACCTGCCCGCCACGGGCGTTACGTATATTTTCCTGCTGTTCGCGCAAGAAATTCTCGTATTCGGCCAGGCTGATCGGCGTGCCGCCCACCTTGGCCACTTCGTTGGCGCCGGGGGCATTGCGGAAGTAAGCCTCCATGCCGAAGAAGGCGAAAGGGATCGTCAAACACGCCAGGATGACCTGGGCAATCCGTTTATTGCTGCGAACCGCTTCAAACATCTCGATTTCCGTGGAAGCCAATGAGAGAAAAGATGACCGCCGCGCCCCTATGGCGGCCGACGGCAAAGGCGGAAGTGTAGCGCATCCGCGCGGCAGGCAGGACGCATACCCCTCCCACGAGGGGGGAAGGTCGTACACGCAATCGCATACGCGGGAAAGACGGGCACGGAGCAGTCCGGCGGCGACAGTCGGCGGTCCGCCCGCAAACCTGGCTGTGCTACATTCGCCGCTCTCTGCCGCTTCGCCGCAACCTTCCTTTTTTATCCCCCCCTCTTTCCCCACATCATTGCGGCCCATGCGCCTTCATCTCGTTCTCGCCGGCCTGCTCTGGCCCAGCCCGCAAATCGATCCGCGAAACGGCCCATTGCCGGGAAACCCGCTACCAGGGCTGGAGGCACTGTTGGGCAAAGGGCGGACCCGGCTGTCTGCAGGCAGACCGGCAAACAGTTGGCTCGCTGGCCTGTTCGGCCTGGATGGCGAAATACCGTTCGCCGCGCTACGCCGGCTGGGTGAAGTACCGTCGATGGAAACCGGGCAATCCGCACCGAACGACGCCTGGCTGTGCGCCGACCCGGTGCATTTGTCCTTCGCCCGCGAACACCTGCTGCTCGACGAACTTGCCGACGACGAGCTTTCCACCGACGAAGCCGCCGCGCTCAGCGCCGCATTGAGCGAACACTTCGCCGACGAAGCCAGTCGTTTCATCATGGCGGCGCCGACACGCTGGTACCTGCGCCTGAGCGCCGCAAACCCGGCCCCATCCGCACTCGCCCCGCTCGACGAGGTCGTCGGCCGTCCGCTCGCATGCTTTCTGCCACAAGGGGGTGATCTTGTCTGGCAGAGGCGGATGAACGAAGCGCAAATCCTGCTGCACAACCATCCGGTGAATCAGGCACGCGAAACCGCCGGCCTGCGTCCGGCAAACAGTATCTGGTTCTGGGGCGGCGGCACGCTGCCCCCGCGCCTTGCCGCACCGCTGCCGGCCGTACAGGCGAACGAAGCGTTC
>JAVBSY010000038.1:0-2894 GCA_031556475.1 Azoarcus sp.
GGAACTCGTCATGGTGGTGCCGACACCGCACGGCGAGAAAAATCCGCTGGTGCTGGCGGCAGCGGCGATCACCGGTGTCGATCGCGTATTCACCATCGGCGGCGCACAGGCGGTGGCTGCACTGGCCTACGGCACGCAGACCATCGCGCAGGTGGACAAGGTCGTCGGCCCCGGCAACGCCTACGTGGCCGAAGCCAAGCGCCGCGTGTTCGGCACGGTCGGCATCGACATGGTGGCCGGCCCGTCCGAGGTGCTGATCGTCTCCGACGGCAGCGGCCATGCCGACTGGGTGGCGATGGATCTGTTCGCCCAGGCCGAGCACGACGAACTCGCCCAGTCCATCCTGCTATGTACCGACGCCGGCTTCATCGACGCCGTGCATGCGGCTATCGACCGCTTGTTGCCCACCATGCCGCGGCACGAAACCATCGCCAGATCGCTCGCCAATCGCGGCGCGCTGATACATGTGGAAAGCGTCGAACAAGCCTGCGCCATCGCCAATCGCATCGCGCCGGAACACCTCGAACTGGCGCTGGAGGACGCGGAACAGTGGGTTGCGCACATCCGCCACGCCGGCGCGATCTTTGTCGGCCACTGGGCGGTGGAAGCGCTGGGCGATTACTGTGCCGGGCCCAATCACGTGCTGCCGACGATGCGCAGCGCGCGCTTCTCGTCGCCGTTGGGCGTCTACGACTTCCAGAAGCGCAGCAGCATCGTGCACATCTCCGAAGCCGGCGCGCAGCATCTGGGCGGAATCGCCGCCACGCTCGCCGAGGGCGAGGGACTGCAGGCACACGCGCGCTCGGCGCAGATGCGCCTGAAAAACTGACCGCGTTACCAGTCAACCAAGGCGCACTCAGCCGAGGATTTCGCCCAGCGCCCGCGTCAGCGCGGCGCACTGCTCGTCCGTGCCGATGGTGATGCGCAGGAACTGGTCGATGCGCGGCAGGCGGAAGTGGCGGACGAGGATCGCGCGCGCGCGCAACGCGGCAGCCAACTCCCCCGCGTCGCGTTGCGGATGGCGGGTGAAAACGAAATTGGCGGCGGAAGGCAGCACTTCGAAACCCAGCGTGGCCAGGTTCGCGCTCAGTTGCTCGCGGGTGGCAACGATGCGTGCGCAACCAGCACGGAAGTGCGCCTCGTCTTCGACCGCGGCAACCCCGCCGGCAATCGACAAACGATTCAGCGGATAAGAGTTGAAGCTGTTCTTGACCCGCTCCAGCGCCTCGACCAGCGAAGGCTGGCCGATGGCGAAGCCGATGCGCAGCCCGGCCAGCGAGCGGCTTTTGGAAAAGGTCTGCGCCACCAGCAGGTTGGGATAGCGTTCGACCAACGCAATGGCGCTGTCGCCGCCAAAATCGACATAGGCCTCGTCGATCAGCACCACCGCATCGGGATTGCCGGCGACGATACGTTCGACTTCGTCCAACGCCAACAGCCGCCCTGTGGGCGCGTTGGGGTTGGCGAAGATGATCGCGCCGGCGCGGTCGTCGCCACGCGGCAGGTAATCGTCCACGCGCAGGGTAAAGTCGTCGGCCAGCGGCACGATGCGTTGCTCGATGCCGTACAGCGTGCAATACACCGGATAGAAGCTGTAGGTGACGTCGGGCATCCACAGCGGCCGTTCGTGCTTGAGCAAGGCGACGAAGGCGTGCGCCAACACTTCGTCCGAGCCGTTGCCGACGAAAACCTGCGACGCCGTAACGCCGTAACGCCGAGCCAGCGCCGCCTTCAACTGCCCGGCATCGGGGTCGGGATACAGGCGCAACGCATCGGATGCGGCCTCGCGTATCGCTTCAATGACACGCGGTGACGGACCGTAAGGGTGCTCGTTGGTGTTGAGCTTGACGAGTTGGTCGAGCTTGGGTTGTTCGCCCGGAACGTAGGGGGTCAGGCCGCGGGTGACGGCGCTCCAGTATTGGCTCATCGGAAAATCGGCGGTGCAATCGGCGTCGGAAAGTGTAAGAAAAGGCATCGGGAAAGCGATAGCCAATGGCGGCAACAGCGATCGGTCGGGGAACCTGCCTTGCTGTCGGCCGGTCGCACGATGGTATCATGGCCCTTCGTTCCCACCAGCAGCCAGTGTCACAGCCATGCGGCGAGCAAACGTTACGCGCAACACCCTCGAAACCCGGATAGCCGTCGGCATCGATCTGGACGGCAGCGGCAAGGCGAACCTCGCCACCGGTGTGCCGTTTCTCGATCACATGCTGGACCAGATCGCCCGCCACGGCGCGATCGACCTCGACGTAAAGGCCGAGGGCGATACCCATATAGACGATCACCACACGGTCGAGGATGTCGGCATCGCCATCGGCCAGGCCTTCGCGCAGGCGCTTGGCGACAAAAAGGGCATCCGCCGCTATGGCCACGCCTACGTGCCCTTGGACGAAGCCTTGTCGCGCGTCGTGGTGGATTTTTCCGGCCGTCCCGGACTGCACTATTTCGTCGATTACGCGCGCGCGCGCATCGGTAATTTCGATGTCGATCTGGCACGCGAATTCTTCCAGGGCTTCGTCAATCATGCCGGCGCCACGGTGCATATCGACAACCTGCGCGGCGACAACGCCCATCACCAATGTGAAACGATCTTCAAGGCGTTCGGCCGTGCACTGCGCATGGCGGCGGAGCGCGACGAACGCGCGGCAGGCGTGATTCCCTCGACCAAGGGTGCACTTTGAACCTGCGCTGAATCCTTTACGAACCTGCTTTTCACCACGTTTTTCAACCCCACACCCAAAGCGAGCTTTCAACGATGACCATCGTGGCCATCATCGATTACGGCATGGGCAATCTGCGCTCGGTCGCCAAGGCCATCGAGCACGTGGCGCCCGATCACAAGGTTGTTATCACCTCCGACCCCGCAACGGTATCCGCCGCTTCCCGGGTCGTTT
>JAVBSY010000130.1:0-6934 GCA_031556475.1 Azoarcus sp.
TGCTGATCACGAACGCGCCGATGTAAGGGCGCACATAGCCCAGCAGGCGCAGGTAGATTTTCAGGCTGGATGGGCTGGGTGCATCGACTGCGGACATGGGGCCGTACTGGAGCGGAAGAACGAAGGATGCTACCACGCACACCACTGCCGATCATGCCGCCACCACGCTAAAATGCCGCCGATGAACACTAGGGCGCCGATGCGCGAGCTTGCACACGATGACTATCTCGAACTGCGCCAGGACGCGGAGGTGGTCGAGCGCGACGGTTTCGGCGACAAGGTGTTGCTGCTGCCCGACGGAACCTACCTGAAGCTGTTTCGGCGCAAGCGCCTGCTGAGTTCGGCGTTGTTCTATCCCTACGCGCGGCGCTTCGCGGACAACGTCGGCGCGCTCGCACGGCGCGGTATCGCCTGCCCGGACATGATCGGGCTGTACCGCATCGGCTCGATTGCGCGCGATGCAGTGCATTACCGCCCGCTGGCGGGGCGTACGCTGCGGCACATCGTCAAGGCCGGCACCGATGCTGCCGAGGCGGAGAAGCTGCGCTGCACACTCGGCACCTTCGTCGCCCGGCTGCACGGGCTTGGGGTGTATTTCCGCTCGCTGCATCTGGGCAATATCGTGCTCACGCCGGAAGGCACGCTCGGCCTCATCGACGTTGCCGATCTCAGCGCCCGTTCCGGTGCGCTCGGCACGCTGCGGCGCACGCGCAACATGAAGCACCTGCTGCGCTACCCCGGCGAAAACGAATGGATTACCGCCGGTGGCGGTTTTCTCGCAGCCTACAAGGCGGCGTCAAAGCGTACTGTCACCGGCCTTTCGGTGGCGCGGTAGCACGGTTGCTGCGACTGACTGCGATGACCTCCCGCGCCGACTCCTTGCCCGATACCTTGTTGTACCTTGCCTACGGTGCCGCCAGCTACCATCAGGAAGCGGTGTTCAGTATCGCCAGCGCGCTGGCGCGGTTGCGCGAGACGCCGGGCGAGATGCTGGATATTGCCGTATTCGCCGACGATCCCGCACCGTACCGCGATCTTCCCGTGCGCGTTCTGCCTCTGGACGACGCCATGCTGAAAAGCTGGCGCGGACCGCACGGCTATGCTTTCCGCGCCAAGCGCGTTGCGTTGCGCGCGGTGTTGGCGGAGCGTGAACGTGCCGTGTTGATCGACACCGATACGTTTTTCCGCCGCTCGCCGCGCGCATTGTTCGAGCGCATTCAAACCGGCACGCTGCTGTGCAACAGGATCGGTCCCTGCTATGGCGACGACCGTGGAGCGTTGCTTTACCGCGCGCTCGCCGCGCGCCTGCAGGAGCGAGGGCTGGCGTGCGACGACTTGCCGTTGCTCAACTCGGGCGTCATCGGACTCAACGCCGGCGACGTTGCCGTGCTCGATCAGGCCATCGCCCTGATGGACGAGTTGTTCCCCTTTGCCGGCGGTGCCTACACGCTGGAAGAATTCGTCCTTGCGGTCGCGCGCGGTGACAAGCAACTGCGCCTTGCCGAATGCCCGGATCTGATTCACCACTACTGGAGCCGCAAGCGGATTTTCCGCGCGAAAATCCTCGCCTGGCTGGAAAAGCACCACCATGCGCCCGTCAGTTCGGCTGCTCTTGACGATACCTGCGCGGTCAGCGACGCTTTGCCGCGCCCGCCACGGCTCGCGCGCTTGCGCTTCCGGCTCGGCACCGCGCTGCTGCCGCCAGCACAGCGCCAATTTGGCCGCGAACTGCTGTACGGCTGCTACCCTTACGCCAACGAGTTTGACCGCGCCTGCGGCCCGGTATGGTGGGAAAAGGCCGTCGATAATCTGCATGAACGCCATCCCGAGGCCACGCCGGCGCCTTGGCTGGCAAGCGGCGCGTTATGCCGCTTGCTCGGCGACGATGTGGAGCGTATCCGTTCCCACTTGCGTGTGTGCGGACTGCTTCGCTCATGAGGCGCGGGCTGGTGGTGCATATGGACTTTTTGATGCTGGAAATGACAAACTTTCTCCACGGCGGAACTGCTGCGGAACATAGACGATGAGTGCGCTCAAGCCAGATTACGATGTGTTGGCGGTCGAAGGCGCTGCCGGCGCCGGTGCGCGGGTTGTCCCGTTGCGCCTGCGTGCCGTCGCCTGGCTTGAAACGCGCATTCTGCCGCTCGGTCTGCTGGTGTTGCTCACCGGCATGCTGTGGGCCGAGGAGCGGCCTGAGTATCACGCGTTGTTTTACGCATTGGTGGCTTTTCCGGCTTTCCTGTTGCTGCTGATCAAGCGCGATGCGCGCGGCGCGCTGTTGAGTTCGCCGATCTTCCTGTCCTTCATTGTTTTCGCCGCCTACGCGATGCTCAGCATCGCTTGGTCGGACACCGAAAAAAGCCTGGGTTCGCTGCTCAAGCGGCCGTTCTACATTGTGCTGCTGTTCGTTGCCATCACGCAGGTTGCGCTGGCTTGCGCGGACAGATTGGTGCAGGTGGTGCGGCTGGCGACCATCGTTGCCTGTGTGGTCGGCGTCGTTTCGCTGGTGCTGTTCTATAGCGCTCATGGCGGCCGCTTCGAGGGGTATCGCGCGCTGTCCAATCCCATTCTGACTTCGCATGTGTTCGGCTTCTTCATGGCGCTCTGCATCGCCTCCTGGATTATCGAAGGCAGCGGCGGTCGGCCCTGGAAGGCGTTGGCTTTCGTTCTGCTCGGTGCGGTCATCGTCGCCACAGGCTCGCGCGGCGGGCTTGCCGCGCTGGGCGCGACCGCCATCATGGCGGCCATGTTTTCCGGCAACCGCCGCCGCTGCATCATCGCGTGCGTTGGCCTGGTGGTTGTTGCGCTGGTCATTGCGCTGGTGCCGGAAGTCGTTACCCAGCGCGGCCTGTCGTTGCGACCCGAGCTATGGGCCGCGACCCTGCGTGAGATAAGCCTGCGCCCTTGGCTTGGCTATGGCTACGATGCCTACATCATGCTTGAGGTGCCGGGCGTGGCGGAGAAGTTTCCCAATCCGCACAACATGCTGTTGGCGGTGTTGCGCCAGCAGGGCATCGTCGGTCTCGCGCTGTGGCTGGCGATGTACGTTGCCGCGCTGGTTCCTGCCTGGCGCTGCCGTCACGATCCGGTGGTGCGGATCTGTGCCATCGTGCTCGTGTCGGGCCTTGTTGCGAGCTGTACGGAAGGGATCTCGTATCTGTCGCGGCCCAAGGAGCATTGGTTCCTGCTCTGGATTCCATTCGCGCTGCTGTCCGCCGCGCTTATCCCGCATAAAGCCAGGCGCCAACGGGGAGGGCATGAGCAGCGCCCTTGAGCGGCCCCCCACGGGTGGCCTGCTCGGCTGGTGGCGGGCGAAACTCGAGCGGCGGGCGATCAAGCGCCTGCCCAGGTTTTTGCGTGGGCAGGCGAAATTTCGCGCGCGCTACCCGGGGTATGAGATCGGCGCCGGCACTTACGGCTTGCCGACAGTGCACGATTGGAAGGAGGGCAGCACGCTGCGTATCGGCGCGTACACCTCGATCGCGGCGGATGTGCACATCTTTCTCGGCGGCCATCATCGTATTGACTGGGTAAGCAGCTACCCCTTTCCGGCGTTTGTCGACGAGGCGCGCGATATTCCGGATTACGGTGCAACACGTGGTGACGTGACGATCGGCAACGACGTGTGGCTTGGCGCGGGGTGCACGATTCTGTCGGGCGTCACTGTTGGCGATGGTGCCGTGGTAGCCGCGCGCGCAGTGGTCGCGCGCGATGTCGAGCCCTACGCCATCGTTGTCGGCAATCCCGCCCGTGTGGTGCGCTGGCGCTTCGATCCGGACACGCGCGCGGCGTTGTTGGCGAGCGCGTGGTGGAATTGGCCGGAGGCGGAGGTGCGCAGCGTCGTCAAACTGCTGTGCGCGGGCGATACGGCCACGTTTCTGGATTACGCCCGGCGTCGCTCCGCGCCGCCGGAAGAGAAGACGTAGCGCAGCACGCCGCGCAGGGTTTTGCCGTTCCATGCGCGCAACGGCAACTGTTTGAGCAGATCGCGCGCGAGCGCCTTGTCGCGGTCGGCCGCCTTGACGAACAGTGAGTTCAGCAAGCGGTTGCGCACGGCGTCGTAAGACGGGTGGCTGGTGTAATCGGCGTAGGTGCGCAGCAGGCTGTCGGCCATGAAGCGTAGGTTCTTGTAGCTGTTGGTCGGATGTTTGCGATAGCGGGCCATCAGCGCGCCGATACGGTCGATGAAGTAGCCGGCATCGGTGACGCGCAGCCAGATATACACATCCTCCAGGCGAATCTCCGGGTTGAAGCAACCGACTTTTTCCAGCACCGCCTTGCGGAACATCAGCGTTGCGGTTGGCGGCACCGGCTTGCGCTGCAGGAATACGTCGTCGAAATCCAGCCGCTGCGGCGCGACGTCCCGCTGTTTTTGTTCCCGCTCCGGGCAGGGCACGCCGTCGGCGTCGATCGTTTCGATATTGCCGCCGCAGATGCCGACTTCGGGCTTGTCGGCCATGTAGGCCACCTGGATGGCGATGCGGTTGGGCAGCATGATGTCGTCCGAGCCGAAGGGCACGATCAGGCTGCCGCGCGCACGTGCGATGGATTCGTTGAGCGTGCGCGTCAAACCCCGGTTCGACTGCGTGCGGAAATCGAAACCGTGTTCCTCCTGCAGGCGGCGGATGCGTTTGACGCTGTCGTCGCTGGAACCGTCGTCGATCACCAGCAGTTCGATAGGCGCATAAGTCTGCGACAGCACGCTGTTGATCGACGCCTCGATATAAGGCGCGTGGTTGTACGAAGCGATGATGACGGTGACGAGAGGCTGGCTGGCGTCCGCTTGCATGGGCGAAGCTCGTTGTATTCGGTTCAGGTTCCGGACGAAGTCTATATCCGTAGCCCCATGCGCAGGCGCCCCCACAGGCCAAGCCGTACGGGAGGCCGCAGCGGTGGAGCCAGGGCTTTGACGATTTGCTGGCCGATGAGGTCGAAGCGGTATCTTTGCTCGACCAGAATCTGGCCGGCGGTGGCGATGGAATCGGCCAGCGTGGGATTGGCCCGCAGGTGTGCGAGTTTGTCCTGCAACTCGTCGATGTGTCGATAGAGCACGAGGTTTTCCATGTCGACGAAGCCCAGCGCCTGATTTTCCGCCTCGCCCTGGTCGTAGGCGAACAGCACGCAGCCGCAGGCCATGGCCTCGAAATTCTTGATCATGTACTCGCCCATGCCCACATCGGCGCTGATGAAAAAGCGGATGCGGTTAAGCATGGTCCGGTATTCGTCGCCGGAGTTCGTGCGTACCACGGTCAAATCCGGCTCGCGGTGGGAAATCGCGTCGAGCATGGCCTGGCGTTCGCGGTAGATACTGTTCTGGAGGCTGCCGACGAAACCCAGCTCGACATCGCGCTCCGTGCCGAGATTGCGCAACAGCGCCTGATCGTAGCCCTTCGGCACGAATACCGCGTCGACCCCCTCGCGGCGCAGGCGCTCGGCAAGTTGGAAACCGGAACAAATGACCCGCGCGGCCGGCAGGCGCCGGTAGTGGGTGCTGAACTTGCCCTTGTACTTGCCCGGGAAATAGTTCTGCCAGGCATCGTGTTCGAGGATGACGAGATTGGGCACGTTGCGGATGAACGAAACCTGACGGATTTCCTTTTTGAAGCGCAGAAAAAACACGATGCGATCGTAGCGTTCCACGTCGACCTCGTTGCGGAAATACTTGGCGAGGTTGGCCTGCTCCGCCGAATCCAGCCAGCGCAAGTCACAGGCCGCGTGTTCGGCGATGCCCAGGTACAGACGATCGAGAATTGCACGTTGTGTTTTTTGTACTAATAACAGAACTTTCATTGCCGCCCTTTCATGCGGGTCCCGCTCCTCCACCTTCACAGCGACGCGAAACCGGTAGCCGACACCTGCCAAGCGGATTCGCGCGCGATACGGGAATAATCGGTCAATGCCTCGGCGGGCAAACTTTTCCAGTCGCTCCCTTTCCACACCAGAAAGTGAACGTACGGAAAAGCGCGTTCGCCGCAGCGGTCGTTGGTGAGCACGCCCTGGCGCCAGAACCAACACTCGGGAAAGTCGCGGCCGCCATCGATCCATGGCACTTTCGCTCCCGGGGTACTGAACGCTTCGACGAACTCGGCGCGACGATACCACGGGTTGAAAAAACGCAGCGGGCGCGCGAAGAACTCCGGCCAGTTTTTTCGGCGGATGAAGATGCGGCTGAACGCGCCTTCGTCCAGCCCTTCGTGCGTGGGAATGGACAGGCGGCGGCGCCAGTCCGGCATCAACAGAAAGGCTTCGCGCATTTGCCGCGTGTTGCGGACCAGGCAGCAGTGGCCGGAAATGCGCCGTTCGTGCGTCGAGAACAGATCTTTTTTCGCCAGCCGTTCGGCGCTGAACCACGCGCGCAGATCGCCGAACACCAGATCGATGTCGCCAAAGGCCCAGAAATCGTAGCCGCGCAGGTCGTCCTCGTGCAGATAACCCATCGCCGGCTTGAGGTCGCAAAGCTTATAGGGGTTCGGTGGCGCGAACGCAATGCCGAGCCGCTGCGCTACGCGCTGGCAGTAATCGACATAGCTGGTGGCAACCACGCGCACATTCGGCGGGCAATCGGCCGGTTCGCCGCAATCGGAGAACAGCAGCCAATCCACTGTGGGGTTGGCGCGGCACCTGGCGAGAAAGAACGGAAACCAGAACGGCCAGGCACCGAAGTACGGGATGACGAAGCAGATGCTCGGTCCCGCACGGGTTGGTCGGGCGGGCGGGGAGGGGTTCATTCGCCGCGTCCCGCGCCGTTTGCGTGTGTGCTCGTGCCAGTGCCGAGCGCGGCTGTGACCATCGGCAGGGAGAAGAAACGCTGTCGCGCCGTCTCGTCGGAGAAATGGGCGTACAGGCGCTCGATGCCGCGTTCGGCCGTCGCCGTCCGCGCTTCGGGGGGCAGGCTGGCATGGCGCACCATCAGGCGAGCGAGCGCTTCCACGTC
>JAVBSY010000121.1:0-6592 GCA_031556475.1 Azoarcus sp.
CAACATCGTCGGCCGCATCAAGGACATGGTGATCCGTGGCGGCGAGAACGTGTATCCGCGCGAGATCGAGGAGTTTCTGTACCGCCATCCGAAGGTCCAGGACGTGCAGGTGGTCGGCGTGCCGGACAAGAAATACGGTGAAGAGCTGTGCGCCTGGATCGTGGTCAAGCCGGGGCAAAAACTCACCGAGGACGAGGTGCGCGAGTTCTGCAAGGGGCAGATCGCGCATTACAAGGTGCCGCGTTACCTGCGCTTCGTGGAAAGCTTCCCGATGACGGTGACCGGCAAGATCCAGAAGTTCAAGATTCGTGAAGCGATGAAGGAACAACTGGGACTGAACGAGGAGAAGACGGCATGAGCCGTTTGGACAGCAAGCTCAACCCCCGCGCCGCCGACTTTCAGGCCAACGCCACCGCGATGCGCGCACTGGTCGACGACCTGCGCGCCAAGGCGGCGGAAGTCGCGCTCGGCGGCGGCGAGGCCGCGCGTGCCAGGCACACGGCGCGCGGCAAGCTCCTGCCGCGCGAGCGGGTCAACCACCTGCTCGATCCCGGCACACCCTTTCTCGAAGTCGGCCAGTTGGCAGCCTACGGCATGTACGACAACGACGCGCCGAGCGCCGGCGTCGTCACCGGCATCGGCCGCGTGCAAGGCGTCGAATGCATGATCGTCGCCAACGATGCCACGGTGAAGGGCGGCACCTACTACCCGATGACGGTCAAGAAGCACCTGCGCGCGCAGGAGATCGCGGCTGAGAACAATCTGCCGTGCATCTATCTCGTCGATTCCGGCGGCGCCTTCCTGCCGCGCCAGGATGAAGTCTTCCCCGACCGCGACCATTTCGGCCGAATCTTCTACAACCAGGCCAACATGAGCGCGCAGGGCATCGCGCAGATCGCTGTGGTGATGGGGTCCTGCACCGCCGGTGGCGCCTACGTGCCGGCGATGTCGGACGAAACCATCATCGTGCGCAACCAGGGCACGATCTTCCTTGGCGGTCCGCCGCTGGTGAAGGCTGCCACGGGTGAAGAAGTGAGCGCCGAAGACCTCGGTGGCGGCGATGTGCATACGCGGCTTTCCGGTGTGGCCGACCATCTGGCCGAAAGCGACACCCACGCGCTGTATCTGGCGCGTCGCGTCGTCGCCAACCTCAACCGGGGCAAGCAGCCCGGGCTAGCCATCGGCGCGGGCGAGGAGCCGGCCTACGACCCGGAGGAAATCTACGGCATCCTGCCGACCGATACGCGCAAGCCTTTCGACGTGCGCGAGATCATCGCCCGCGTCGTCGACGGTTCGCGCTTCGACGAATTCAAGGCGCGCTACGGCACTACGCTCGTCTGCGGCTTTGCCCAACTGTACGGCTATCCGGTCGGCATCGTCGCCAACAACGGCATCCTGTTCGGCGAGTCGGCGCAGAAGGGCGCGCACTTCATCGAACTGTGCGGCCAGCGCGGTATTCCGCTGCTGTTCCTGCAGAACATCACCGGCTTCATGGTCGGGCGCAAGTACGAAAACGGTGGTATTGCCAAGGACGGTGCGAAAATGGTTACCGCGGTCGCGACCGTGCAGGTGCCCAAGATCACCGCGCTCATCGGCGGCAGCTTCGGCGCCGGCAATTACGGCATGTGCGGCCGCGCGTATTCGCCGCGTTTCCTGTGGATGTGGCCGAACGCGCGCATCTCGGTGATGGGCGGCGAACAGGCGGCGAGCGTGCTCGCCACCGTGCGGCGCGACGGTATCGAGGCCAAGGGTGGCAAGTGGAGCGCCGAAGAGGAGGAAGGCTTCAAGGCGCCGATCCGCGAGCAGTATGAAGCGCAGGGCCACCCGTATTACGCGACCGCGCGGTTGTGGGACGACGGTGTCGTCGACCCGGCGCAGACGCGGCGTGTGCTCGGGCTGTCGCTGTCGGCGGCGCTCAACGCGCCAATCCAGCCGACGAAGTTTGGCGTGTTCCGCATGTGAATCGACAGACAAGGGAAGCGATGCGATGAATCTGCAGAGCTACTTCAGGGAATTGGCCCGCTACCATGCGTGGGCCACGAACAAACTGTTTGAAGCGAATCTGGCCGCGCTGTCGGACGAGCAATGGCGCCGCGATACCGGATTGTTCTTCTGTTCCGTGCATCGGACGCTCAATCACCTGCTTGTTGCCGACAACATCTGGTACGCGCGCTTTGTCGAGAACCATTCGCCACGCATCGCCTTGAACGCCGAACTGCACACCGACCGTGGCGGATTGCGCGAGGCGTTGCTGGCGGCGGCGGGGCGTTGGGGTGTCTGGGTGGAATCGCTCGATACGGCATGTTTCGACGGCCAACTGGTCTATACCCGTAGCAACGGCCAGACGGTACGCTTGCCCTTCGCACCGGCGCTCGGCCATGTGTTCAACCACGCAACGCACCATCGCGGCCAGATCAGCGCTGCGCTCACGGCAATGGGATTGGCCGGCCCGGAACTGGATTGGATTTACAAACTTCAGCAGGAAATGAAAATATCATGATCAGCCCGGTTCGTCTGCCGAATGTCTTGCCAACGGCAGTTGCAACGTTCGGTGCGTTTCGGGTGTGGAGGAGCTAAAAAAGATGATTGAAACCTTGGAAATTCTGCGCGACGGTGGCGTCGCCACGATCTGGATGAACCGCCCGGATGTGCACAACGCCTTCAACGCACAACTGATTGCCGATCTCACCACCGCCTGCAGGGTGCTCGACGCTGACGACAGCGTGCGTGTGGTGGTGCTGGCCGGGCGCGGCAAAAGCTTTTCGGCCGGCGCCGATCTGAACTGGATGAAGGCGGCGGCCAGTGCCAGCGTGGAAGAGAACATCGCCGATGCGGGCCGGCTCGCCGGCATGCTGCGTACGCTGGCGGAAATGAGCAAGCCGACCATCGCCCGCGTGCATGGCGCCGCGCTTGGTGGCGGCATGGGGCTGGCCTCGGCCTGCGATATCTGCGTGGCTTCGTCGCGCGCGGTGTTCGCCACGTCGGAAGTGCGCTTCGGCATCATTCCCTCGGCGATCGGTCCTTACGTGCTGCGCGCCATCGGTGAACGCCAGTGTTACCGTTACTTCCAGACCGCCGAGCGGATCGACGCCGTGCGTGCCATGGCGATCGGACTTGTGCACGAAATGGCGGGGGACGACGCCGCGCTCGACGCCAAGGTGGCGGAACTGGTCCAGGCGTTGCTCGCTGGCGGACCAAAGGCACAGGCGGCGGCGAAAGAACTGATTCGCGGAGTGGTCAACCGCCCGGTGGACGATGGCGTGGTGGCGGATACCGCGCACCGCATCGCCCACCTGCGCGCCACGCCGGAAGCGCGCGAGGGGCTGGATGCCTTTCTCGCCAAGCGGCCGGCGGCGTGGATGGCGCAGACCTGAACGCTTTTTGAACGGAACGACGCGTAGGCATCGCCATGGACGAGATATCCACCGTTTCCACCGGCCTTGAGGCCCTGCGCGACTGGCGCGGGTTGCCGTTGGATATGGCCTCGCTTGCCGCTCTGGCGGCCGGGTTGGGGTGGGCGAGCGGGCTGCGGCTGTATGCGCTGGTGTTCGCGCTCGGTGCGCTGGGGCGTTTCGGCGGCGTGCAGTTGCCGGGCGGCCTGGAGGTGCTGACCCATCCGCTGGTGCTCGGCCTGTCCGGCGTCATGCTGGTGATGGAGTTCTTTGCCGACAAGCTGCCCTGGCTCGATTCGCTGTGGGATGCGATTCACACCTTCATCCGCATTCCCGCCGGCGCGGCGCTGGCGGCGGCGGTGATGGGCGACCAGGGGGGCGCGGTACAGGTGGCGGCGGCACTGGCCGGCGGCACGCTCGCCGCCAGTACCCACTTTGCCAAGGCTGGTGCGCGAGCGGCGCTCAACACCTCGCCCGAGCCGGTAAGCAACGTGGCCGCTTCGTTCAGCGAGGACGCGCTGTTCGTCGGCGGATTGTGGGCGTTGCTGACCCATCCGCTGTGGTTCCTGGTCGGGCTGGCGGTGTTCCTGCTGTTGGCGGTATTGCTCATCGTCATGTTGTGGCGCTTCATCCGGCGCCTGCTGCGCCCGCGTACGCGGGAAAAAGAAAGCCTTTCGTAACGCCCATAACAATTTTTCGCGCTGGATTTCAGAGCGGCGCGGCACACCCATATCGACGTTCCCCGGAAAAAAAGGGGGAACGCAGCGGAGGAAACGACATGTTCGACAAGATTCTGATCGCCAATCGTGGGGAAATCGCCTGCCGGGTCATCAAGACGGCCCGCCGCATGGGCATCCGCACCGTGGCGGTGTATTCCGAGGCGGACGCGGGCGCACGCCATGTGCGCATGGCCGACGAGGCCGTGCTGATCGGCCCGGCGGCGGCGCGCGAGAGCTACCTGGTGATCGACCGCATCATCGCCGCCGCGAAGCAGACCGGCGCGCAGGCGATCCACCCGGGCTACGGCTTTTTGTCCGAAAACGAGGATTTTTGTGCCGCCTGTGCCGAGGCCGGCATCGTCTTCATCGGCCCGCCGGTGTCGGCGATCCGCGCAATGGGCTCCAAGTCCGAAGCGAAGAAGCTGATGGAAGCGGCCCGCGTGCCGCTGACCCCCGGCTACCACGGCGACGACCAGACGCCCGAGCTGCTGCGCAGGGAGGCTGACGCCATCGGCTACCCGGTGCTGATCAAGGCGGCAGCGGGCGGCGGCGGCAAGGGCATGCGGCTGGTCGAGCGCGCGGAAGATTTTGCCGATGCGCTCGCTTCGTGCAAGCGCGAGGCGGCGGCCTCTTTCGGCGACGATCATGTGCTGGTGGAAAAGTACATCGTCCGGCCACGCCACATCGAAATCCAGGTGTTTGGCGATACGCACGGCAACTGCGTATACCTGTTCGAACGCGACTGCTCGGTACAGCGCCGTCACCAGAAGGTACTGGAAGAAGCGCCCGCGCCGGGCATGACGCCCGAGCGGCGCGCGGCAATGGGCAAAGCGGCGGTGGAGGCGGCCAAGGCCGTCGGCTACGTCGGCGCCGGCACGGTCGAGTTCATCGCCAATCAGGACGGCAGCTTCTACTTCATGGAGATGAACACGCGGCTGCAAGTCGAACATCCGGTTACCGAGATGATTACCGGCCTCGATCTGGTCGAATGGCAACTGCGTGTGGCCGCGGGCGAGCGTCTGCCGCTGGCGCAGGGGCAATTGCAGATCCGTGGTCACGCGCTGGAAGCGCGCATTTACGCCGAAGACCCGGCGAAGGGCTTTTTGCCTTCCACCGGCAAGCTGGTGCACCTTGCGCCACCGACGGAATCGCTCCATGTGCGCGTCGACACCGGTGTGGAGGAGGGAGATTCGATCACCCCCTACTACGATCCGATGATCGCCAAGCTCATCGTCTGGGATCAGAACCGCGACCGCGCGCTCGCCCGCATGCTGCAGGCGTTGGCGGATTACCGCATCGTCGGCGTGGCGAACAATGTCGCCTTTCTGTCCCGGCTCACCGCCTGCCCGGCCTTTGCCACGGCCGATCTGGATACCGGCCTGATCGAGCGCGAGCGCGATTATCTGTTCCCCGTCGAAGAGGTGGTGCCGGACACGGTCTGGCTCATCGCCGCGCTCGCCCAATTGTTGCGCGAGGCCGAGGCCGCCGGCCGCCGTGCCGAGCGCCACCCCGATCCGCATTCGCCCTGGCATGCGCGCGACGGCTGGCGGCTCAATGCCGAGGCGCGGCGCGAACTGCTGTTCCGTTGTGAGGATGTCGCGCGGGCGGTGCAGGTCGGCTACCACGCCGATGGTTATACGCTCGGCCTCGATGGCCGCGCGTATGCAGTGCGTGGCGAACTCAACCCGCGCGGTCTGCTGCGCATTGAGATCGACGGTACGCGCATGGACGCCACCGTGATTGCCGCCGGCGAAAAACGCCATGTGTTCGCCAATGGCCGCACATGGCAACTCGCCAGCATCGATCCGCTGCATCATGCCGGCGACGGCGGTGGTGCCGAGGGCGGATTGCTTGCGCCAATGCCGGGCAAGGTCATCGCCCTTGTCGCCAGGGAAGGGGAACGGGTGGAAAAGGGCGCGCCGCTGGTCATCCTGGAAGCGATGAAGATGGAACACACCATCGCCGCCCCATCCGCCGGCACGGTCAAGTCTTTCCGCTTCGGTGTCGGCGAACAGGTGGCCGATGGCGCCGAACTGGTCGAATTCGACGTTGCCCAGGGCTGAAAGCCGGCATGCCGGCTCACCCCGTACAGGAGTCACAGGCATGAATCTGCCCGAAACAGTCAGGATCGTCGAAGTCGGCCCGCGCGATGGCCTGCAGAACGAAAAGCGGCTGCTTGCGGCCGATACCAAAGTGGAACTGATCCGCCGCCTCGCCGCAGCCGGGCTGAAAACCATCGAGGCCACCTCCTTCGTCTCGCCCAAATGGGTGCCGCAGATGGGCGATAACGCCGAAGTGCTCGGCCGGGTGTTGGCTGCGCCGGCGCCGGGTGTCACCTATCCGGTGCTTGCGCCCAACCTGAAAGGCTTCGAGGCGGCGCTCGCCGCGGGAGCGAAGGAAGTGGCCGTGTTCGGCGCGGCGTCGGAATCGTTCTCGCAGAAGAACATCAACTGCTCCATCGCCGAATCGCTGGAGCGTTTT
>JAVBSY010000058.1:0-9622 GCA_031556475.1 Azoarcus sp.
GACGTCGACGATCACCGTGGGTTTGACGAAGTAGCCAGGGCCGAACTGCTCGCCGCCGCAGGCGATGGTGGCGCCTTTGCCTCGGCCCAGTTCGATGTAGTCGAACACGCGCTTCTGCTGCTTGGCAGAGATCAGCGGGCCCATGTCGATGCTCGGGTCCAGGCCGTTGCCCAGCTTCATGCCGTTGGCGATGCCGGAGATGTCGGCGATCACGTTATCGAAGTGCTTGCGCTGCACATACAGGCGCGAGCCGGCGCAGCAGACCTGGCCCTGGTTGAAGAAGATCGCCTGGGCAGCGCCAGCGGCGGCGGTGGCGAGGTCGGCGTCGGCCATGACGATGGTCGGCGATTTGCCGCCCAGCTCCAGGGTCACGCGGGTCATGTTGTCCATGGCCGCCTTGCCGATTTCCTTGCCGACCGGGGTCGAGCCGGTGAAGGTCAGCTTGTCCACCAGCGGATGGTGGGAGAGGGCGGCGCCAGCGGTGATACCGGTGCCAGTGACGACGTTGAACACGCCCGCCGGGTAGCCGGCCTCCAGGGCCAGTTCGGCCAGCTTCAGGGCGCTGAGCGGGGTTTCGTCGGCCGGCTTGAGCACCACGCTGCAGCCGGTGGCCAGCGCCGGGCCGAGCTTCCAGCATGCCAGCACCAGCGGGAAATTCCACGCGACGATGGCGCCGACCACGCCCACGGCCTCACGGCGGACGAAGCCGTGGAAGTCGCCCTTGGGCATCAGCGGCATGGAGACATCGACCGTGCTGCCCTGGATCTTGGTCGCCCAGCCGGCCATGTAGCGCAGGAAGTCGATGCACAACTGCACATCCATGACGCGCGCCACGACGGCGCTCTTGCCGTTGTTCAGACATTCCAGTTCGGCCAGCAGGTCGGCGTCGCGTTCGAGCAGGTCGGCCAGCTTCCACAGCAGATTCTGGCGTTCGCGTGGGCGTGTGCGGCTCCACGCGGAATCGTCGAAAGCCTGGCGCGCGGCGCGTACCGCGCGGTCGACGTCGGCGGCCGTGCCGGCGGGCACCTGGCACAGCACTTCGCCGGTGGCCGGGTTGCGCAGATCCATCAGCGCGCCGTCGCTGGCGGAGGTCCATTCGGCGCCGATGAGCATTTTCGGCGCACGCTGCAGGAAGGTTTGTGATTCGGGTTTGATCGGCAAACGAGCGGACATTGTGGGACTCTCTCGTGTGAGGATGATCCCGGGGCCGTAAGCAAAACAGGTGCCATGCTCGCCGCCTTTTCAGAAAATCGACAGAGGGCAGGCGTTTGCCGAGGAATGCGGTGTGCGTGGCGGGGGCATGAAGACCGCCGGTTTGTCTCAGACCGCTACAGCAGTCTCGAAATGGAACGCATATGCGCTGCCGATGTGTCGGCCCGAATGTGGCCGTGTGGCGCTAAGGATTTGTTGTTTAAGTATTTTGTGTTTCATGGCACACAATATGTAGGACACTGGCCGGCTGACGCCCTTCGAGGCGGCGCCGATTGGCGATCCATAAAAAACTTAGAAGATTCTCGGAGACACGATCTTGAGGAAGATGCAACCGTCCGGCACTGGCTGGCCCGGAGGCGCAGTGCCGTTTGTCGCGACCGCTGTCGCCATTGCGTCCTGCGTTCTGCTCTGGATGAGTCCGCAAGCGGGTAACGCGCTGCTGTGGCTCGCGGCGGTGGGCGCCGTGCTGGGCGCGCTGCGGCCATCCGTCCGCCTGCCTGTCTGGCGTGCCGTGCTGGGCGTTTTGTGCGGAGCCTGTGCGGCGCTCGCTTTGCATTTGCTCGCCGATCACTTTCAGTTGCGCTACGTGTGGCTTTACAGCAGCGCGGCGCTGCCCGCTTATCTCAAGGCGTCCAACGTGTGGGGCGGGGACGAGGGGACGGTATTGCTGCTGGCGACGTTCTGCATGGCGATCGCCATGCGCGGCGCGCTCCTGCCGGGGTGGAGCGGGCGCGGAAACGGCTTGATCGCGGCATGGTACGCGGCGACAGCCGCCTGGCTGGGGCCATTTTCGGCTACGCCGCCCGAATGGCTTGCCGCGCAAACGAGCCAGGGGATGAATGCGCATTTGCAAACGTTCTGGATGGCTTTCCATGCGCCGTTGATCCTGGCCGCATATGCATGGACGCTGGCGCCGTCCGGTGTGGCGCTTGGCGCCTTGAGTAGGGGCGATCCGGCTTATGGGCCGATCGCCCTGGGTTATGGCCGGCGCGCCTGGCTGGTGCTGACCGCCGGCATCGGCTTCGGCATGGTGTGGGCCCTGGAGGATTTCACTTTTGGCCAGATCTGGCACTGGGACCCCGTGCAAACGGCGGCTTTTTCGGTGTGGGCATTGTCCGGGGCGGTGCTGCATGGTGCGCGGCGCTGGCGGCCGGAGGGCGCGAAGCGGCGGCTCATGCCTGTGTTGAGCCTGCTGGCCGCCGCGCTGGCGTGCGTGGCGATGTCGGTGACGCGCAGCGAGGTGCTGGCGAGTTCCCATCGGTATATCGGCACGACGTCGTGGCTGAGCCATCTGGTGCTGGCTGGTGTGCTGGTCGGTTTGACGTTGTGCTATGCCGGCAAGACGATCTGGGCGGGAACCGCCACGACGGGTTGGCATACCCGGAGCGCATCGCCCCGCGCTGCGTCGCGTAGTGCATCGCGCAGTGCCTCTCGCAGTGCCTCTGATTGGGCGCTCGATCTGGCGATTTATCTTTTCGCCGGTGCCGCATTCCTGGCCGTCGGCGTGCTTTTCAAGGCTCATCTTTACGAGTGGCTGCGCGTCGAGAAAGCCTCCGATCTGATGCCCTTTTACGAGACGCTGACGACGTGGGCGGATGCTGAGGAGTTGGTCGAACTGCGCAGGGCCTTCGAGCGTTGGGACGTGGATGGCTATGCGCTGGGCGCATGGCTGGCGCCGATCCTGGCCCTGCTCGGCCTGGCCGGTGGCTACGTCTTTCTGCGCAGATCGTTTGGCAAGGCGGTTTCCATTGCCGTTACGTTTTTCATGGCCGTGCTGTCGGGCGTGGTGGCCTGGAACGGCGGATGGTTGACGGACCGCTACAGCGGCGAGGGCGTGCTGTCGCAACGTATCGTCGAAGTTTTGCCCTGGCTCGACGCCGCTTTGCTCGGGGGTGTTTTTTTGCTGGGCGCGAGCTTCGTCTGGTGTGTGATGAGCGTGCGGCGTGCCTGGGGGCGAGGGCGGAGTTTGAGCACCTTGCGCTATACGGGCAGTTTGGCGCTGATCCATGGTGGAGCCGTTGTCGCCTTGGTGGGCGGTTTGTGCGCCACGGTGATGAATTCTTATTTCTCCATCACCATTCCGCCCTCCGAGGCGCTCGATCAATGGCACGGCATTGCCGGGGAAATGAAGGTTCGCATCCGCCCGAGCGGTGGCGGCGAGGATTTTTCCGGCTATCGGGCCGTCGCCCAGGTCGAGTTGCAGACCGATGACCGGACCGTGGCTGGTCATGCGCTGTTTCAGGACAGCCGCAAGCTGCCGCCCGGCTATCAAGGCCCGGTGCGGCAGCTTTGCGAGGTGCTGGATTATCGCTATGCGCGCCACGTGGGAGATCGCGGCTACGTGTTGCACCCCTTCATCGTGCGCGGCTGGTCGCAGGATGTGCAGGTCTGGCTGCCGGCATCCTCGCGCCTGGTGACACCCGGCGTTGCCGCCGCAGGAGAGGACGAGGAGACGCAGAGCGTGGTCGTTATCCGCCGCTATCCGTTCGTGTCTTTCGTCTGGGCCGGTTTACTGGCGATGGTGCTTGGCAGTGCGTTGCTGCCCGGTCTTGGTGCCGTTGCCAGGCGTCAGGGCACCATGCCGGGGTAGCTGTTCTGTTCCGGCGGCTTGTCTCACGGGCCTGTCTCAGAGTTAGACAACAATCGCGAAATTAGACGCCGCGGGCACGAAAATGGTGCCAATACACCTACTGATTCATGGTGAATTCGGCTGGAAGGCTTGCCGTGAAAGCCTTCGATGTTTTTGGCACGCAATGTGCACTGCATTCTGTTCGATGCGTCCCCGGCCCGCAGCCGGGGGCTGCCATACAACAATACAGAGAGGAGACATGACCTTGGAGATGAAACGACTTCGGCATTATCTGAGCGCCGGTGCGCTGGCCGTCGTGGCCTGTACCGTGCTGCCGTCGGCTTCCGCGAAGGATGGCGTGGCCATTCTCAACGCGAAGTGCAAGGTGTGCCACTTGCCGGACGACACGACGCCGCTGACACCCGGAAAACCCTTGTTCCGCATCAGCTACCAGCGCAAGACGCCGGAGGGGTGGCTGGCGAGCATCGGGCGCATGCAGGTGATGTACGGCGTGAAGATCAGCGATCAGGATCGCCGCGATCTGGTCAAGTACCTGGCCGACAAGCAAGGGCTGGCGCCGAGCGAGACCGAAGGCGTCCGCTATGCGATGGAGCGCCGGCTGAATACCGTCGAAAGCTTCGATACCCAATTGACGGAAATGTGCGCGCGCTGCCATTCGGGTGCGCGTTTTGCCTTGCAGCGCCGCCCGGAAGGGGAGTGGGGCCGGTTGGTCCATTTCCATATGGGTCGGTGGCCGTCCCTGGAATACCAGATGCTGTCGCGCGACCGCGACTGGTTCGAACTGGCGCTCAAGGAGGTCGTGCCGGCGCTGGCCAAGGCTTATCCGCTGGAAAGCCAAGCCTGGGCCGATTGGCAGAAGCAGCGTCCGCAAGCCGCTTCGCTGGCGGGCGACTGGAGCTTCAGCGGGCACATGCCGGGCAAGGGGGAACTGGCCGGCACGATGAAGGTGACCAGCACCGGTAACGATCAGTTCAAGGTTGCGGTGAAGGGCAAGTATACCGACGGCAGCCCGTTCGACGGCGATGGCAGCGCACTGCTGTACAACGGTTACGAATGGCGCGGCAGCATCAAGATCGGCGATGTGACGATGCGCCAGGTATTCGCGGCGTTGAACGGTGAAATGCGCGGACGCATGTTCGACAGGACATACGACGAGCGCGGCCTGGATTTTGTTGCCGCGAAAAAAGGCACGGCTCGCGTGCTGAGCGTGCAGCCGGGTTATGTCAGGGCGGGCGAGGAGGCCGAGGTCAGCATCGTCGGCAGTTCGCTGCAAGGCGCGCCGTCTTTTGGCAAGGGCATCCAGGTCGTGTCGGTGGTTGCACAGACTCCGGAACGCGTAACAGTTAAGGTCAAGGCCGCGGCCGATGCCGAGGCAGGCATGCACGAGGTGAGCGTCGGCTCGGCCACGGGCGGCAGTCTGGCGGTGTACAAGGATATTGCCGAGGTGAAAGTGGTGCCGGCGTTCTCCGTGGCGCGTATCGGCGGCAACGGCGGTTCCACGCCCAAGGTGCAGGGCCGTTTCGATGCCGAAGCCTGGGGCAAGGGTGTCGACGGCAAGCCATACCGCATTGGCGTGTTCCCGGCGAAGTGGTCGGTGGAGCCGTTCAACGAGCAGGCCAGGGAAGACGAGGACGTCAAGTTCGCCGGTGTGATGGATGCCGCCTCCGGCGTGTTCATGCCGGGCGACGCCGGCCCGAACCCGGCGCGCAAGATGTCGACCAACAACGCCGGCAACCTGAAGGTGATTGCCGCCGTCGATGCCGCGGGGCAGGCGCACAAGGGCGAAGGCCACCTGATTGTTACCGTGCAGCGCTGGAACAATCCGCCGCTTCCGTGACCGGCGGAACCGGATCGAACTGAAAGCGTGAATCCCGCCCGTTGTGGCGGGTTAGGCAAGTTCCGGGAGGTTGATATGGGCGCCATGCTGAATCTGGTCGAGCGCAACCTGCATGAAGTGCGGGTGGATGCCGGCCGGTTGTTGTTCCACATCCCCAGCAGTTCGTTGTTCGCCAGCGACGAACTGACCGGGGGCATTATCGATGCCCTGCGCGGGCGCGCCTGCTTGTCGGACGAGTTGGCGCAGCGCTTGGGCGGGCGTTTTGATACCGCTGAGATCGACGAGACGCTGCGCGAGCTGATTGCGTTGGAACTGGTCAACGACGGTTCGCCGCTGACGCCGGAGATCGGCGTACAGCGTGTCGAGCGCACCGCGCTCAACACCGTGGTGTTGAACGTCAATACGGGTTGCAACCTGAGCTGCACCTACTGCTACAAGGAGGATCTCGCCAAGCCGTCCGCCGGCAAGCGCATGGGCGCGGATACCGCCGAAGCCTCGGTGGAGATGCTGCTCAAGGAATCGCCTGACGAGCCGCGCTATACCGTGGTGTTCTTCGGTGGCGAGCCGCTGTCCAACCGCCCGCTGATCGAACATATGGTCGGTTACTGCGAGCGGCGCTTTGGCGAGTTGGGCAAGCAGGTGGAGTTCGTCATGACCACCAACGCCACGCTGCTCAACGAGGAGATCGTCGACTGGCTCAACACCCATCGTTTCGGCCTGTCGGTGAGCATCGACGGGCCGCAGGCGGTGCATGACCGCAACCGCGTCACCATCAGCGGGCAGGGCACCTACGACGTGGTGCGGCGCAAGGTCGACATGCTGCTGTCGCGCTACACGAGCAGGCCGGTAGGCGCGCGGGTGACGCTGACGCACGGCACGACCGAGATCGAAACGATCTGGAACCATCTGATCAACGAACTCGGTTTTGCCGAAGTCGGTTTCGCCCCGGTTACCTCGGGCAACCTGACGACCTTCAACCTTACCGGTGAAGAACTGACGCAGGTGTTCGCCAACATGAAGGCACTGGGCCGGCGGTATGTGGAAGCGGCGCTGGAAGACCGCAACATCGGCTTTTCCAACCTGCACCAGCTCATCACCGACATCCACGAGGGGCACAAAAAGGCCCTGCCGTGCGGTGCCGGGCTGAAGATGCTGGCGGTGGACCACAAAGGTGAGCTGAACCTTTGCCACCGTTTCACCGGCTCCACGCTGCCGACCTTCGGCAACGTGCATAACGGCGTGAAGCAGGCGGAACTGAACGACTTTCTGTCGCAGCGGCTGGACCGCACCGGCACGGGTTGCGACAGTTGCCGCATCCGCAACCTGTGCTCAGGCGGCTGCTACCACGAAAGCTACGCGCGCTATGGCGACCCCACGCACCCGACTTACCACTATTGCGAACTGATGAGGGACTGGGTGGACTTCGGCATCGAAGTCTACAGCCGGATCATGGCTCACAACCCCGGCTTCATCGGCCGCTACATCACTCCGCGAAAGGGACATTGACATGAAACATCTGAAACCCATCAACAACAAGGCTCAAAAACTCGAACAGGCCGCCGCCGAAGACCGTATCGAAGAAGTCGTCGCCATGAGCGCCATCGCCGGCTGCTCCGCAACCACCGATCCGGGCTGGGAGGTCGACGTGTTCGGCGGCGTTTCCTCGTTGTGCCAGCCGATGGAGGCCGATCTTTACGGCTGCTCCGACCCGTGCTGGTGGCCGGCGCAGGTGCCCGACATGATGGTCACCTACCCCGACTGGAACAAAAAGGCGCCCAATTCCACCGAAAGCTGGCGCAATCTGGGAACCGTGTTCCCGGAAGACAAATAAATAAACGAGTGGATAGAGGAACGAGGAGAAAACCGCATGTATAAAAAAGTATTTGCCAGCGCCGCTCTTGTCGCGTGTTCGCTGAACGCCGTGGCCAACCCCGGCAAGCCCCTGAACGCGGGCGATGAATACTTGATCACCACCAATTACCCGAACAATCTGCAGATTGTCGATATGCAGAGCGACACTCTCTACAAAACCTGCCCGTTGCCGGGCGGCTATGGGCCCGGCACGATCCAGATGTCGCCCGACCGCAAGATCGCCTATGTGCTGAGCAATCACTACGCGGACGTCTACGGTATCGAGGTTGATTCCTGCAAACAGGTTTTCCATGCCAGCCTGGCGCAGAAGTTCGCCGAAAACGCCCGCGCCATGTTCAGCATGACCGTGAGCCACGACGGCAAGGAAATCTATGTGATCGCCAACCCGACGATGGTGTTCACCGACCATTACGAAGTGCAGCCGCCGCGGCTGGACGTCTACACCGCCGATGGCGGCTTGAAGGCTAGTCCGGTGCGCAGCTTCCCCGCGCCGCGCCAGCTCACCATCATGCAAAGCGGCGACGACGGCAGCCTGTACGTGGCCGGTGCGGATATCTACAAGGTGGATACGCAGACCGGCAAGTTCGAGGTGCATATTCCCAGCCGCAACTGGGCGAGGCCCAACTACTCGCCGCCCGATGTGCTCTATGCGTGGAGTCAGCAGACTTACCGGCATGAATTCTCGATGCTCTATACGGCGGCGAAATTCAAGGACGACAAGAAGGATCTGGCGACCGCCGATTACGTATACGGCTTCTTCAGCATCGATCTGGCCAGCGGCAAGACCGAGGCCGTGGATTTCGCCCCGCTCACCGAGGTGTATTTCAGCGGCATGCGTTCGCCGAAAGACCCGAACGTGATATACGGCGTGCTCAACCGCCTGGCCAAGTACGACATCAAGGAGCAGAAACTGATCAAGGCGGCGGCGCTCGACCACTCCTACTACTGCATCACGCTGAACAAGGCTGGCAACAAGATCTACCTTACCGGCACCTTGAACGACGTCGCGATTTTCGATGCGGACAAAATGGAGCGTATCGGCCACGTCAAGCTGCCCGGCGGCGACATGGCGATCACCACCAGTCAGGCGTTCGTCCGCTAAGCACGAATCTATCAGGTACGAAGCCGCACAGATTCATAGCCGTCCGCGAGGCTTGCCTCCCGGGCGGTTTTTTGACCTCGCTTTCTCTCCCCATCCAGGCGCTCGATTCATCACAGGTGCCTGACTGGCGCCACGTACTATCCCGTCCGGCTGGCGATGGCCTTGGATAGCGTTACCGCCGTGGTGGCGCTTGCCAGCCAACTTCTGATATTGCCGTAGCGGGTGGCGGAAAGATTTTCCACGCCGAGTACCGTGCCCACAGGCAGCAGGCGATGCGATTTCGAAACGATGACTACGCCATTTCCTGAAGCGGGGGCTTCGAGCGCGAGCATGTCGTCGACATCGTCGAACGGCAACATGAATTCGGGTTTGTTCGTCATGATCTTGACCAGGCTTTCGGAAAAGACGGTGAGTCCTTCAGGCTCGCCATCATCCCGCCCGTATCTTTCCCATTCGCCGCGAAGCTGCTCGCTCAAGGATGGGCTGTATGCGGCAGACGGTTTGAGATCCGCGATGCGGACGAAATCGTCGTGGTAATCGGCTGCGCTCCAATCGATGCCATCGGTGATCGCGTAGAGCGCTTTCAGTTCATCGGGAAGCCTGGCGGCAAGGCGCTGCTCCGCTTCGGCGATATACGCTGCGGGCACAGCGGAGCGTAACGCAGGGTGCGGAACGTCCGCAACGGACGACATCGATTCGACCCATCTCGGAATGAAATCCGGCATGGGCAATTCGGCCAGCGCATTCACGTGTTTTCGGGAATGCCGGATTGCGCGCGCGGTGCCGAAGGCAACGCGCAATAGTGAAAAAAGCCCCATGCCCCTCTGCCGAATACCAGGATCAATCGTCTTGCATGTTACTCCGGTAGAGTCAATGCCATTAAGTTAAGCGTTTTTATATGCGAAGTGAAATCCGGCAATGCGGACGCGATCATGGCGCGGTCGGGGTGCCTGGCGGTTGGCGCGAGTGAGTTCCTGGCTGCCCGGCCTGCGTAGTCGTGCCAGCAATT
>JAVBSY010000080.1:0-9240 GCA_031556475.1 Azoarcus sp.
AGCCGGAATGGATCCGCATCAAGCTCGGCGCCGGCGCCGAGGCCGAGCGCTTCAACGGCATCAAGGAAACCCTGCGCGAACACAAGCTGCACACGGTGTGCGAAGAAGCCTCCTGCCCCAACATCCACGAATGCTTCGGCACGGGCACGGCCACCTTCATGATCATGGGCGACATCTGCACCCGCCGCTGCCCGTTCTGCGATGTCGGACACGGCCGTCCTGAGCCGCTCGATGCGAACGAACCCGTCGAACTGGCCCGTACCATCGCCGCGATGCGGCTCAATTACGTCGTCATCACCTCCGTGGATCGTGACGACCTGCGCGACGGCGGTGCCCAGCATTTCGTCGATTGCATCCGGGAAACGCGTGCGGCCGCGCCGAAAACCGGCATCGAAGTGCTGGTGCCGGACTTTCGCGGACGCATGGAGATTGCGCTCGAAGTTTTCGATCAGGCACTGCCCGACGTGCTCAACCACAACCTCGAAACCGTGCCGCGCCTGTACAAACAAGCCCGCCCCGGCGCCGATTACGCTTACTCGCTACGCCTGCTGAAAGAATTCAAGGCCCGAAACCCGGGCGTGACGACCAAATCCGGCCTGATGGTCGGCCTTGGTGAAACCGACGAGGAAATTCTCGAGGTCATGCGCGACCTGCGCGCGCACGACGTCGACATGCTCACCATCGGCCAGTATCTGCAACCCTCCGGCGGCCACCTGCCGGTGCTGCGCTACGTCCATCCCGACGTTTTCCAGCGCTTCGAGGCCGAAGCCATCGCCATGGGTTTCCGCAACGCCGCCTGCGGGCCGCTGGTGCGCTCGTCCTACTGGGCCGATCGCCAAGCGCATGATGCCGGTGTGGACGGTGCGTAGCGGACAGTTCTGCCTGGCGGTCAACTCAACCTCGCTCCCTTCGGTCGCTGCGCCATGAAGCGGCGTAGCGCCGGTTAGCTTTACGTCAGGTGATTCTATGCACGTTCACCGCATCGAATTCGATCTCCCAAGCGGCCAAACGCCAGAGAAAACCATCGAGCTTGCTGAATGTCTTCTGGGGGCACTTCGAATGAACGGGCAGCTCTGCGGAGCGGAGTGGCCCATCTATATAAAAGAAGGCCGTTGCGTGGCGACCGTTCTTGCGCCCGAACACGAGTCTCTTGATGCCAAGTTCCACGGAGAATATGTGACGAGGCAAATTAGCGAAGGGGAGGCGCTCGGAATAACAGTCACGTTCGTTGCAGAGGCGGAAGACTGCAGCAGTGCTGAAACCTGCTCCTGTCACAGCTCAAGCGGATACGTTCTTTTCACTAATTATGTGTCGCTTGAGTCGCCAGTTCGCTGCCTCGACTGTTTCCTGCCTGTGCCGCTCTACAAGTTTCCGGTAATGCCGAGTGGCGAATATTACGAAGTGATTTGCTGGCAGTCAGACTATCAGTCGTGTGACAGCTTGCAGATGAACTGCACGGTCCTCGAAAGGGCCGCTACACGGCAGATGTCCGATTATCGCAGTAGCCTCTCGACAGCGGGGCGAGAGAATTGCCGCATCCTTGAAGGTTTGTCGGGCAAGCCCTTCTACTATTACCTCTATCGTGCTTCTGCGCGAAGCGCTAAATCCGAGAGGGAAAGACTGTGTCCATCGTGTGGGCAACCGTGGTATCTGGAAGCTCCACTCCATTCTCTGTTTCATTACAGGTGCGACCAATGCCGGCTCTTGTCGAACTTCGCATGGAATCTCACCAGTGATCGTTACGGGTCCATCGCCTTGTAACGCGCCACGATGCTGTCCTGCAAACCCAATGCTCTTTTGAACCTTGTTATCCCATATGGTTCACGGCACGATCCGGGTATAAAGACAATTCTCCTACAGCTTCGTTAGGCAGCACGCGCATGAGTTTTACAGTAGTGTATGACCTTCCGGCGTTTGACACCGGGCAGTACGAAGGTTGTGAGTTCCACATGCAAGGCGGTGATGCTTCGCTGCATATACGTGTGGCCGAGATGGGTATTCTCAGCATTTCGTTCTCCCGGGTTCGTTGGCATCAGTTCACTGCACTGCCCAACTGCACCGCGGAGCTTGTTGAGGGTGCGTACTTCCGCTTAGTCGAGGTTGCTTCGCGGTCCGTAAGCGCATTCGCTTTAGCAGACACGTCCTCAAGAAAGGCGTACTCGGAGCTTCACCACTACCGCATATTTTTAGATGAAACGGGTTGTCATGAAGTCTTCGCGGAGGCTTTCAGTGCAGCCTAACCCGTCATATATGGACTCTCCTGCAAATCAAGACGAATCGTGATTTTGACCTTTGGGGGGCGATTCACCTGCAGTCGTATATCCGGGCTCTATAGTGGTTTTGAATGGCCCGTGCCGACTGGGAACCCCTTTTACAGCCGTTTTCTCGTAAAAAATAGTGCTGATTTGCCTCGCACCTTTTTCATTTTTATGCCACTTTCTCGGTTGACTGCTGCCCTGCTTGAACCTTGTTATCCCGTATGGTTAACGGCACGATCCGGGCGTGAAGACAATTTTTCTACAATTTCGTTAGGTGCAGAGAATGCTTGCACAGCTTATTGGCGTAGAGGATGACGAAGGCGGGCTTGCAGTCCTCTCTGTGAATGGTGTCGAAATCAACGCCATGGACTGCTTGGGTTATGGAAACTCATCAGCCCCCTATCCGAAGGTTGGCGACATGTTCTCCCCTGAGTTCTCATGTCTTTTCGATGATGATGCGTCGTGGAATTCAGTATTCCAGGGGAATCCGAACAATGAGCAAAGACTGGAATCAACCGGCCTGTGGTCCTACAGAGCACTTGGGAGACTCGTCGCGATTGATAGCTCTGGTACTCAGGCTACCGCGGACTGCGGCTGTTGTTTATTACCCCTCCCAATCGAGATTTCAAGCAGCGATTATCTGGGTATGTTTGTGGGATTTGACGTCAAGAGGCTAAGTGTATGGCGAGCGTAGCATCTAGCAGGTTGATGCCGATGTACTTTGCTTTTTCGGACTGTCCGTTGAGTTAGCTTTCGGTAGCAGTGATTTACCGGCTACGTGCAGGCTCTGTGAAGATGTGAAAAACATCCGGTTGGCCTATATCGGCCGGAACACGTGCCACAATGCCGGGCATTGATTTTTCACCATAAAAACAGATGTGCCGCCGCATGATCCGGTGCGTGTCATGGGCAAGGGAGTATGCAATGTCCGTCTTTTTTTCCCGCTGTGGCCGATGGGGGCTGGCGCTGGTTTTCCTCGCGCTGTCCGCCATGCCAGCGGCGTTTGCCGCCGAATCGCGTGGAACTGCAGTCCAAACAGCGGAACCTTCACTGCCGCAGGCCTTGCAGGGTTGGCGCGGCTGGGCGATGTACCGGCAGGAGTTCCGTGCTTGCCCGTTGATTGCCGGCAGCGCAGGCGCCTCGGGTGAGGATTTTCTCTGCGCCTGGCCGGGTTTGCTGTCGCTCGATGCCGATGGCAAGGGCGCGCGCTTGCGCCAGAACTGGCGGGTCGATGTCGAAAACTGGATTCCGCTGCCGGGCAGCCACGAGTACTGGCCGCAGGAGGTGCGGGTCAATGGCGAGCCGGGCGTGGTGGTCGATCATGACGGTCCGGCGCTGCATCTACCGCCGGGGCAATATGACATCACTGCATACATTCCCTGGCAGGAACGGCCGCAGACGCTGACCGTGCCGGAGGCCGTCGGCCTGATCGAGTTGAGGATCGACGGCAAGCTGGTGCAGCCCTTGCAGCGCGAAGGCGAGGAGTTGACGCTGGGCCGTCGGGCCGATGCTGGCGCGGCGACGACCGACAATCTCGAACTCCAGGTTTATCGCAAATTGCATGATGGCATTCCGGCCACGCTGGAGACGCGCCTGCATTTACATGTTTCCGGCAAGGCGCGCGAAGTCAGCCTGGGGCCGGTGCTGCCGGAAGGCTTTGCGCCGCTGGTATTGTCCTCTTCGTGGCCGGCGCGGCTGGATGCGGAAAACCGCCTCCAGGTACAGGTGCAGCCGGGCAATGCCGTGCTGACATTGAGCGCGCGCGCCAATGCGCCCTTGAAGCAGGTCAGCGCTTATCTACCCGCATCCGCTGGGAAGGAAGGCGAGGCCGCGGCGGAAGGCGCGGAAAAGCAGAAGGCGCGAATTGTCTGGGTGGGGCAGGAAATCTGGAGCTACGAGGCGACGCCCTCCTTGCGCTCGACAGCCGTGCGCGGCTCGGCGGACCAGGGACATGAGCCGGCGCTGCCGGTCGATCCGCGCCAGTCCGGCGTTCCGGCGGAATGGCAGAGCCTGCCGGCGTTCGCGCTGGGCAACGGTGCGGCGTTGACGATCGAGGAGCGCGCGCGCGGTCTGGCGGCGGACGAGAACAACCGGCTTGCGTTGCGGCGCGAACTCTGGCTCAACTTTGCGGGCGATGGCTATTTCGCGCGCGACAACATCTCCGGCAGCATGCGGCACGGCTGGCGTTTCGATGTTGCCGTGCCGTATGCGCTGGAGCGCGCCAACGATACGCTCGGCGGCGATCCTGCGGATAGCGCGCTGCTGGTCACGTACGGCAAGGAGTCCCGATTGACGGGCGTCGAATGGCGCAGCGCACGAGTTGGCCTGGATGCGGGTGTGCGCATCCAGAACGGAGTGGCGGTTGCCGTCAGCCGTTTGCCGATCAGTGGCTGGCAGCAGACCTTTGATAGCGTCACCACCGAATTGCATCTGCCTTATGGCTACCGTTTGCTTGCCGCGCCCGGCGCGGATCGCGCCAGCGGAAGCTGGATCGAACGCTGGACGGTGCTGCATGTGTTTTTTGCCGCTTTCACGACTTTGCTTGCATGGCGACTGCTCGGCCGCGGCGGTGGCATCGTCGCCGCCGTCTATCTGCTGCTGGCGATGCAGGAGCCGGACGCGCCGTTGTGGGCGCTGGCGCTGGCCTGCGCCTTTGCGCTGCTGGTGCGCGCGCTGCCGGCGGGCAGGCTGGGCCGGGTTTGCGAAGGGTTGCGTTTGGTCGCGCTGGCGGTTTTGATCTTGTTGAGCATTGCGTTCATCCCGCAGCAATTGCGCAGCGCGCTGTATCCGCAACTCGAGAGTGCGGACGGCGGTGCGCTTTCGTGGTCGGGCTCCGGCACGGCGGGGTACGTAGCCACGCCGCCCCCGGCGGCCGCACCGGCGGAACCAACAATGTCGATGGATGACATGAGGGAGCTATCACGTTCGTATCCCGCTTCTCCGCCGGCAAAGCTAGAAGCGAGGGTGCGCTCCAAGATTCAGTCCGAATCCGAGATGCCTGTTGCCGTTGCCACGGCGCCGATGCAAAGCCAGAAGAATATGAATCGCTACAGCCAGTCCACCGTCGTGCAAACCGGCCGCGGCGAAGCCAACTGGACACACGGGCATCGCTATGTCCTTTCGTGGAGCGGCCCGGTGCTGGCCGAGCAGGATGTTGCGCTCGTCATCAGCCCGCCGTGGCTGACGCGCGGTTTGCGCGTGCTGCTGGTCGCGCTGCTGGGCATCCTGGTCTGGCGTTTGTCGCGCCAGCGTGGTGCCACCGCGCCCGCGGGCGGAGGTGGTGCGGCGCCTGCGGCCGCTACAACGGCGTGCGTGGGTGTTTTCGGCTTGTTGCTCGCGGCCATGACGGCGTGGCCGGGTACGGCGATGGCGCGAACCTTGGCCGTTATGCCACCGCCCGATGAGCCTGTTGTTACACAGGCGGCAGCCGGCGGCACTGTTTTTCCGCCGGAGACGTTGCTGCAGGAGATGCAGCGGCGCCTTGGCGAAGCGCCGCGCTGCACGCCGGATTGCGCCGTGTTCGCGGGCGCAGAGATCCGTGCCGCGGGCAACGATATTCATGTCGCACTGGAAGCGAACGCCGCCGCGTATGTCGCGTTGCCGTTGCCGACCGGGGAGGACAATCTGACCCTGGTCGAGGCGCGGCTCGACGGTTCCGCGGCCAGCCATCTGCTGCGCCGTGAGGATGGCGTCTGGATCGCGTTGGCGCGCGGTGTGCACCGTATCGACCTGCATTATGTCGTCAACGGTGCGTCGTCCTCGCTGTATTTTCCGCTGGTGCCGATGCGTGCACGGTTTGCCGGACAGGGTTGGAGCGTCGAAGGCATTGACGAGAACCGCCTGATCAACGAAACCTTGAATTTCACCCGCGCCGCAACGACGCCGGGCGAGGGCGAAGGCGGGGCGAGCGCAGGCGATGCCGGGGCGACTCAGCAGTTTCCGCCCTATGTCCGCGTTATCCGGCGCCTCGATCTCGATCTCGACTGGACCAGTTCCACCCAGGTTCTGCGGCTTGCGCCGGAAAAGGGCGGATTGACGCTGTCGGTGCCGTTGCTTGCGGGTGAGCATGTGACGACACCGGGCATCCGGGTGCAGGACATGCAGGCCATTGCCTCGCTCGGCAGCGGCGATAGTGTGACTTGGTGGAGCGCGCGCCTCGACAAGAGCGAAACATTGACGCTGACCGCCCCTGCGTTGACCGATCGCGCCGAAGTCTGGCAAGTGCGCGTCGGCCCCTCGTGGCATGTCGACTGGAGCGGTGTTCCGGTAGGCGCGTCGGCGCCTGCGGGCGACGACGAACAGGTGTTCGAGTTCAACCCGCTGCCCGGCGAAACGCTGACGCTGAAATTGACGCAACCGCCGGTTGCCGATGGCATGGTGCAAGCCGTCGATCAGGTGCGATTGAAAAGCAATCTGGGCCAGCGTGCCGTCGTTTATCAACTGAGTTTCACATTGCGCGCCAGCCAGGGAGGGGAGCACTCGATCGCCTTGCCCGGCGAGTCGTTCGAAGTGCTGAGTGTCAGCCGCAACAATGTGCCGCTGAGCCTGCGTCCGCGCGACGGCAAGCTGACGCTGCCGGTGTCGCCCGGTAGCCAGAACTTCGTCATCGAACTGCGCCAAAGTGACGCCATTCCCGTCGTGTTTCGCAATCCGGCGTTTTCGCTCGGGCTGCCCGCCGCCAACATCGACCTCGAAACCGTACTGCCGGAACAGCGCTGGCTGCTGGCCGCCTTCGGCCCTCCGGTCGGTTCCGTCGTATTGTTCTGGGGAGAACTGCTGGTTGCGTTGGCGCTCGCGGGCCTGCTCGCCCGCAGCCGCTTTGGCCGTTCTTGCTTCGCGGGTCGGGTACGCTGGTACCACTGGCTGTTGTTGACGCTGGGGTTCTCCACCTATTCCTGGACCGCGTTGGCCGTCGTTGTCGCCTGGTTGCTGATTTTCGACTGGCGTACCCGCGCCGATCTTGGCGCACTGCGCGAGCGGCATCCGTGGCGCTTCGACCTGATGCAGAGTGCGCTGGCGTTGCTCGTCGTTGCCGCGCTCGCGTGCCTGGTTTCCGTTATTCCCGCCAGCCTGATGGGTACGCCGGAGATGCACGTCGTCGGTCATGGCGGTTATTCCAGCGCCGGCATCCGCCTGCAAGGTTTTGCCGACCTCAGCCGCGACACCTTGCCCGGAATTACCGTCGTCAGCCTGCCGCTGTGGGTCTATCGCGTTGCGATGCTCGCCTGGGCGATGTGGCTTGCCGTCACCGTCATCGGCTGGCTGCGCCAGAGCCTCGCCGCCTGGACGCAAGGCGGATATTGGCGGCCGTTGCGGCGGAAAAGAGCCGCCACCGGAAAGCCGGGCAAGGAGGCGGATTGGCGAGAGTTTCCAGACGACGCCCGTTAGCCGTACGGGGGGAGATTGAAGCAGGAGACAAATGCGCGCCGAAAGACCGGGTTCATGGCTGCGGAGGATTGATCCGGGCCGCTTTGGCGGCCGGCTCCATCGCGCGGAGGTAATGGATGCAGCCCGGTGGTGGCGCGGGCGTGCCCTGTTGGCGTAAAGCTGGCCTCGGTGATGGGCGGAAGTATGCTGCCAGATCGGTGCGCTCCAGCCACGATTCGTGGTTGGGCAAAGCGCGCGGAGCCCAGGGTTCCGTGCAGGCGGTCAACCCATGGACGCAGCTTGGTGAGTGTGGTTTCCACGGTGCGGCGGATGCTGTGTTAACTGCGGAGTTTGTTGGCACGTCTGCCATCCCTCCTGCCGTTTTTCCTTTGTTGGGGGAATGAAGTTTTACCAGGGGATGGCGAAGCGGGCGGATCGGCTAAAATTCAGCCGTGCGCCGCCCATGGGTGGCGCCCTGCCTTTTTTCATTCCCCGCTCCATTTCCAATTCTGTTCCTGGTCTTATCTTCGGTCTGATGTCCGCTCCATCGTCCTCTCTGTTGAATGCGCCGCAGCGCGAAGCGATCCGTTATCTGGACGGCCCTTGTCTGGTGCTGGCCGGCGCCGGCAGCGGCAAGACGCGGGTGATTACGCACAAAATCGCGCATCTGATCGAAACCTGCGGTTTCAGCCCCGGCAACATTGGCGCCATTACCTTCACCAACAAAGCGGCGAAGGAAATGCAGGAGCGGGTGGCCCACATCATGGGCGGGCGGGCGCCGGGCGGGCTGACGGTGTGCACCTTTCACGCGCTCGGTGTGCGCATCGTGCGCCAGGAAGCGAAGCATTGCGGGCTGAAACCGCAGTTTTCCATCCTCGATGCCGCCGATACGGTGCAGATCGTCGCTGACATCGCCGGTGATGCCGATAAGGGCATTGCGCGACAGATGCAGTGGCAGATTTCGTCGTGGAAGAATGCCATGATCGCGCCCGAGGAGGCGGCGCGGCTTGCCGACAACGAGATTTCCGCTGCTGCGGCCAAAGTGTTCGGCGAGTACGAGCGTACGCTGCGCGCTTACCATGCGGTGGATTTCGACGATCTCATCGCGCTGCCGGTACGGTTGTTCGAGGGTAACGACGAAGTGCGCGAACGCTGGCAGGGCCGTCTGCGCTACCTGCTCGTCGATGAATACCAGGACACGAACCGTGCGCAGTACCGCCTGCTGCGACAGCTTTGCAGCGAGCGCGGCGCGTTTACCGCCGTGGGCGATGACGACCAGGCGATTTACGGCTGGCGTGGCGCCGACGTGGAAAACCTGCGCCTGCTGCAACAGGATTACACCAAGCTGCGTGTGATCAAACTGGAGCAGAACTACCGCTCTTCGCGCCGTATCCTGGCGGCGGCCAATGCCGTCATCGCCAACAACGACAAACTGTTCGACAAGCGGCTGTGGTCCGAGCATGGCCCCGGCGAACAGATCGTCGTGACCAACTGCCGCGATGCCGAGCACGAGGCCGAATGGGTGGCAACGAAAATCGCCGCGCACAAATTCACCCATCGCACGCAGTTCAAGGACTACGCCATCCTGTATCGCGGCAACCACCAGGCGCGCGTG
>JAVBSY010000024.1:0-48916 GCA_031556475.1 Azoarcus sp.
CACGGCGCCAACGATGCACTGATGCCCGCCAGCGCCGCACACTGGCTCGCTGCCGCGCTGCCTGCCGCCCGCCTGCACCTGTTCGACGATTGCGGCCACGCGCCTTTCCTGTCGCGGCCACAGGATTGCGCCCGGCTCATCAGCGCCTTCACCCATGAATGACCGGCAAGCGCACAAGCGCGCCGTACGCACCGCCTTCGACCGCGCAGCCCCCCGCTACGACAGCGCCGCCGAACTACAGCGCGAAGTCTGCCGCCACCTTGCCACGCTCGCCCAACGACATCCGCCGGCCACGGCACCCGCGCGCGTGCTCGACGCCGGCTGTGGTACCGGCTACGGCCTGCCACTACTGGCAGGCTTGTTTCCAAATACATTCCCCCATACGCGCCCACGCACCCACTTCATCGCCCTCGACTTCGCCCCCGCGATGCTCCAACACCTGCGCAGACGCAACGATTTCGCCGAATACAACGCCACGCTGCTTGGCGGCGATCTCGAACACCTGCCGCTGGCTGACGCCAGCATCGACGTCGCATGGTCGAGCCTCGCCCTGCAATGGTGCGACCCGGCACGCACCCTGCGGGAACTGGCGCGCGTGCTGACACCCGGCGGCATCGCCTGGGTCGCCACGCTAGGCCCCCGTACGCTGTGGGAACTGCACGACGCCTTCGCCACCATCGACGCCAACCGGCACGTCATCCACTTTCACCCTGCCCGAATCTGGCTCGATCATGCGTGCGACGCCGGACTCGACGCTCTTGCCACCGACCAGCATCCCGTCCACGCGCTCGCCCCGGATCTGTCCACCCTGCTGCGCGGTCTCAAGACCATCGGCGCGCATTCGGTCGGCAACGGCCGCCGGCGCTCGCCGCTGGGGCGGCAGGCATGGACGCGGGTCGCACGCGAATACGAACAGCACCGTCGAGCCGACGGACAACTGCCGGCGACCTACGACCTCATCCTGCTCGCACTGAAGAAACGATGAAGGAAAAACCGCAGAGGAAACAAAAAATGAGCACGACCCGCCACCGCGCCTGGTTCGTCGCAGGCACCGATACCGGCATCGGCAAAACCTTCGTCACCTGCGCATTGCTCCACGCTGCGCGCACCCAAGGTTATACGGCCCTGGGCATGAAGCCGGTCGCCGCCGGCGCCGGCCTGATCGACAGCGAATGGATCAACGAAGACACCGCGCACCTTCGCGCCGCAAGCAGCCTTGATCCCGGTCCGGCGCTCGTCACCCCCTACTGCCTGCGCAGCCCGATCGCCCCACACATCGCCGCGGCGGAAGAAGGCATCGTGATCACCCCAGCCCCCATCCTTACCGCCTTCGCCGAACTGCAAAACCGTGCCGACGTCGTACTGGTCGAAGGCGTCGGCGGCTTCCGCGTGCCGCTCGGCGACCACTACGATACCGCCGACCTCGCTCACGACCTCGGCCTGCCGATCATTCTCGTCGTCGGCATGCGGCTGGGCTGCCTCAACCACGCCCTGCTCACGGCGGAAGCCATCGCCGCACGCGGCCAGCGACTTGCCGGCTGGGTCGCCAACCGGATCGACCCCCACATGCCGCACTTCGATGCCAACCTCGCCACGCTCGCCGACCGCCTCGACGCCCCGTTGCTGGGCATCGTGCCTCACCTCGAAAACAGCAATGCACACCGCGCCGCCGCCACGCTTCGGCTACCACTTGATCAAAACGGCTGATCGAGGAAACACCTCATTCAGAAATCTCGAACAGAAAACTGCCCGCACGACGACCATCGACCATCGCCCCACATGGCACGCCAGGAGCCGCACAAAGAAAAAGGGCCCGGAGAACATCCGAGCCCTTGTGATTGGTGGAGCCGGGGGGAATCGAACCCCCGTCCGCAAGCCCTCTACAGACAGATCTACATACTTATCCGACTTATTTGATTTAACCCCCGGCTTAGCCAATCGGCGGGCCGGACGGGGGCGAGTTACCTTACCTTTAGCTACTGCGCCAAGTAACCCGGCGCAGCTCGCGATTCTCTGTAAATGACACTGCAGCGGCCCAGCTTACGCTGGAACCACCCGGCCCAGAGACCTGCCGGTGCAGCGCCCGCCGGGATTAAGCGGCGAGAGCGAAACGCTCGTCGTTGGCGTTTGTAGTTTTCCAGATGGATTTACGAGGTGACTGGTCCTCGGTATGCACTGCGCTGCTTTGCGACCCACGTCGAAGCCAGGTCGGCCCCTGTAGATCATTCGTGTACGGAGCCAAGGTATAGACGCATGGCCCGTTCTTCAAGTGTCCGGCGAGTGTAACACGGGAGGCTGGAGACAGACTGAATCGGGTACGATGGTTACACGGCCCTGTGACGCCCAGGAATGAACAACCTGTGGCACAGCAACTATAATCGCCGTGACTATCTCAATCGGTACTGCCAAGGAGCCCTTTCAAAACAACGTCATGGATATTCTGATTGTCGATGACACGGCGTTGAACCTCGTACTGATGGAGAAGCTCGCCACCCGCACGCCAGGCCGTCGGATTCATGCTTTCTCGCACTCGGTCAAGGCGCTGGAATGGTGCGCTCGCCATGAGCTCGATCTGATCATCGTCGATTACATGATGCCGGAGGTCGATGGTCTCGAATTCATTCGCCGCGTGCGCTCATGGCGCCGCCATGACGATGTGCCGGTACTGATGGTAACGGCGAACAACGAGCGCACGGTGCGCTATCAGGCGCTTGAACTGGGCGCCAACGATTTTCTCAACAAGCCGATCGACGTCCACGAATTCGAGCCGCGCGTGCGCAACATGCTGAAGCTGCGCGAAGCCCATCTTTCCACCCGCTTGCGCGCAGAGGCTCTGGCCGATGCGGTGCGTGAGGCGACGGCGGAGATTCTGGCGCGCGAACGCGAGACGATCATGCGCCTGGCACGCGCAGCGGAGTTTCGCGACCCGGATACGGGCACGCATATTCAGCGCATGTCCCATTATTCGGCCGTGATCGCGCGCCGCCTCGGGTGTGACGAGAACTACATCGAAACGATCTTTTTGGCGGCCCCCATGCATGACGTGGGAAAACTCGGCATTCCGGACCATATCCTGCTCAAGCGCGGACCATTGACACCCGAAGAGCAGGCGGTGATGCGACGTCATCCGATCATCGGTCACGATATTTTGAAAGGATCGTCGTCGAACGTGGTTGAACTGGGCGCGATCATCGCGCTGACACACCACGAAAAATTCAACGGCAGCGGTTACCCGCAACAACTCGCCGGAGATGTGATTCCACTGGCGGGCAGGATCGTCGCCGTGGCCGATGTGTTCGACGCACTGACTTCGAACCGCGCGTATAAAACGGGCTGGCCGATGGAGGAGGCAGCAGCCTTTTTACGTCGTGGCAGCAGCATTCATTTCGACCCGGATTGCGTCGACGCGCTGCTAAGCGAATGGGACGAAATCTCAGCTATCCGCGACCGTTTCCACGAGCAACCCGACCCACCCCAGGACCCCGACGATCCGTTCATCGACCGCTGACCGCAATCAAGCGGAAAGGCGGTCCGTACGCTCTATCAGTTCGACCTTGTATCCGTCCGGGTCTTCGACGAAAGCGATTACCGTCGTGCCGTGTTTCATCGGCCCCGCTTCGCGCACGACCTTGCCACCACGGGCTCGGATATCGTCGCACGCCTTTTTCGCATCCGCGACCTCAATGGCGATGTGGCCGTAGGCGGTGCCGATTTCGTACTGTTCGACCCCCCAGTTGTGGGTCAACTCGATCACCGCACCATTGGCTTCGTCTTCGTAACCAATGAAAGCCAGAGTAAAGCGGCCTTCCGGGTAATCGTGACGGCGCAACAGACGCATGCCGAGCACATCGGTGTAAAAGGCCAGCGCGCGATCGAGATCGCCTACGCGCAACATGGTATGCAAAAGCCGCATGATCAATCCTCTCGTAGCGTGGAAGGCAAATCAGATTCGTCGATAACCGGCAAGCCAGCGGCGGCCTGCCGCAACTGTATCCGCGCACTGCGCCAATCCGGGTAAAGCGATTCGACAACAGCCCAAAAGCGCGGGGAGTGGTTCATTTCGACGAGGTGGGCAACTTCATGAGCGACGACGTAGTCGATCAAAGCCGGTGCCAGGTGGATCAAGCGCCAGTGCAGACGAATGCCGCTTGTCCGGCTGCAACTGCCCCATCGGGTACGGGCGTTGGACAGACGCACGACAGGACTCGCCAAGCCAAGACGCGCGCAGAATTCATCGACACGGTCGCGATACCAAGCCAGCGCGCGTGCCTGCAGCGCATGGATAAACCCGCGCGCGTTGAATTTTGCGGCAGACAGCCAGAGTTCTTCCACACCATCCGCGGCCACACACCACTGCACGGCTCGCACCCTGGTACTTGGCGAGGAGTGAGCGACACGCAGGCGCGCGGCTTGTCCGCGGAGGGGAAAAATCGCGCCGTTTTCCAACACAAAGGCTGACTGCCGTACCAAAAGCTGCGCGCGTGCTTCGATGCGATCCAGCAACCAATGCCCGTGCTCATGTATGAAACGATCGATCTGACGTAACGACGCGCCCAGTGGAACAGCCACGCGCGGGCCGCGATGATCGACCTGAAGTGCAAAGGAACGCCGCCGCGCGGAACGGCGCAGACAAAGCACGAGTTCACGCCCCTCGACAACGATCCGATGCTGTGTTTCAGTTGCCACCGCACGCGCCACGATCAGAAGCGCTCTTCCCATGGGTAGCCGCGTGTGGTCACGCCAGCCTTGATCCGTGCCATGGCCCGCGCAACCTGCGCCGCCGGCCCTTTCATACCCAGTTCGAGCGAGCGACGCCCACCTTCGTCGGCGATGGTCGGCAGACTGAACAGGGTTGCTGTGGGAAATGCGGCAGCCAGTTCGCGCATCAGGTTCATAAGCTGCCCTTCATATACATCCCAGACGATGATGGATTTCTCGACGTAGTCTTCGATGTGATGCAGATGGACATATCGGGTATCGAGCACCCATTCGACCATCGGCCAAGCCATGATCGGGAAGCCTGGAACGAAATAATGCGCCTGGATGGAGAACCCTGGAATACGGTTGTACGGGTTTGGAATGATCCCGCTACCCACCGGGAAAACACCCATTTGCAGGCGCTCAGGCGTGGTTTCCGCGCCGAAACGGCCACGGATTTCTGTTTCCGCCGCCGGGTGCAAGGCCAATTCAACACCCAACGCGGCCGCGGCGCTTTCGCGCGTGCGGTCGTCCGGTGTGGCGCCAATGCCGCCAAAGCTGAATACGGTATCGCCACTAGCAAAGGTTTGGCGCAAAGTCTCGGCCAAACACGTGCTATCGTCGCCGACATAGCGTGCCCAGCTAAGCCGCAGGCCGCGCGCGGCAAGCAGTTCGATCAGTTTCGTCAGATGTTTGTCGCTATGGCGCCCTGACAGGATTTCATCGCCAACGATCAACGCACCAAAATTCATTTCACTCCCCGCGGCAGTTCCCCCGCAACCGGATCAAGCACAGTTACACCGTTGGTGCTGCGTTCCTGGCGCAGCGTATCAAGCATGAAATGCACGAACGCAAGGCCGGAAAACGCGGGCGCCACCACATTGATGAACGGTATGTAGGCAAGCACCGCGCAGCCACTGCCGAGCATCAGCATCGGCAGGCGTTTTTCCTTGGGCAGGCGATCGAGCTCAAGCGCGTCGGCGTGCAGCATCAGCGCATCGTAACCAAACGCCTTTTGGTTCAGCCAGGCGGTCAGCAACACCGAAGCAATCAGACCAACACCCGGAATCAGCCAAAAAGGCAGCGATACGACAAGCCCCACGATGAACAACAGCAACGCAACAAAGGCATTCCACGCGCTCCCCAGGGTGGAACCGCCGCGGCGTTGCTCGAGATCGGCGTAATCGCGCAGGGCGACCCGCTCCAGCATGATCGGCAATGCCACCACCGCCACGAGCAGCGCGGCAGTAACGTAAATCAGCGGAAGGAACGCCAGCACAACGGCGATCTTGACCAATATCAGCGCCACGGCGGCACTCGTGTCGGAAGAGCCAAGCCATTCGCCAACCATCGGCCAGTTTTCCATCCAACCCACGATCATGGCGATGAGGGGATCCCACGACAGTACCGCCACGGTCAGCCAAACCACCAGTGAAACGAGGCCGGGCCATAGCAAATGCCAAAACACATCCCGTCGCACCAGACTACGCAGTGCACGGCCGAAAGCGAACAAAATGTCGCGCACCAAACTCACCCCATCGAACCAGGCAGCATGCCCTTCATGCCACGCATGAGCTTGTGTATGCCCCCCTTGGAAAAGTGCTTCATCACTTTCTGGGTCTGCTCGAACTGGTTCAGCAAGCGATTCACTTCCTGTACCGTCACCCCGGCACCGGTGGCCACACGCCGCTTGCGGCTGGCTTTGAGCAATTCAGGCTTGGCTCGTTCGAGCGGTGTCATCGAATTGATGATGGCTTCGACCCGGCCGATTACTTTCTCTTCGGCCCCGCCCTGAAGCTGACTGGCAGCCTGGGCGAACTGGGCCGGCAGTTTGTCGATCATGGAGGAGATTCCACCCATCTTGCGCATCTGAACGATCTGCTCCTTGAAATCGTTCAGATCGAACCCCTTCCCCGTCTTGAGTTTTTGCGCGAAAGCACGCGCCTTTTCCTCATCGACACTGCGGCGCGCGTCTTCGACCAGACCAAGAATATCCCCCATGCCGAGGATGCGGCTCGCCATCCGATCCGGGTGGAAGGGTTCCAGGCCGGACAGCTTTTCTCCGACCCCGGCAAACTTCAATGGCTTGCCGGTAACGTGGCGCACCGACAAGGCCGCGCCACCGCGTGCATCGCCATCGAGCTTGGTCAGCACCACTCCGGTAAGCGGCAAGGCTTCATTGAACGCACGCGCGGTATTGACCGCATCCTGACCGAGCATGGCATCGACGACGAACAAGGTTTCGATCGGCTGCAGCGCAGCATGCAGCGCCTTGATTTCGGCCATCATCGCTTCGTCGATGGCAAGCCGGCCGGCAGTATCGACCAGCAGTACATCCATGTGATGCTTGCGCGCGTAATCGAGCGCGGCCAGCGCAATCGCTACCGGCTCCTGCCCGGCACCGGCAGGGAAGAAATCGACACCGGCCTGGCCGGCTACGGTTTTCAACTGCTCGATAGCCGCCGGACGGTAGATATCGACCGACACGACCATCACCTTCTTTTTCTGCTCTTCCTTGAGGTGCTTGGCGAGCTTGCCGGTGGTGGTGGTCTTGCCCGCCCCCTGAAGGCCCGCCATCAGCACCACGGCGGGTGGCTGCGTGGCGAGATCGAGCCCCTGGTGGGCACCTCCCATCAAGGCTTTCAATTCATCATGCACGACACCGACCAGCGCCTGCCCCGGTGTCAGCGAGCCGACCACCGCCTGGCCAACCGCTTTCTCCCGAACTCGGGTAATGAACTCCTTCACCACTGGCAGGGCAACATCGGCCTCCAGCAAGGCCATGCGCACTTCCCTCATGGCTTCCTGTATGTTGTCCTCGGTCAGGCGGGCCTGACCACGCAAAGTTTTGACGACTTTGGAAAGACGCAGCGTAAGATTGTCGAGCATGAAGAGTGCCTTTTTAGTGCCTTCGGCCAAGTTTTGACTTGGGGTAGACTGTAAGTCATATGCATCCGATTCTACTTCATCTCCTTCCCGCCTCGCTGTATGCCGGCCTCGGTATCTGGCTATGGCGCTCCTGCGCGCGGGCAAGCATGCAAACGCCTCGCGTGCGTGCGCAAGATTGCATGTCGCCCCGTGCACGCATCGTCCTGCTGGCCGCCCTGGCCGCGCACGGTATAGCGCTCCACGCCGCGCTCTTTCCCGGCAACGAGATGCGCTTCGGTTTCGGCGTGGCGATCTCCCTGATGGTGTGGCTGGCAATCTGTTTTTATTGGGTAGAAACTTTCTATACTCGACTCGATGGCCTGCACGCATTGGCCATGCCGGCCGGCGCTGTCGCCAGCCTGATCCCCGTCGTTTTCCCTGGTCAGCATGTTCTCGCCAATGCGGCATCGCCCGCTTTTCGCGCACATTTCATCATCGCCATGCTGGCCTATAGCCTATTTACGCTCGCCGCCCTGCACGCCATGCTCATGGCGGTGGCCGAACGCCACCTGCACAATGCCCGCTTCAGCCGCGCACTGGCCAACCTGCCGCCTTTGCTGACGATGGAAGCACTGCTGTTCCGCCTTATCGGCATCGCTTTCGTACTGCTGACGCTGACCCTGGTTTCCGGCATCGTTTTTTCCGAAAGCCTCTTCGGCACTGCCTTCCGTGTCGACCACAAAACTGTCTTCGCCATTATTTCCTGGCTATTGTTCGGTTCACTGCTATTCGGCCGCCGCGTATGGGGATGGCGCGGCCGGGTGGCACTGCGATGGACGCTGGCCGGTTTTATAACGTTGATGCTGGCATATGTCGGCAGCCGCTTCGTCGTCGAAGTTCTATTGCACCGTGTCGGCTGAAGTTCACCACTGGATTCGGCGACGTCAGTGACCTATTCCCTTTACAACCACGCGCATGGCGTGCAAGATCGCATGTCAGTTAATTAAGAACGGAACATGGCCGCAAACCCACAAACCGCCCTGAGCGGGCTTGCCAGAGCACTGATTCAGCACGGCCGTCTGACCGAGACGGACGCTCTCGCCTGCGCGCCAAGCGGTGGCGGATCGGGCAATGCCTTCCTGCTCGAAATCGCCAAACGCGGTTTGATGAGCACACGTGACACCGCTCGCTTCGCCGCTGAAATTTTCGGCTATCCGTTACTCGACATCGGCACCATCGACCGTACGGCGATTCCACAGGACGCGGTGGACCGCAAGCTCATGTACAAGCACCAGGTCGTGCCGCTAAGCAAAAGACAAAACCGCCTCGCGCTTGCCGTTGCCGATCCATCGAACATGCGCGCGCTGGACGAAATCCGCTTCCAGACCGGCCTTCAAGTGGATTTGATCGTCGCCGAAGCAGACAAGCTCGCCAAGCTCGCCGAAGCGCTCATCGAATCGGCAGGCGATGCGCTGAGCGACATGGCCGGCGACGAATTCGATACGGACTTACTGGCGCAAAGCGGTCAGAGCGAACAGGCCGAGGATGGCGGCTCGGATGCCGAAGATGCGCCTGTCGTCAAATTCATCCAGAAAATTCTTATCGACGCGATCAACGAAGGCGCCTCCGACATTCACTTCGAGCCGTATGAAAAATACTATCGTGTGCGCGTGCGCACCGACGGCACCCTGCGTGAAATCGCCCAACCGCCACTCATTTTGAAAGAGAAGATCGCCGCCCGGATCAAAGTCATTTCGCGCCTCGATATTTCGGAAAAACGCGTCCCGCAGGACGGCCGGATGAAGCTTGTGCTGTCCAAAAACAAGGCCATCGATTTCCGCGTATCGTCGCTGCCGACACTGCACGGCGAAAAGATCGTCATGCGGATTCTCGATCCGAGTTCGGCCATGCTCGGTGTCGATGCGCTCGGCTACGAGCCGGAACAGAAAGCCACACTGCTCGACGCGGTGTCACGCCCCTACGGCATGATTCTCGTCACGGGCCCAACCGGCTCCGGCAAGACCGTTTCACTCTATACCTGCCTCAATATCCTGAACAAAGCAGGCGTCAACATTTCGACTGCGGAAGATCCGGCGGAAATCAACCTGCCCGGTATCAATCAGGTCAACGTCAACGAAAAAGCCGGTCTTACCTTTGCCGTTGCGTTGCGTTCCTTCCTGCGTCAGGATCCGGACGTCATCATGGTAGGCGAGGTGCGCGACCTGGAAACCGCCGAAATCGCGATCAAAGCCGCGCAGACGGGCCACTTGGTGCTCTCCACCCTACATACCAACGACGCCCCGACCACTCTTGAGCGACTGAAAAACATGGGGGTCGCCCCTTTCAACATCGCCTCGTCGGTCATCATGATCACCGCTCAGCGTCTTGCCCGACGCTTGTGCTCATGCAAGAAACCCGTGGATATCCCGATCGAAGCCCTGCTTCAAGCCGGCTTCGGAGAAGAAGATCTCGACGGCAGTTGGCAACCCTATGGCCCGGCTGGCTGCGATCGGTGCAAAAACAGCGGCTATAAAGGACGAGTCGGCATTTATCAAGTCATGCCGGTAACCGATGAGATCGCCCATATCATCATGACAAACGGCAATTCGATCGACATCGCCGCCGAAGCACAGCGTGCCGGCGTACGCGATCTGCGCCAATCCGGCCTGCTCAAAGTCAAGCAAGGCGTCACCTCGCTGGAAGAAGTCCTGGCTTCGACCAACGAATAAAGAAACAGGAAATCACTCATGGCCACAGCAAGCCGCCCCCGTACAAGCGCCACCGCCCCCCGCCGCTCGACACCCCGCGGCCCCAAGGAAGATCTTTACCACTGGGAAGGCAAGGACAAGACAGGCAAGATCGTTCGCGGTGAAATGCGCACCACGGGCGAAGCCGTCATTCAGGCCACGCTACGCCGGCAAGGCATCCTCGTCACAAAGATCAAGAAACAGAAGCTTGCGCGCGGAGGCAAGGTCAAGGAAAAAGACATCGCGCTATTCACCCGGCAGTTGGCAACGATGATGAAAGCCGGCGTACCCATGCTACAGGCCTTTGATATTGCGATGAAAGGGTCCGCCAGCCCAGCCTTCGCCCGGATACTCAACGATGTGCGCAGCGAAGTCGAAGGCGGCTCGAACCTGGCGCAGGCTTTCGGCAGGCATCCGGTGCACTTCGACAAGCTGTTTTGCAATCTCGTCGCAGCCGGCGAGCAAGCCGGTATTCTCGATGGCTTGCTTGATCGGATCGCCGTATACAAAGAAAAAATCCTTGCGATCAAGAGCAAGATCAAATCAGCGCTATTCTACCCCGCTGCGGTAGTCGTGGTCGCATCGTTGGTAGTCACGATAATGATGCTGTTTGTCATTCCCGAATTCAAAAAAGTATTCGATAATTTTGGCGCCGAGTTGCCAGCACCGACTCAGATCGTCATTGCCATGTCGGACTTCTTCATTGAACACTGGCTCCTGGTGCTTGGTATCCCTATCGCCACCGTCTTCGGTATTGCATTTCTTTACCGACGTTCGCCAAGCATGCAGATCATGGTCGACCGGACCGTACTGAAACTACCGGTTATCGGGGATATCATCCGCAAGGCCACGGTGGCACGCTGGGCACGTACCCTGGCGACAATGTTCGCTGCCGGCGTACCGCTGGTCGAAGCACTTGAATCGGTCGGCGGAGCCTCAGGCAATCACGTTTATCTTACTGCAACAAAACAAGTTCAAAGCGAAGTCACCACCGGCACCAGCCTGACGGTAGCGATGCAAAACGCCAACGTATTTCCGACCATGGTGGTACAAATGGTTTCGATCGGCGAAGAGGCTGGTCAACTCGATTCCATGCTCGGCAAAGTCGCCGATTTTTTCGAACAAGAAGTTGACGATGCCGTTGCTGGTTTGTCCCAGCTACTCGAACCCATCATCATGGTCTTCCTCGGCACCATAATTGGTGGCCTCGTCGTTTCCATGTATCTGCCGATATTCAAACTCGGCGCGGTTGTTTAATCACCCTGCTTCTACCCATCGTGTCTGGCCCTTTACCCAGGCACGATGATCTATTCTTTCATGCTTAATTTCGCGCACGATCCGATAATTTTCGTTTTTTTGTCTGTCCTCGCAGGCCTCTTCGTCGGCAGTTTTCTCAACGTCGTCATCCACCGCCTTCCACAAATCATGGAACGGGAGTGGCACACCCAAGCGGCTGAACTGCGCGGCGAGGCCTCCCCACAAAACGAACGTTTCAATCTCGCCACGCCGCGTTCGCGCTGTTCGCACTGCGGCCACATGATCAGCGCGCTGGAGAACATTCCAGTCGTGAGCTATGTCGTCCTGCGTGGCCGTTGCCGCCATTGCGGCGCCAATATTGGTAAGCGCTACCCACGGGTTGAACTGCTCAGCGCGGCCTTGTCCGGTTACGCTGCGTGGCATTTCGGCTTTGGGCTGGCTGCCGCGGGGGCGCTGTTGTTTCTCTGGACGATGATCGCCCTCGCCTTCATCGATCTGGATACGCAACTCCTCCCCGACAGCCTGACCCTGCCCTTGGTATGGGCCGGCCTTGTCTTCAATCTCGGCACCACCTACACATCCCTATCCAGTGCCGTCATCGGTGCGGTTGCCGGCTATCTGTCGCTATGGTCCGTGTATTGGCTGTTCAAACTGCTGACCGGCAAGGAAGGCATGGGATATGGCGACTTCAAACTCCTGGCCGCCATCGGTGCGTGGCTTGGCTGGCAGATACTGCCCTTGACCATCCTGCTCTCGTCGCTCGTCGGCGCCCTTGTGGGCATAGGCCTGATCGTTTTCGCCCGCCACGGCCGTGGCGTACCGATTCCGTTTGGCCCCTATCTTGCCGCTGCCGGCATTCTCGCCTTGTTCTGGGGCGACACACTCACAACACGCTATCTCCAGATCGTTTCTTTTTAAACGTTGCGCTCCCCTTGAAGATAGGGCCTCCCGCCCCCATCTTCATTCCCCAACACTGGGAAAGCGTTCCGAACATCTAGGCAGCAGGCTGCTTTTTCGCTTTGCTGCGTTGCGTTAGACTTACATGTTTGCTTATGGGGGTTGCCATGCCTATTTACGAATATCGCTGCGACGCTTGCGGGTTTCAGAAAGAGCACATGCAGAAGATGGACGATGCGCCGCTATCGACCTGCCCTTCCTGTGGCAAGGAGAGTTACACCAAGATGCTGTCCGCGGTAGGCTTTCAACTCAAGGGTAGCGGCTGGTACGCCACCGATTTCAAGAACGGCAATGGAAAATCCGCTTCTTCCACTTCTGCCGGTGGGGAGAACAGCGCTCCCGCCACGGGTTGCGGCGGCAATTGCGCCTGCCATTGATGCCGACGACCTCCGCTCACCGAAGGCTTCGTGAAAAAATACTTCATTACCGGGCTGCTGATCTGGATCCCTATCGCCATCACCTTCATGGTGCTGGCGTGGATCGTTAATACCCTCGACCAGATCATCCTGTGGCTGCCCGACGGCATCCAGCCACGGAAGATGTTCGGCTTCAACATCCCGGGCATCGGCTTGATACTCAGCCTGGCGATCGTGCTGACCACCGGGCTTGTCGCAGCCAATGTGCTCGGACAAAAGCTGGTGCAAATGTGGGAAGCCGCACTCGCCCGCATCCCGGTCGTCAAGTCGATCTACTACAGCGTCAAACAGGTTTCCGACACGCTGTTTTCCAGCAACGGGCAAGCTTTCCGCAAAGCCTTGCTCGTACAGTATCCACGGCAGGGCGCGTGGACCATCGCGTTTCAAACCGGCCAGCCGGGGGGAGATGCCGCCCACCATCTGCACGGCGACTACATCAGCATTTACGTACCGACGACCCCGAACCCGACGTCGGGTTTTTTCCTCATGATGCCGGCTGCCGACGTCATCGAACTGGACATGAGTGTCGATGAGGCGCTCAAGTACATCATCTCCATGGGCGTCGTCGCCCCGGCAACAACGCACAAGCTACCCGCGCACACCATACTGCCGAACGGATAGCGCTCTTTATCGCAATCGCTTACCCGGTGGCCGCAAGGCCACCATTCAACCGCCGGAACAAAACAGAACATGCGAACCCATTATTGCGGCGCAGTCACCACCGCCGACCTGGACCAAACCGTCACACTCTGTGGCTGGGTGCACCGCCGCCGCGACCATGGCGGCGTGATCTTCATCGATCTGCGCGATCGCGCCGGCCTTGTCCAGGTCGTATGTGATCCCGATCGTGCCGACACCTTCGCCATCGCCGAATCGGCACGCAACGAATTCGTCCTGAAAATGACAGGCAAGGTACGCCGCCGCCCTGTCGGCACCGAAAACGCCAACCTCGTTTCCGGCGAAATCGAAGTGCTGTGCCACGACATCGAAGTGCTCAACACCGCCGCCACCCCGCCGTTCCAACTCGACGAAGAAAACCTCTCGGAAACGGTGCGCCTCACACACCGTGTCATCGACCTGCGCCGCCCGCAAATGCAGAAGAACATGCTGCTGCGCTACAAAGTGGCAATGGCCTTCCGCCGCTTCCTGGACAGCGCCGGTTTCATCGATATCGAAACGCCGATGCTGACAAAGAGCACACCGGAAGGCGCACGTGACTACCTGGTGCCGTCGCGCGTGCATCCGGGACAGTTTTTCGCTCTGCCGCAATCGCCGCAGTTGTTCAAACAACTGCTGATGATGGCCGGTTTCGACCGCTACTACCAGATCACCAAGTGCTTCCGCGACGAGGATCTGCGTGCCGACCGCCAGCCCGAGTTCACCCAGGTCGATATCGAAACCTCCTTCCTCGACGAAACCGGCATCACCGCGATCATGGAGGAGATGACCCGTTTCGTGTTTCGCGAGGCGCTCGGTGTCGAACTGCCCAACCCCTTCCCACGCATGACCTACGCCGAGGCCATGCGCCGCTACGGCTCGGACAAGCCCGATTTGCGCGTCACCCTCGAACTCACCGACATCACCGACGTCGTACAGGACGTCGCTTTCAAGGTGTTCTCCGCTCCGGCCACGTCCGGCGGCCGCGTCGCAGCCATGCGCATTCCTGGCGGCGGCCAGCTCACCCGTGGCGAAATCGACGAGTACACCCGCTTCGTCGGCATCTACGGCGCACGCGGCCTGGCTTACATCAAGGTCAACGACGCCAACAAGCTGAACGAAGAAGGACTGCAATCACCCATCGTCAAGAATCTGCACGAAACCGCGCTGCGCGCCATCATCGAGCGCACCGGCGCCCAATCGGGCGATTTGATCTTTTTCGGTGCCGACAAGGCCAAAATCGTCAACGATGCCCTGGGGGCACTGCGCATCAAACTCGGCCACGAAAAAGGCTACGTCACCGGCGAAGCATGGCGGCCGCTGTGGGTCGTCGACTTCCCGATGTTCGAGTACGACGACGAAAACAAGCGCTGGGCAGCCTGCCATCACCCCTTCACCAGCCCCAAGGACGAGCACGCTGCCCTGTTGGACAGCAATCCCGGCGAATGCTTGGCCAAAGCCTACGATCTGGCCCTCAACGGCTGGGAAATCGGCGGCGGCTCGGTGCGTATCCATCGCGCCGACGTCCAGACCAAAGTGTTCGAAGCGCTCAACATCGGCGCCGAAGAACAGCGGCTCAAGTTCGGCTTCCTGCTCGATGCGCTCAAATACGGCGCGCCCCCACACGGCGGCATGGCCTTCGGGCTGGATCGCGTCGTCACCATGATGGCCGGCGCCGAATCGATTCGCGACGTCATTGCCTTCCCCAAGACCCAGCGCGCCCAATGTCTGCTTACCGACGCCCCGGGTGAAGTCGCCGAAGCACAACTCCGCGAACTTCACATTCGCCTGCGGCAAAAGGCCGACACTACCGGGAGCACCGCCCCCAACTGAGGACACTCATCGGAAACATCCGCGCAATCAACCGAAAAGGCAGACGGCGATCGTCTGCCTTTTCCTTTCCGTTTCCAGTCTATACAGTGGAATAATTGCTATTCCGGGCGTACACGGGCTGATCCAACACATCGCACATCTGCCGCCTGGCTGCCCATCACACCACGATGCCCACACCGACCCGCATCACATCCACCCTGGCCATCCTCGCGATAGCATTCGGCGTTTTTCTGACGCTCATCGGCTGCTCGCCCCACGAGCAAGACGCCACCAGCAAAGACCAGATCAGCGTCGGTTCCGACACCTTACCGCCCGAAGCCGTTGCCACGCTCGAGCTCATCCTGCGCGGCGGCCCTTTTCCGTACCGAAACGATGGCGTTACCTTCCACAACCGGGAAAACCGATTGCCGGCACGGCCACGCGGCTATTACCGCGAGTACACCGTGCCTACCCCCGGCGCCCGCGATCGCGGCGCGCGCCGCATCGTAAGCGGCGGCGATCCGCCAGAAGTGTTCTATTACACGGCGGACCATTACCGCAGCTTCCGCCCGATTTCCCCCGGTAACATCCTGCCGGAGCAGCGTGGACCGAAACGATGAATACGCCTTCCATCCCCGCAGCACCCAAACAACCCGATCTGTCGGGATCCGATCTCCTGCGTACCGACCATGCCGGCCTCCACCCCCTGCCCCCCAATATTTCAAGCATACGCACCGCAGCGGCCGAAGCGGGACTGCTCTGCATCCACATCGACCTTTCCTCCTGCACGAACAAACCCCGGTTGCTCGCCCAATTTGCCCGATCCCTGCAATTTCCGCACTGGTTCGGTCACAACTGGGACGCACTCGCCGACTGCCTCGGCGACCTCGCCTGGCTGCCCGCGCCCGGCTACGTACTCATTCTCGAACACACCGCGGCACTTCGTGCGCGTGACGCCGACAGCTTCGCCACCGTACTCGATATCCTCGGAGAAACCGTCACCCGTTGGGCTGATGCGGCACTTCCGTTCTGGGTGTTCGTCGACGGCGACGGCGGCAAGCCGCACCCATGAATCCGAACCGGGATTATGCCGAACCGGCTTCACCGGTTTGCTTCGCCTCGACCAGTTCAGCCAGGCACGCCGGGCAATAACAGGCCTGCCCCGCATCCGCTACCGGCACGGAAAACAATGGCGGAAAGGAAACGCACCAACAACGCTCGGTCCCTGCCACCATTCCACACGTAAAAGTTTTTCCGCAACGTGGGCAGGACTGGCCTGCCTCCTGCATCCGCACCGATTCACCCACCGTCACCTCCCCCATGATTCAGGATCGACCTCCGATCGCTTCGGGATCATAACAACCATCCCCTGCCGCCGACGCTTGAAATCTCCGCCACCGTTCCCATATTCGTGACGAGGCCGGAACGCCGGCAAGAACCGAAGAGGAGAACAGATATGAGCAACGTGATCCGTCGTGACCCCCTGGAAGACTTTTTTCGTGGTTTCTTCGTCCGTCCTGTCGATTTCGGCACAGGAGGCGTCTCCACTGAAGCGCCGCAGATGCGCGTTGATGTCAAGGAAAACACCGAGGGCTACGAAGTTCATGCCGAACTGCCTGGAATGAAAAAGGAAGACATTCACATCCACATCGACGGCCCGGTGGTGTCCATCAGCGCCGAGCGCAAGCAGGAAAAGGAAATCAAGGACGGCGAGCGCGTACTGCGTACCGAACGCTATTTCGGCAAAGTCTCACGCAGCTTCCAGCTTGGCCAGGACATCGACGAAAGCCAAGGCAGCGCCAAGTTCAACGACGGCGTACTGGAACTGACTCTGCCGAAGAAAGCCGCTACGCAAGCGAAACGGCTGACCATCAGTTAGAACCTCGCCCACAACCGATGATAGACGCCATTGCGGCGCGGCTTCCCACATGGGTAGCCGCGCCGCGCTTATTTCAGCCAGTCCGCCCAGCCAGCAAATTTCTGAATTTCACCCAATCGAAAAATGGCCCTGGATCGGTTTTGCGCCCCGGCGCGATATCCGAATGACCGACGATATCCTCGATCGTCGGATAACGCCGCTGCAATGCACCAGCCAGTTCCGCCAGACGCGTGTACTGTGCCAACTCGAAAGGCAGCGTGTCGCAACCTTCCAACTCAATCCCAATGGAAAAATCGTTGCACCGTTCCCATCCGTCCCAACAGGAAACTCCAGCGTGCCACGCCCTATCCTCGGTAGAAACGAACTGGATCAATTCCCCATCGCGGCGGATGAAAAAATGCGCCGAAACGCGCAGATGTGCAATTTCCGCATAGTACGGATGCGCTGTGGGATCGAGCGCATTGCTAAATAACGCCTCCACAGCCGGCCCGCCAAATTCGTCGGGGGGCAAACTGATAGCATGGATTACCAGCAAATATACGCTTTCGCCAGCCGGCCGCTCGTCGCAATTCGGAGAAGGGTAGATACTTACGCCCGCGCTGCCCCCGCCAAACCAGCCGGCCACATCCACCTGGGCATACACTTCCACCTCAGCCTCCTATCCGCTATATGGACTGAAACGGAACACTATTCGTCCCACGGCTTGAGATCCACCACGGCAATCACCTCGGCACGCGCCCGGTTGATCAGCACGGTCACCGAGCGAACCCGACCTTTCATCGGCAGCCATGCGTCCGCATCTGGCCAACGCGCCGTAGCAGCAGCCACCGCCTCGGCAGAATTGAAGCGGTCCAATTCACCCAAAGAAAGCGCCTTGCCGCGAATTCTCTCCACCTCCTCCTGAATTGGCAAGTAGAACTTAGGGCGCTGCGGTAGATCAGGACCGGAAAGAGCCGCCTCCAGTGTCATGTTATTCCGTTCGTCGATATTTTCCGGTATCCGCGCGGCAACCCAACGTGGTCCAAACCACGACACTTGGCGATATTCCGGCTTGACTTCATCCCTGTTACGCTCATCAAGTTCATTGGCACGTACGAGATCAAAACGGTCTACGTTGAATACCAGCCAAGCCGGCCGGCCTTCCGCCACCGTATAAAGCCCATATGCAAACGCCGCCAATTGAAGAACGATAATGGTGGCAAGGTCGAATTTCAGCGTTTTTTTGCCACGCCTATAAACCACCAGCGTCATCAATGGCCCGATGACGACATCCACTCCCAGGATAAGAAAAAAAATTTCCCTGACGCCAACCACGGTATCCAAAGGCGCCGGATACCAGACGAAAAACACCAGCGCGAGAGTCAACAACGCCAGCAGTATGGAAGCGGCCAGATGGGTAAGAAATGCAATGACACGGGGGGGAAGGAGCGAATGAATCATGATCGAATGGGGAGCAAAATCCTGAAACAAAAAGAGAGAAGACCGCCGCAGCGGTCTTCTCTTGCCGCCCCGCCAAATTCAGCAAGGCTAAACAGTGCAGCCAGTATCAGAGTCGGCAGTTGGCCGGCAGGTACTTGTTCGCGGCAACGTTAGGCCCTCTGCAGCCCCAGACAACTGGCTGACCAGCCGTGACTGCACCAGCGGGAATGCCCGCGTTGGGACCCGTCTGAATCAAACCGCTACCCGGAACCAGCACCACTTCACCACCCAGAGCGGTAGCAAGAGCACCCGCATAGGTAATTTGGATCGTGCCGGAAGCCGTAGGCGGAACTGAAGTCGCAGTTGCGACAGTAGGAGCAGCCTGAGCGGCACCCACGTTAGTCATACCGGCGATCGCGATCGAGGCCACGCGAGTGCTGGGAGTAACAAATTCATATCCATAATTAACTGTATTAGCCACCGCAGGTACTTCCGCACCAGTACCGGCATATGCGTTGATGGTGACGCCGGCCGTAGTGGTGTTTGCATACGTCTCCACCACGGCGGTTTTCGCAGCGCTAGCCAAAACAAAACCTTCCGACAACTGCGTGCGGACGGTGTAGTCCTGATACTGCGGCAGCGCGATCGACGCCAGGATACCGATAATCGCGATGACGATCATCAACTCGATCAGGGTGAAACCCTTTTGGATCATTTTTTTCATGGTAAAGCTCCTTGTGTAAAGTTTTATCACAGCGGGAGGAGGACCGCCCTGTCCTCTTTATAGCATCTCCCGTGCCAGTTTTTTGCCATGTCAAAAGCGTGAGAAAAATCACGAAAATCGGCTTGAAACCGCTTTGTTGCTTGGTTTTACGGTTCACGTTTGACAAAGCACATGTCAATTTTTGTCAAACTTTGACACTAATCTTGACATTGCCAAACTTGGGTGCAGGCATATTTCAGTCCATGTCCCATTTCTGCAACCGGTAGCGTAGTTGCCGCAGTGTCATGCCCAATTTGCGCGCGGCGGCGGAGCGATTCCAACGGGTTTCGTCAAGCGCACGCAGGATCAGAAGGCGCTCGTCGTCGCTGCCGCCATTTTCGTCGCCGATGGCAAGGGTTTCGGCCAAAGGCTGCGAAGCACCGGATGGCACAGGAAAAGGTTCAACCGAACCAGAAGCCCCCAGATCAAGGTCGTCAGCGGCGATTTCATCGCCGTCACATAGTGCGCAAGCGCGTTCGAGCAGGTTTTCCAGTTCGCGCACATTGCCGGGGAAAGCGTGCCGGTTCAGCGCCTCGGCGGCGTCCGGGGACAACCGTCGCGGCAAACCGCCTTCACGTTCGGCAAGGCGAGCGAGGATGTGCGCGGCGAGTTCGGGAATGTCTTCCGGCCGTTCGCGTAGCGGCGGCACGCGCAGGGCGATGACGTTGATACGGAAATAGAGATCCTGGCGGAACTTGCCTTCGCTGACGAGAAGGCCAAGATCGCGGTGCGAGGCGGAGAGGATGCGCACATCCACCGGCTCCTCGGCATGCGCGCCGACGGGGCGCACAGCGCGTTCCTGGATGGCGCGCAGCAGCTTCACCTGCATCGCCAGCGGCAGGTCGGCGACCTCGTCGAGGAACAGGGTGCCGCCAGCCGCGGCCTGGAACAAACCTTCCTTGTCCACACCTGCGCCGGTAAAACTGCCTTTGCGATGGCCGAAGAACTCGCTTTCCATCAGTTCGGGCGAGATCGCGCCGCAATTCACCGGCACGAACGGGCCACTGGCGCGAACGCCAAGATCGTGAATGAGGCGGGCAGTGACCTCCTTGCCGGTACCCGACTCGCCGTGGATGAAAACCGGCGCCTGATTGCGCGCAAGTTTTTCGATCTGCGCGCGCAGTTGCCCCATCACCGCCGAACCGCCGACGAACGCCCGGCTGCCGGGCGGCAAGGGCTCGGCCGGCTGGCCGAGCTTGAGCGCGTGGCTGACGAGTTCCTTCAACGCCTTCAGTTCGACCGGCTTGGTGACGAAGTCGAATGCGCCGAGCTTTAGCGCGCGGATGGCGGTTTCGATACTGCCGAAAGCGGTAATCACCGCGACCGGCAACCGGGCGTGGGACGATTGGATGAATTCGACCAGTTCCAGGCCATCGCCATCGGGCAGGCGCATATCGGTCAGGCACAGGCGATAACGCTTGGCGCCGAGCAGCGCGCGCGCTTCGGCCACCGAGCCGGCGGTATCGCAGCCGAGCCCCATGCGCAGCATGGAAAGCTCGATCAACTCCCGAATGTCGCTTTCATCATCCACCACCAGAACATCGGCGGTTACGGCACGACCGGTGCGGCGATCGTCGTTTTTCATGGCTGGCTCCGTCCGATGATCAGAAAGTGGGCACCCGACTCGCCAGCCCGAACCTCCAACTCGACATCGTTGGCCTCGGCCAGTTCGCGGGCGATATACAGGCCCAGGCCCGTCCCTTTGGGGTGGGTGGTGAAGAAAGGCTCGAACAGGTTTGGAATGTCGGACTCCTCGATGCCGGGACCATCGTCACACACGTGCAGGGCAATGCGCCCGCCAGACAGTCCTTCACTATAGATATGCACGGCGCCGGGGCTACCGGAGCAATAGCGGCGGGCATTGACGACGAGGTTGTCGAGAATCTGGCGCAGATGGGTGCGATCCATGCCGAGCGTGTGACCGTGATCGATCTCCACGCGATATACGGCGCGCTCGGTCTCGCCTTGCAAACAGTGCGCTTCGATCAACTCATGCACGAAAGCGAACAGCGGCAGCGTTTCCGGCTCGGCCTGATCGCGCCGGCCAAGCGCGAGAACATCGCGGATCATGCGTTCGATACGATGCGCGTTGTCGTTGATGATACGCAGCAGACGATCGCGCACATTGCCGCGCTTTTCTTCTTCCAGCAGCTCGACGGCCTGAGTGACGGCGGATAGCGGATTGCGGATTTCATGCGCCATGCTGGCGGTCAGGCGGCCGAGCGCGGCCAGTTTGGATTGTTGCAACTTGCGCTGAATATCCTCGAAATCGGTCAGATAGATCAGCGCGGCGGCGGCGGCGGCGCTGCTCGGTTCGCCATGCACGGCCCGGCAGCGCAACAGCCGCCCGGCCGGCCCCAGACGCATCAGGTGTCCTTCGCCACTGCGGTCGGCGAGCACCTTTCCGAATGCGGCATCGATATCGGTCAAGGCCAGGGCTTCCAGCGCATGCAGACCAAGCAGCGCTGCCGCCTGGGGATTTGCCTTGCGCACATGGCCATTGGCGCCGATAACGATCACTCCATCCTGCATGTCGCGGATGATCCGTTCGTTCACCGCCTCCTGCTTGGCCAATTCGCGGCCGCGCTCGGCCGCCAGCACGGCATTCGCCTTGGCCCGTAACGCGAGCCCGCGCGCTGCGATGGCAATGCCGAAAAAACCGATGCAAACGATGCCCAGTTGCAGAAAATCCCCCGACGCGCCGCGAAAGACGAGACGCCAGGTGTTTTCCGCAAGCACGGCGACAGTGGTCAGCGCAGCGAAGAACAACACCATCCGCCCTTCGGCCACCAGACCGGCGCCGGCGAGCACGATCATCATCAACACCGGCATGCCGCTGCGGTAACCGCCACTGGTGAACATGATCAGCGCCAGCACAAGCACGTCGATGATGACTTGCAGGGCTATGACACGATCGAAACCGAAACGCTGCTGCACATCGGGAAAGCCGAGGGCCAGCACCGCGCTGAAATAGGCAAATGCCGTCATGGTAAATAGCGCGGGATGTTCGCTGCCCAGATTGAGCAGGCGCCCGGCTACAAGGAACACCCCGGCGAGAACCAGGCGGAACAGATTGAAATAGCGCGACGACAGCCGCCGGGCATAGTCAATGCCGACCGGGCCGGAAACGACGTTCACTTCATTCTCTCCGACCGCGCTCGCCCAGGCGCCGATGCGCATCGCAACAGAAAAACACCCTCCCCGCCCACACGCCTTCACTCTCCGGCGCGTGCACACCGCAGTGGGCGCATTCCAGCATGCGCTCCGGCATACTGGGGTCGGCATCAGCACGCTTGCGCGCGGGCTCCGCACCTCGCCCACGCCTGGAGAGGGCGCGCCGTATCCACCAGATACAGAACAGAATGAGCAAAAACAGCAGCAAATTGCGCACAGAAAGGCCCACGATCGGCGATGAATAAACAGGCGTAGCAGTTTAGCATGCGCCCCATGACGCCCCTTCCATGGCAGAGCCCACCATGTGCACCCGGCACGCCCCCAGAGGCGCGCCTTTCTTTCATCCCGAGCCCTCCCTAAAATACTGCCATCATGACCGGCCGCAAAATGTTTACCCCGCCTGTTCCGACGTTGTGCCGCGATGGTGACAGCGTCGTGATCCTCGACCAAACCGCCTTACCTCACCGCACCGTGCGGCTGCGCCTGAGCAGCATGGCGGATGTCGCTCACGCCATCCGCACCATGCAGGTACGCGGCGCGCCGTTGATCGGCGCCGCCGCCGCTTTTGGCGTGGCCTTGGCGATGCACGAGCAGCACATTGCCGCCATGCCCTCGCACGCCGGCGACGAGGCGCTCGACGCCGCACTCGAACAACTCGCCGCAACCCGCCCAACCGCGGTCAACCTGCAATGGGCGCTGGCCCGCATGACCGTGCGCCTGCGTCCGCTACCCGCGGCACAGCGACTTGCCGCGGCATGGGCGGAAGCCGAAGCCATCTGCGCGGAAGATATCGCCACCTGCGCGGCCATCGGCCGCCACGGCCTCGGCCTGCTGCGCTCGCACACCAACCGCCCGGTACGCGTGATGACCCACTGCAACGCCGGCTGGCTCGCCACGCTCGGCGCCGGCACCGCGCTCGCTCCGGTTTACGCCGCACATGCCGCCGGCTTGGCTGTGCATGTGATCGTCAGCGAAACCCGCCCGCGCAACCAGGGCCTGCTCACTGCCTGGGAACTGCGCCAGGCCGGCGTGCCTCATACCCTGATCGCCGACAACGCCGCCGGCCTGCTGCTTGCCCGTGGCGAGGTCGACGTGGTGATAACCGGTGCGGACCGCGTCGCCGCCAACGGCGACACCGCGAACAAAATCGGAACTTACCTGAAAGCGCTCGCCGCGCGTGCCGCTGGCGTGCCGTTCTATATAGCCGCACCGCGCTCGACGCTCGACTTCGCCTGTGCCGACGGTGGCGCGATCCCCATCGAAGAACGCGACGGCAACGAAGTTCGCCTTCTCCACGGCCTCGATGCCAGCGGCAACATGGCGGCACTGCGCCTGGTGCCGGACGATACGCCCGTGGGCAATCCGGCTTTCGACGTGACTCCCGCCACACTCATTGACGGCATCATCACCGAAGATGGGGTATTTCCACCCTCGCGATTGCGCGAACTGGCCCCTCCCCCATGAACACGGAACTCGCAACGCGACGTGGCATGCTGCTCGATACCGCACGCGCGGTCAGCACGGCGGGGCTCAACACCGGCAGCGCGGGCAATGTCAGCATCCGTCTCGACGGCGGTCTGCTGATCACGCCCAGCGGCCTCGCTCCCGAGGATTGCCGCGAGGCGGACATGGTGGCGATGCAGCCGGACGGCAGCTTCGAGCACGCGCTCGCTCCCTCCTCCGAATGGCGCCTGCACAGCGACATATACCGCGCGGCGGCGGATGCCGGCGCGGTCATCCACACACACGCTCCGTTCGCTACCGCGCTTGCCTGTCAGCGGCGCGATATTCCGCCCTTTCACTACATGATCGCGCGTTTCGGCGGCGATACCATACGCTGCGCCCGCTACGCCACCTTCGGCACACAGGCCTTGTCCGACGCCGTGCTGGCCGCGCTGGACGAACGCCGCGCCTGCCTGCTCGCCAATCACGGCATGGTGGTCCATGGCCGCGATGCCGCGCATGCGCTGGCGCTCGCAATCGAATTCGAAACACTGTGCGAGCAATACTGGCGCACCTGCCAACTCGGCGCCCCGGCCCTGCTGTCGGTGGAGGAAATGGATGAGGTGATCGAACGTTTCCGCTGGTACGGCCGCCCCCGGCCCGGGGAAGCCCGCTGATGCGCGTCCTCCTCTCGGCGTTGCGTTCAACGGCGCAATGGTTCGCATTACCTCTAGCGTTATTTCTACTGCTGGCGGGCATCGCCGACTATCTCACCCGACATACCCATGAGCTGGAACAGGCACGCACCTGGGAACATTTCCAACAAACCGCCGCGCGGCAGATCGATCGCCTGCGCCGCGAACTCGAAGTCGCCGTACCCACCGACCCGGCCACGGCCCACAAACTGGCGGCAAGCCTGCTGAACGCACGCAGCGACGCACGCAACGTCAGCCTGGAAATCATCGACCTGACTGCCGCCCCGGAAGCGCAAATCGTCTATCGCGATACCGATCCGCACCCGACATCCATGACCTACGCGGAACTGATCACATCCGGTCCATACCGCTGGCTGGTCGAGGTCTCCCCGCTGCCCGGCCACTACCTGCTCACCCCGAGCGACTCCGTGCGCATCCTGCAATGGGGAGGGCTGTCGTTCGCGTTGCTCGCCGCACTGCTCACCGCGGTGCTGCAAACGCGCGCGCGCGCCGTGCGTCAACAGGTACGTCGGCAAACAGCCACCATCCGTGACAACAATCACCGCCTGGAAAAAGCCAACACGGCATTGCGGATCGAGATCGAAAGCCGGATTCGCGCCGAATTGGCTCAGCGCGACAGCAACACGCTACAACGGGCGATCATCGACAGTTCGGAATACGCGATCATCTCGACCGACACGGAGGGCACCATCCAGCTTTTCAACCCGGCCGCCGAACGCATTTTCGGCTGGACAGCGGAAGAAGCGCTCGGCCGCCTCACGCCGGAACAGTTCTACCCGGCGGAAACCATCGCCCACTTCAAGAGCCTCTATCAACTATCCGGGTTCGGCTCCCTGATTGCCGCCGCCAACCAGGGCCAGACGGGCGAACCGCACGAAACCACACTGCAGCGCCGGAACGGCAACCGTTTTCCTGCCAACATCTCGATCTGGCCGCTGCACCTGGACGAAGACGGTTACCTGCAGGGCTATCTCGGCATCATCGCCGACATTTCCCACCACAAAGCAACGGAGCAGCGCATCCGCTTCCTCGCCCACTACGATGCGCTCACCGAATTGCCCAACCGCAACCTGCTCAATCTGCGCCTCAGCGAAGCGCTCGACCTGTGCCAGCGGCACGACGAACGGCTCGCGGTGCTGTTTCTCGACCTCGACCGCTTCAAGTATGTCAACGACTCCCTCGGCCATCAGGCCGGCGACATGCTGTTGCAGGCCGTGGCGCGGCGCTTTACCGCCTGCATACGCGGCGGCGACACCGTTGCCCGCATGGGGGGCGACGAATTCGTCATCCTGCTGCCATCGATCTCCCACAACGAGCAGGCTGCCGAGGTCGCCGAACGCGTATTGCACGTGCTGCGCCCGCCGTTCGACATTCGCGGTCAGCACCTCAGCATCACGCCCAGCATCGGCATCGCGTTCTACCCGAACGATGGCGGTGACGAGGAAACGCTGATCAAACACGCCGACGCGGCAATGTACCAAACCAAGGAAGAAGGCCGTAACGGCTACCGCTTCTACACCCGGCAGCTATCCAGCCACGCATCCGAGCGGCTGTCCATCGAGAATCAGCTTCGACAGGCATTGGAAAAAAAGGAATTCGTTCTTTATTTCCAACCCCAGATCGACGTCGCCAACGGCACCCTCGTCGGCGTGGAAGCGCTGTTGCGCTGGGCCAATCCGGAACACGGCCTGGTTCCGCCAAACCGCTTCATCCCCATCGCGGAAGACAGCGGCCTCATCATCCCGATCGGCGAATGGGTGCTGCGCACAGCCTGCGCGCAAAACCATGCCTGGCAGCAGGCCGGGCTGCCCGCCGTACCTGTTTCGGTCAACCTCTCCGCACGTCAGTTCGACCAAAGCGACCTGCCCGAACGCATTGCCCGCGTGCTTGCCGAAACCGGACTTGCTCCCGGCCTGCTGGAACTTGAACTCACCGAAAGCCTCGTCATGCGCCAACCGGAGCGCAGTTCCGAAATGCTCAACCGCTGCAAGGCGCTAGGCCTGCAGATCGCCATCGACGATTTCGGCACCGGCTATTCCAGCCTTGCCTACCTGCGCCGCTTCCCGATCGATCGGCTGAAAATAGACCGCTCCTTCATCCGCGACATTGTCGAAGAACCGGATGACGCCGCCATTACCCAGGCCATCATCGCCATGGCGCACAGCCTGCGCCTGACGGTTGTCGCCGAAGGCGTGGAAACCGAAGCCCAGCGGCGCCTGCTGCGCCAGTGGGAATGCGGCACCTACCAAGGTTTTCTATACAGCCGGCCACTGCCGGCCGAAGCCATCACCGACCTGCTTGCCAGTCTCGGCACCGAACCGGCCAGTAACGCCCGTCCGGTATCCCTCGATCTGGCCTGAAACAGATTCAGAAGGCATAAAAGCATGAAGCCGCGACCGCGTGGCACGGCCTGGCAAAGCAAACCGCCTTGTTCGGCAGCCTGCTTATCCGCCGGCAACACCTGTTGCCGCTTCCAACACCCGCAGCAAACTTGCCGTATCGTCCCGCCCCCAACCATGCGCCATCAACGCATTCAACTGCTGCCACACCTGTGCCGCCACCGGTAGCGGCGCACCAAGACGAGCGGCCTCATCCATCAGAATGGCAAAGTCCTTGTGATGCAGGCGCGCTTCAACACCGGCGGTAAAATCGCGCCGCGTCATGCGTCCCCCCATCGCCTCCAGCACACGCGACGATGCCGAACCGGCGGCCAGTGCCCCCCGCACCGTCTCCGGATCCACACCGCTAACCTGGGCCAACAGCATGGCTTCGGCGCAAGCCTCGATCGCGGCGACCATGATCATCTGATTGCACGCCTTCGCCACTTGTCCCGCACCAGCCGGACCAATGTGCACGATGCGTTGCCCGAGTACGGCGAACAGTGGACGAACGCGCTCGAAAGCCGCCGCCTCACCGCCAACCATGATCGCCAGCGCCGCCTCGCGCGCACCCTGCCCGCCACCCGAAACCGGCGCATCGAGCCAAGCCACGCCGCGTTTGGCATAGCGGCCGGCAAGCATTCGCGCGGTAGCGGGCGCGATGGTGCTCATATCCACATGCACCGCACCGGGCGCAAAACCCTGTGCCAATCCATCAGCACCGAACGCGAGCGCCGCCACGTCATCACCGGTCGTGACGATGGTGACGACCACCTCGCTCGCCGCGGCCAACGCGGCCGGCGTGTCGTACCACGCGGCACCGGCCTCGACGAGTTCCGCCGCCGCTTCGGGCCGCCGCGCCCACAGCGCGAGCTCATGCCCGGCGGCAAGCAGGTGAGCGGCCATCGGCCGCCCCATGACGCCAAGGCCGATGAAACCGACTTTCATTCGCCTCCCTCGCCACCTCTCGTACCGCCACTCATCCGTTCCAGCAACTTGAGTATCGCAATGGAGTCCTCTTCACCCGCCCCGCTGCCGACCATGGCGTTGAACATCTGCGCCGTCGCCGCCACGGATGGCAGCGCCAGCCCCAGGCGATGTGCCTCCTCCATGACGATGCGCATATCCTTTTGATGCATCCACGCCTTGAAACCGGGCTTGAAGTCACGGTCGAGCATGCGCTGACCATGATTTTCGAGAATCCGCGAATAGGCAAAACCGCCGAGCAAGGCCTCGCGCACCCTGGCTGCATCCACTCCGCTCCGGGTGGCGAAATTGAGCGCCTCGGCCACGGCCGCCACGCCCACGCCGGTCAGGATCTGGTTGCAGGCTTTGGCAACCTGGCCCGCGCCAGCGGCACCGATATACGTCACCGCCTTGCCCATCGCATCGAACAAGGGGCATGCCTTGTCGAAAGCCTCACGCGCGCCGCCAACCATGATCGTCAGCGTGCCGGCAATGGCGCCGGCTTCACCGCCCGACACCGGCGCATCCAGCATGGCGATGCCGCGCTTGGCCAGGCGCCCGCCAATGGCCTGTGCCGCCGCCGGCGCAATGGTACTCATATCCACATGGATCAGGTTCGGCCCGGCGCCTTCGGCCACGCCTGCCGGCCCCAGCGTCACCTGCTCGACATCCGGCGCATCGGCCACCATGCTGATCGTCACCTCCGCCCGCGACGCCGCCTCGGCAGCACTTGCGCAATCGCTCGCGCCCGCTTCGAGCAATGGCAGCATGGATTCGCGCCGGCGACTCCATACATGAACCGTGTGGCCAGCCTTCAACAGGTTCAGCGCCATGGGGCGGCCCATCAGGCCAAGTCCGATGAATCCAACTTGCATGTGATCGACTCCTGAAATGTGCGTGGCGGAAAACGCCGCGAATACAAACGCGGAAAACGCAAAAGCAACGTAAAAACGGCCGTGGTCCTTGCACGGACCACGGCTGTTCGAACCACGCCGATCATCGGGGAAATCGCCCTTGCCGCCAAGAGCCGAAGCACAATCGTCAAAGCATCGATCAAACGCCCGTCGCATGCTCCGCGAAGCGTCCGTCGCGGAAATCCGCCAAGGTTTCGTAGATCTGCTGCTCGGTATTCATCACGAAAGGACCGTACTGGGCAATCGGCTCACCCAGCGGCTGCCCGGCTATCAGCAACACGCGCGCACCGCCGCTGCCGGCTTCGATGACGACACCGTCGCTACCCGCCGTATTGGCGAGAATCGCCATGCGCTGCGCCGGCACCTCCGTTTCCCCTACCGCAACAGTGCCGCGATAGACGTAAATGAACGCGTTGTGCGCCACCGGTAACGCCTGGGCAAAACGCACCCCGGCCGGCAGATGTACATCGAGGTACAGCGGCGCGGTGGCCTCGCGCGTTACCGCGCCGGCCACGCCGTGGCTCGCACCGGCGATCACCGTAACCGCCGCACCGCCCTCTGTAACGAAGGAAGGCAGATCCGCCGCGGCGAAATCCCGATACCAGGGCGCGCACATCTTGTCCTGCGCGGGCAGGTTGAGCCATAACTGGAAACCTTCCATGCGGCCGGCCTCCTGCTGCGGGATTTCGGAGTGGATCACGCCACGCCCGGCCGTCATCCATTGCACACCACCGTTTTCCAGCAGCCCTTCATGGCCGGCGCTGTCGCAGTGACGCATGCGGCCGGCGATCATGTAGGTGATGGTTTCAAAGCCGCGATGCGGATGATCGGGAAAGCCCGCGATGTACTCGTCCGGATCGTCGCTGCCGAACGCATCCAGCATCAGGAAGGGGTCCAGCCGCCGTTGGAGTGGCTGTGTGAGCACACGGGTGAGCTTGACTCCGGCGCCATCGGACGTGGCCTTGCCGGCCACCAGCCGCTCCACCGCACGGGAACGACCGACCAGTTCCGGCTGTATCGTGAATGTTGTGGCTGTCATGGCGAACCCCCGTAATGAACAAACGATGAAAAGATTGAAAAACTCAGGCCAGCGCCGCCTCGATATCGGCCTCCGCCTCGGTCAGCCCCTGCTTTTGCGCCGCTTCGCCCATCGCCAGACCCTCGGCGTAGACAAAACGCACGTCGGTAATTCCCACGAAACCGAGAACGGTCTGGATATACGGCGTCTGCGTATCGGACGCCATTCCACGATAGCGACCACCACGCGCGAACGCGATGTAAGCCTTCTTCCCCTTGAGCAAGCCTTCCGGCCCTGCTTCGGTATAGCGGAAAGTCACGCCGGCACGGCAGATCGCATCGATCCAGTTTTTCAACTGCGTCGACAGGCCAAAGTTGTACATCGGCACGCCCAGCACAAGCACATCGGCAGCCTGGATTTCGGCGATCAGCGCATCGTCCAGCGCCACCCGTGCGGCCTGTTCGGCGGTGCGCCCGGTGGGCGCGGCAAACAACGCTCCGAGTGCCACTTCGTCCAGTGCCGGATGCGGGTTGCGCGCCAGATCGCGTACCGTCAGTTTCGCCCCGGGATGAGCCTGCCGCAGACGGGCGACGATATCGTTGGCCAAACGGGTGGAATAGGCACCTTCACTGCGGGCGCTGCCATTGATCTGAAGAATGTTCATGAACGGAACTCCTCGGGTTTCGGAAAGAAAGTTGCCGGAAACGGCCACGACCTCACTCTATTACCGACAAAAAAACCCGAAAAGCCCTTATTACGGATAACATTGTTCCACGTATGGAACAATATCAAGCCAACGATCTGCTGATTTTTGCCCGCGTGGCCGAAGCCGGCAGTTTCAGCCGCGCAGCCGAACGCCTTGGCCTGCCAAAATCCACCGTGTCGCGCCGTATCGCGCTGCTTGAAGAGCAGATCGGCGAGCGTTTGCTGCTGCGCACGACTCGCCGCCTCTCGCTCACCGAGTTCGGTCACGGTCTGTTCGAACACGCCCGCCAGATCGCCGCTGAAGTCGATGCCGCCGCTTCCCTCGCGCAACACCACCAGGCACGACCCAGCGGCCGGCTGCGGATATCGATGCCAAGCGACTTCGCCAACCTGCTGCTGGTGGATATGTTATCGGCATTTTCCGCACTGCATCCGGCAATCAGCCTGGACATCGACCTGTCGCCACGGCGGGTGGATCTGATCGCCGAAAACTTCGACCTCGCACTACGCATGGGCGAGTTGCCCGACGACGCCACGCTGGCCGCCCGGCGCATCGCGCTTTTTCCTGGCGGACTGTACGCCGCACCTGACTATCTGGCCGAACGCGGCATTCCCTCTACGCCGGACGATCTGATCCATCACGACGTACTCTGCCTGCTCGGCCGCAACGGCGAACCGCAAGCCTGGACGCTGCATCGTGGCGACGAACGCTGGGAGGGACTGCCGCCTGCGGATATCCGCCCCCGCATCAACGCCAACTCGCCTGAATTCCTCATCCGTCTCGCCCGCGCCGGCAGCGGCATCGCCGCCACCGGCGATTATTTCGCCGCCGCGGATGTACGCCGTGGCGAACTGCGCCGTGTCCTGCCCGACTGGCACCTGCCCGTCACCACCGCGTGGGCGATTTTTCCCGGCCGGCGGTTGATGCCGGCCAAGACGCGCGCCTTCCTCGACATGCTTGCGGCAGCCTTCCCCGCGTGAAACGAATACGCGTTCCGACCTACAATGTGTTTTTTCGCGCCTGAGCGTTCCAGATGCCAATGTTCACCCTGTTCGCACACCGCCGCATCCCGTTCCTTGCCCTGTTCGCCGTTTGCACCGCCCTGCTCGGTTTCGGCCTGTACTTGCAGCACGCGGTCGGCCTCGAACCCTGCCCGATGTGCATCATGCAGCGCTACGCCTTCGCCGCGGTCGCGCTCATCGCCCTGATCGCGGGCATGCAAGGGCCGAACCTCATCGGCCGCCGCGTTTATGCCGTGTTGATTCTGCTCACCGCACTCACCGGCGCGGGCATCGCCATCCGCCAGAGCTGGATTCAGCGCTACCCGCCGGCCTTCGCCGAATGCGGCCCCGACCTGGAGTTCATGCTCGACAGCTTCCCCCTGGCCGAAGCCCTGCCAAAAATCTTCAGCGGCACGGGCGATTGCAGCGCGATCGAGTGGACTTTCCTTGGCCTGTCCATCGCCAACTGGTCACTGCTCTGGTTCAGCGCCACCGCCGTTTTCGCCGGCTATCTGCTACTGCGCGGCAAGCGGACCTGACCCCGGACAGGCCGGTTCCATGCAGGTTGCCGTTCCCAAAATCGTGGAAGGCGACCTGCTCGACCAACCCGTAGAGGTTATCGTCAATGCCTGGAACAGAAATATCATCCCCTGGTGGCTTTTGCTGCCGCAGGGGGTTTCGGGCGCGATAAAACGGCGCGGCGGCCATCAGCCCTTCCGGGAACTCGCGCGGTTCGGCCCCATCTCGCTTGGCGGTGCGGTGTTGACCTCGGCGGGCAAGCTACCCTATCGCGGAATCATTCATGTGGCCGGAATCGATATGTTGTGGCGCTCGACCCGGCAATCCATCCGACAATCCGTCGTATCCGCAATGACCATCGTCGAAGAGCGGCAATTCGAATCGGTCGCCTTTCCCGTTATCGGATCGGGAACGGGTGGATTTGGGCAGGACGGTGCCCTGCGATTGATGCAAGACGCGCTTTCGGAACTCGAATCGACCGCGGAAGTGATAATCGTCAAATTCACACGCCGCTAGCAGAACCTACCGGCACCTGCATCGGCACGACTCGCCTGCCTCACTCCACTACGCGCACGGTAGCACCGCCGATTTCATACAGGCCATTGCCAAGTGCATGGCAGCGCTTGACTTCCAGATGCGTCACCAGCGGCGGACGGTCGACCTGCTCACCCGGCGACACCACCATAACTTTGAGCGTTTCAGACTCGCCGGGCACATACGCGGCATGGATCGTCATGCCGCCGACGCCGATCTCGACGCATTCGGCGCGCACGGATTCACCATTCGGCAGCAGGATGGCGGCAGTGCAGCCAAGGGGAATGCGGCGATCCAGCCGGCGATCAAGGGGTGAGGAACGGTCGTTCATGAGCGGGCGCCATAGCGGGTGAAGACTTTGCGATTGTAGCGCGTCCCCAACGGAGCAATCGGAAAAATCGCTTTCCCATCACTGGCTTGCGGTACAACCGGCCCGCCACGCAAACACGCGCCCTGGCGGCACACGGCGGAAACATGGCCGGCAATCCAGGCGAGCACGGCGTCAAAGCGATCGCGTATGTGGTGGCAAATCCGCCTGCACGCGCTCAAAACTGGCGCGGGCGTAGCCGGCCATCGCGCCGATGACTTCCTCCGCTTCACCAACCGCCCGGGCCAGTGCGATGTCGACAGTCGGATGCCGTTCGCGCGCCGCGGCGACAAGCGCCGGCACGTCGCGCTTGAGATGACCGCCCTGGGCAAGAAAAACCGGCACGACCACAATAAGGGACTGCCCTGCGGCAACGAGCGTATCGATCGCTTCGCTCAACGTCGGCGCCATCAGTTCGAGAAAAGCCAGCTCCACATGCAGACGAGGCTCATCGGCAAGCATGCGTGCCCGCACGCGTTGCATCGGTTCGGCCCATGCGGGGTCGCGCGCGCCATGTCCGAACAACACCACCGCCCCGTTCACGCTCGCCCCCCCAAGCGCAGCAAATGTTCGATGGCACGCGCGGCAGCGAACAAACCGACGCTCGCCGTAACCGCCATGCTCGACCCGTACCCGGCGCAGGCCAGCCCCTGCGGCGCCTGCCCTGCAGCACACACCGCCAACGGATAGCGCAGCGGCTCCAATGAATAGACAGCCTCGATGCCGATTTTTTTTTTCGGCTCGCGCGGGAAACCGTGTTCCTTGCGCAAGCCGGCGCGCACCTTGGCAAGCAGCGGATCCTGCTCGGTGCAGGACAGGTCCGCGACGCGGATACGCGTCGGATCGGTTTTGCCGCCGGCACCACCAGCCATGATCAAGGCCGTTCGAAACTCGCGGCACGCCACGGCCATTGCGATCTTGGCGCGAACGTTATCGACGGCGTCGACGACGACATCGAAATCGCGGAGCAAGGCCCGGACGTTTTCCGGTGTGGCGAACTCCTCCACCGTCGCTACCTCGGCCAGCGGATTGATTGCGGCGATGCGTTCGGCCATCGCCACCACCTTGGACTGCCCCAAGGTATGTTCGAGCGCATGCGCCTGCCGGTTGATGTTGGATTCGGCCACATGATCGAGATCGATCAAGGTCAGGCGGCCCACACCGCTACGCGCCAGCGCTTCCGCCACCCACGAGCCGACACCGCCAACCCCCACCACGCAAACCCGCGCTGCCGCCAGGCATGCAAGCGCACCTTCGCCATACAGACGATCGATGCCACCGAAGCGGCGCGTGGAATCGACCTGTTCGGCCGGGGAGAATTCAGCGACGGAAGAAACAGCCATGCCTATTGCCAACCCACAGCGAGCGAGAAAACGAAATTCGATGCAATCGCGCCCCAGGCGGGCGCGGCCACCCCATTCGCGCTCACGCCATCACCGGTTCCGCCACGTGCAAACTGTCGAGCCACACCCCAAGGCCCTGGGCGTTGAGTTCGAGGTCCTCGCGCAACAGATCGAACACGGCCTCCTCCGGCAAGGTCCAGCACTGCCGCTCCTTTTCTTCGCGCACAAGCTGCTCGATGCCGGCAAGTATCTCGACATGGCGCGCTACACCATTGCCGCGCGCCGCATGGGCGATGGCAACATGGGCGTCGATCAGGCGATGCAGATCGGCAGCCAGACGCTCGACCTCGGTCACGCGGCTGTAATGCGTGAGATACATCGCGCCCGGTTCGTACGTCATCATGCGGTCGATGGAATCGTGCAGCGCGGCGGGGTCGAATTGGCTCGGCGAAGAACTGGGGAAAACGAAAGCACGGCCCTTGACATCCAGTTCACGGTAGGAAAAACCAAAGGTATCGCCGGTAAAAAAGATGCGCGCGGTTTCATCCCAGATACAGATATGGTGACGAGCGTGGCCGGGCGTCTGTAGAACGCGGAAAGACCGGCCCGCGAGGTCGAAGACCAGATCATCGACTCCACTTACGATGCGCTCCTCCGGCACCGGCACAAGTTGCCCATACAGGGTAAAAGCCCGCTCGGCCCCATAAACCGCGGAAACGCCTGCCCACAACCGGGAAGGCTCGATCATGTGGCGCACGCCGCGCGGATGGACAATGAGCTTGGCACTCGGCAGCGCGCACATCAAACTGCCGGCACCACCGGCATGATCGAGATGAATATGCGTCAATACCACCCAATCCACCTGTTCGGGCGCGATATCCAGGCTGGCGAGCGCGGTCAGCACGCGTGGCACCGAAGTGTTGCTGCCGGTATCGATGACGGCGGCGCGACCGCCGTGGATTACAAGATGAATCGCCGCAAAGCGCGGGCGGATATAGCCGGACTCCACGGTATAGATGCCATCCGGATGGCTTGTCACATTACGCACACTCTCCTCCATCAGTCAAAGCGTTTTTGGTCATTTTATCTCTTATCGTGCAACGAAGCCGCGCGGGGGTACATACTGGGTTTCATCGCATCGACAGGCCCCGGCCGCTCGCGGCAGAATGCCGGCCATTGAATCAGCCCACCCTTACCCGAAGCTTTCGGCAAGCGTAAAAGCACACCGATCGCGCATCATCCCTGAACACTGTTGCATGCACATGACTTTCGACTTCGACCGACAACCCTCGCGCAAAAACATCCCCAGCGAAAAATGGGGCCGTTACGCGGGACGCGACATCCTGCCCCTCTGGGTGGCGGACATGGATTTCACCGCCCCGCCCGCCGTGCTCGACGCGCTGCGGGCGCGTCTGGAACATGGCATTTTCGGCTACACGGAGGCTTGGCCTTCGCTGATCGAAGCACTCATCGATGGGCTGGAACGCGACCACCAATGGCGCATCCAACCCGACTGGCTGGTATGGCTGCCCGGCGTCGTCACCGGCTTCAACCTGGCTTGCCATGCAGTCGGCACGCCCGGTTGCGGGGTGTTTACCGCTACCCCTATCTACCCCCCGTTCCTTCACGCACCGGAAAACAACGATCGCCGCCTCATCACCCGTCCCCTGGTGGAGCAAGCCGGGCGTTGGATCTGGAACCGCGCCGCAACCGAGGCCGCCATCGACGAACGCACCCGGCTGTTCATGCTGTGCAACCCACACAACCCCGTAGGCCGTGCATTCGACCGCGACGAATTGAGCTGGATTGCCGATCTTGCCGAGCGCCGCGATCTCATCGTGTGCAGCGACGAAATCCACTGCGGCCTGGTGCTGGACGCCGATACGCCTCACCTGCCGCTGGCGGCACTGGACGACGGCATCGCCCAGCGCACGATCACGCTGATGGCGCCATCCAAAACGTGGAACATCCCGGCACTCTATTGCGCTTTTGCCATCATCCCCAACGCCACGCTGCGAGCCCGCTTTCGCCGGGCAATGCGCGGCATCGTCCCGCATGTGAACGTATTCGGACTCACCGCCACCGAAGCGGCCTACCGCGATTGCGGCCCCTGGCGGGCCGCACTGCTCGATTACCTGCGCGGCAATCGCGAACGCGTCATGGATGCGGTAGCGAAAATGCCAGGACTGCGCACAACCCGCCCGGAAGCCACCTACCTCGCCTGGATCGATTGCCGTGACACCGGGCTCGACGACCCCGCCACATTTTTTGAAGCTGGCGGCGTCGGTCTTTCCGACGGCAAACCATTCGGCCTGCCCGGCTTCGTGCGGCTCAATTTCGGCTGCACCCGCGCAATGCTGGATACCGCGCTGGAGCGCATGCAGCACGCACTGGCCACCCAACGGCGGTAAGTGATGCGATGGCGCCTAACGGCGTAAAAAACGTGCCTCGAATTTTTCCGCGGGAATCGGCGGGCTGCACAGATAGCCTTGATAGGTACCGCAACCGAGCGTACTGAGCAGTTCCAACTGCGCGGGGCTTTCGACGCCTTCGGCCTGAACGTCGATATCCAGCGCGCGCGCCATGGCGATAATGGCCGAGGCGATGGCGAAATCGTTGCGATCATCGGCCAGATCCTTGACGAAGCTGCGATCGATCTTGAGCTTGTCGATAGCGAAGCGCTTGAGGTACGCCAGGCTCGAATAGCCCGTGCCAAAATCGTCGATGGCCAACCGTACGCCAAGCCGGTTCAACTCGTCGAACATCGAGGCCGCTTTCTCGCCCTGCTCCATCAACTTGCTTTCGGTAATCTCCAGTTCAAGGCGTTGCGCGGGCAGGCCGGTTTCCTCCAAGGCCCGTCGCAGCAAGTCATGGATGTTCTGGCGCAGAAGCTGCGCCACGGACAGGTTGACCGCCACCGTTTCAAAGGCATAACCCGCATCGAGCCATTGCCGCGCCTGCCGGCACGCTTCGCGTAACACCCACTCGCCAATCTGGACGATCAGCCCGGTTTCCTCGGCAATGGGAATGAAATCGGCGGGGGAAATGATCTCGTCATCCGTCGGCACCCACCGGACCAAAGCCTCCGCACCAAGCAGGCGGCCATCGCTCACGGACAATACCGGCTGGTAGTAAAGCACGAACTCGTCCTGCACCAATGCCCGCCGCAACCGGGTTTCGAGCTCGAGCCGCCGGCTCGCGTAACGCGTCAGATCTTCGGTATAAAACCCATAGGTATTGCCCTGCGACTTGGCTCGGTACATGGCCGCATCGGCATTGCGGACCAACTCCATGAAGTCCTTGCCGTCGTCCGGGTACAGGCTGATGCCGATGCTGGCGTGGATGAAAATCTCGTGGCCGGACGACAGCCGGAAAGGATCGGCCAACGCGTCGATCAAACCTTGCGCGACCACGGCGGCATCGCCGGGGCTTTGCGTTTGCTCCAGCAACACCATGAATTCGTCGCCGCCAAGACGGGCCAGCGTATCCTCTTCGCGCAAACGGTAACGGAAGCGCTTGGCAACGGCATGGAGCAACTCATCGCCCGCCGAATGTCCCAGGCTGTCATTGACCATCTTGAAGCGGTCGAGGTCGAGAAACAGGACCGCCACCCGGCATGCACGGCGCTGTGCGACGTCGAGTGCATGCTCCAGGCGTGAAAGCACCAACAACCGATTGGGCAGATCGGTCAACGGATCGTGATGCGCCAGATAGTCGAGCCGGGCTTCCGTCTGCTTGAGCTTGCTGATATCGGTAAAGACACCGACGTAATGCGTCAGCTCGCCGAATTCGTTGCGGACGGCATTGAGCCTCATCCACTCCGGATAGATCTCGCCGGTGCGGCGGCGATTCCATATTTCCCCTTGCCAATACCCCGAACTGATGAGCGACGCCCACATGGCCTGGTAGAAATCGCGCCGATGGCGACCGGACTTGAGGATGCGCGGATTCCTTCCAATCACCTCTTCGCGCGCATAGCCGGTGATTTTGCTGAAGGCGCGGTTGACCGAAACGATCTTGGCCTCCAGATCGGTTATCGCCACCCCATCGTGCGTGCTATCGATCACCGCCGCACTGAGCCGCAACATTTCGGTTGCCGCGCGCTGCTCGGTAATATCGTTCCACACACCGATAATGCGCGAAGGATTGCCTTTGCTGTCGCTGGACAGACGCAGTTCATCCCGCACCCACAGCACGGAACCATCGCGGTGGAAAAAACGGTATTCACGCACCAAGCGGCGGTTGACTTCCAGTGCGGCCCAGTCGACGGCGGTACGAGCGACATCGTCGGGATGCAGATAAGCGCCCCACCAGCCGGGCTGCATTGCTTCCTCTTCCGAATAGCCGGTGAGACGCTGAAGATTGTCGCTGACCCATGAGAGCGCCCAACGGCCACCGCGCCACTCCAGCACATAGCTGACCGACGGGCTGGAGGAAAACACTTGGCGCAGGCGTTCCGAAGTCGCCCGAAGCGCAGTCCGCTCGCGCACCAATTCGGCTTCACGGAAAACCTTGCCAAGAACCAGGGGCAATTCATAAAGATAACTGTCGTGCCTGACCAGGCAATCGGCCACCCCAAGGCGCAAAGCCTGTGCGACGACTTCCCCGCTGCCCTGATCCGTCACGACGACGATCGGGATGTCGAGGCCACGCACCTCGCGCAATACCTTGGTGACGTCGAGTGCATGCATATCCGGCAGGAGATAGTCGAGCAGCACGACATCGTAGCTACACGCGATATCCGCCCCCGCCGGCAGGCGAACGAGCACTTCCTCGGCGGAAGCGACGCAATCGATGCGCAAATTGGGCGCCACCTGGGACAGATGGCGGTAAATCATACCGACGTCCACGTGCTCGCCGGCAGCGTAAAGCACACGGATCGGCTGGCTGCGGTTGGCCAGATCGGCCCGCACGCGGGCCATCGTCGCCTTGAGCGTCTGCGGCAAGCGCTCGAGGTAGTCACCATCCTTGACCAGATAATCGTCCGCGCCGCTCTTGAGTACCGCAATCGCCGCGCCCTGGGCATCCGTACCGATAAGCATGACGAACGCCATCGGCAGGCCTCGATCCCGTACCCAGCCGAGCAAATCCAGGCCGCTGCCATCGGGCAAGAGAAAATCGGACACGACGATTTCATAATCGTTACATGCCGACAGGCACAGAATGCCGCCCGACACGTCGCCGGCGATATCGACGTCGAAACCGGGCATGCCATGCCGTATCAGTTCGACATCGACCGATGCGCTATCGACGTAAAGAACTTTCATCGACAAGACGGCACCCAGCCACGTATGTACGAATCTACTCGTCCGATATCCACATGTACCCCTGCATACATGCGCTTTTTACCATTAAAGCATAATGCGGGCAGACTAATTTTGAATACCGCCGAGTAATTTGTCGCGTTATCCCTTCAACAACGGATCAAAACGGAATATCGTCATCGAAGTCGCCGAAACCGCCACTGCCACCGCCGCCACTATTGCCAGTGCTGGCGGGCGGGCGGGATGCCGGCTGCGACGGGCGCGGCGGCGGAGCATCGTAAGCGCCATCACCGCCGCGCATCGGCGCTTCGCCGATGCCTTCCCGGCGGCCGAGCATTTTCATCTCGTCGGCGCGAATCTCGGTGGTATAGCGGTCCTGGCCACTCTGATCCTGCCACTTGCGCGTACGCAGGCTACCTTCAATATAGACTTGGCTGCCTTTTTTCAAATACTGGCCGGCAATTTCGGCAAGTTTTCCGAAGAACACCACCCGATGCCACTCGGTCGCCTCGCGGCGCTCGCCGGAGGATTTATCACGCCAGTTTTCCGTCGTGGCCAGACGAATATTGCAGATCGCATCGCCCGACGGGGCGAAGCGATTTTCCGGATCGGCGCCCAGATTGCCGATCAGGATGACTTTATTGACGGATGCCATCCGGTTTTCCTCCGATATCTACACACGAACCGCCATCACGTGCGGTTCACGAACATGATCAAACTCTATCCACCACACCACCCGGCGCCGGCGCGATACGCACCGGCGGTGGCGTCATCGTCACCGCAAGGCCAAGCCATATCAACGCAAGCACGCCGCACGCGAGACTGACCGCGCCGCTTCCATGATGCTGAGCGAGCCAGCCTCCCAGCAGCCCGCCAAGGAACAGACCTACGGATTGCAAAGTATTGTATATGCCGAGCGCCGTGCCCTTGGCATGCGCCGGCGCGACACGCGATATCCACGATGGCTGGGTCGCTTCCAGGATATTGAAGGCAACGAAAAACAGACTCAGCCACATCCCCAACTCGACCAGACTACCGCCAAATGCGTAAATGCCGAACTGCACCAATGCCAGCAACAGCACCGCGCCATTGAAAACCTGCTTCATGCGGCCACGTTTTTCAGCCACGATGATCGCCGGCACCATGGCAAAGAAGGACAGCACGACGGCCGGCAGATAAACCTTCCAATGCTCCACCACCGGCAAGCCGCCAACGGTTATCAACGCAGCGGGAATCGTCACCCACATCGTGGTCTGGATCAGATGCAGCGCGAATACGCCGAAATTGAGCCGCATCAGTTGCCCATCGCACAGGATATCTACGAAGCGTCCTCCATTGGCGCGTGGCACGGGTGGCGCCGCCGGCACCACCCACAGCAACACGCCCATCGCCCCAACAGCCAGCAACGCAGTCAGCCAGAACAGCCCGCCCATGCCGATCATCGCGTAGAGCAAGGGAGCGGCCACCATCGAGCCGGCAAATACCAGCCCGATGCTGGACCCGATCATCGCCATCACTTTGGTACGGTGCTGATCGCGGGTCAGATCCGCCGCCAGCGCGGTAACCGCGGCGGAAATCGCGCCTGCGCCCTGCAGCACCCGGCCGGCGATGACACCATGAATGCCCTCGGCCATCGCCGCCACCACGCTACCGGCGACAAAGAGCGCGAGGCCGAAGAGAATCACCGGCTTGCGGCCGAAACGATCCGAAGCCGCACCATAGGCGATCTGCAAAAAAGCCTGGGTCAAACCGTAGGCGCCAAGCGCCAGGCCGACCAGCATCAGATTATCGCCACCGGGAATGTGGCGGGCATGCGCGGAGAACACCGGCAGGATCAGGAACAGGCCGAGCATGCGCAGCGCAAAGATCGCCGCCAGACTGACACCGGCCCTGCGCTCGGCGGGCGTCATCGAATCATGCGCGGAAGAGGACATGCGAGAAAACAGGGCGAAAAAAGACGGAGCATTCTAGCATTGGCCCAGGCGGCCCTTCTCTCTTATAGTTGAACGTTACCTTCGGTTCCTACCGCCCATGGACGAAATCCGCATCCGCGGTGCCCGCACCCACAATCTCAAGAACATCGATCTCGACCTGCCGCGCAACCGGCTTACGGTAATCACCGGCCTGTCCGGCTCGGGAAAATCCTCACTGGCCTTCGACACGCTCTATGCCGAGGGCCAGCGCCGCTACGTCGAATCGCTTTCCGCCTACGCCCGGCAGTTTCTGCAGTTGATGGAAAAGCCGGATGTCGATCTGATCGAAGGCTTGTCGCCCGCCATCTCGATCGAGCAGAAGGCCACCAGCCACAACCCGCGCTCCACCGTCGGCACCATCACCGAAATCCACGACTACCTGCGCCTGCTCTATGCCCGCGCCGGCACGCCGCATTGCCCGGACCACCCGGAGCATGCACTCGAAGCCCAAAGCGTGTCGCAGATGGTCGACCACATCCTGGCCTTGCCCGAAGAAACACGGCTGATGATCCTCGCCCCGGTCGTGGCCGGACGCAAGGGCGAACAGCACGACCTGTTCGCCGAACTGCGCGCCCAGGGCTTCGTCCGCGTGCGCATCGACGGTGAGGCGCACGAGCTCGACAACTTGCCATCACTGGAAAAAAATCGCCGGCACAACGTCGAAGTCGTCATCGACCGCCTCAAAGTGCGGGCCGACCTGCGCGGCCGGCTGGCCGAATCGTTCGAAACCGCCCTGACTCACGCCGACGGCCGCGCCATCGCGCTGGAAATGGATAGCGGCCGCGAGCACCTGTTTTCCGCCCGCTTTGCCTGCCCGGTATGCAGCTTCGCGCTCGCCGAGCTCGAACCGCGGCTGTTCTCCTTCAACAACCCGGCGGGCGCTTGCCCGAAATGCGACGGTCTTGGCCAGATCGATTTTTTCGACCCGTCACGCGTCGTCACCCATCCCGAACTGTCGCTTGCCGCCGGCGCCATACGCGGCTGGGACAAGCGCAACTCGTTTTACTTCCAGATGCTCGAGAGTCTCGCAACGCATTACGGCTTCTCCGTCGATACCCCTTTCGGGGAATTCCCGCGCGACCTCCAGGATGCCGTACTGTACGGCTCCGGCAAGACGAAAATCGCCTTCCGCTATATCGCCGACAACGGCCGCAAAGTGGAAAAAGCGCACCCGTTCGAAGGCATTCTCAACAATTTCGAGCGCCGTTACCGCGAAACCGACTCCATTGCCGTACGCGAAGAACTCGCCAAATACCGCACGACCCGTCCCTGCCCCACATGCAACGGCGCGCGCCTGCGCACCGAAGCCCGCCACGTCCTTGTCGGCGGCCACGCCCTGCCTGTGATAAACCGTATGCCGTTCGGCGAATGCCGTAGCTTTTTCGATGATCTGCGCCTGAGCGGCCACCGCGCGCAAATCGCGGACAAGATCGTCAAGGAAATCTCCGACCGCCTGGGCTTCCTCATCGATGTCGGCCTCGACTACCTCCGCCTCGACCGTTCGGCCGACACGCTCTCCGGCGGCGAAGCACAGCGCATCCGGCTGGCCAGCCAGATCGGCTCCAGCCTGACCGGCGTGATGTACGTCCTCGACGAACCCTCCATCGGCCTTCACCAGCGCGACAACGACCGCCTGCTCACCACGCTCGGCCGATTGCGCGACCTCGGCAACACGGTCATCGTGGTCGAACATGACGAAGACGCCATCCGCGCCGCCGACTACCTGGTCGATATGGGCCCCGGCGCCGGCAGCCATGGAGGCCAGATCGTCGCCCGGGGCCGCCCGGCCGACGTCATCGCCAACGAAAACTCCCTTACCGGCGCCTATCTGAGCGGCCGGCGCCGCATTGGCATACCCGCCACGCGCCGCGCACCGGACCCGGCGCGCATGCTGCGGCTCAACGGCGCGCGCGGCAACAACCTGCGCAACGTCGACCTCGCCCTGCCCATCGGTTTGTTCACCTGTATCACCGGCGTTTCCGGCTCGGGAAAATCGACGCTCATCAACGACACCCTCATCGCCCTCGTGACTCGCCACTTGTACGGCTCCAGCACCGAACCCGCGCCTTGCGACGGCATCGATGGCGTCGAACTCATCGACAAGGCCATCAACGTCGACCAATCGCCCATCGGCCGCACGCCACGTTCCAACCCGGCCACCTACACCGGCTTGCTGACACCGATCCGCGAACTCTTTGCCGGCGTGCCCGAAGCCCGCGCCCGTGGCTACGGCCCAGGGCGTTTCTCCTTCAACATCAAGGGCGGACGCTGCGAAGCATGCCAGGGCGACGGCATGATCAAAGTGGAAATGCACTTCCTGCCGGACATGTACGTGCCCTGCGACATCTGCCATGGCAAACGCTACAACCGCGAAACCCTGGAAATCCGCTACAAAGGCAAAACCGTCTTCGACGTGCTGGAAATGACCGTGGAACAGGCACTGGCGTTCTTCGACGCCGTGCCAACGGTAGCGCGCAAGCTGGAAACGTTGATGGACGTCGGCCTGGGCTACATCCGCCTCGGGCAAAGCGCCACGACCCTCTCCGGCGGCGAGGCACAGCGCGTCAAACTGGCCCTGGAACTTTCCAAGCGCGACACAGGCCGCACGCTTTACGTATTGGACGAACCAACCACCGGCCTGCACTTCCAGGACATCGAACTACTGCTGAAAGTCCTGCACCGCCTGCGTGACCACGGCAACACCATCGTCGTCATCGAACACAATCTGGATGTCATCAAGACGGCGGACTGGATCGTCGACCTCGGCCCGGAAGGCGGCGATGGCGGCGGCACCATCGTTTGCAGCGGAACGCCGGAGGCCATCGCGGCCCATCAGGGCAGCTATACCGGACGTTATCTCCTCCCGCTCTTTACTCGCTTTACTCGCGCGTGAATTCGAACGGGCACGGCGCGGCCAAACCCGCCCCTGGCTGTCGGTCTATGTCTTCGGATAACCGTGCGGATTCGCCTGCTGCCACCGCCAGGCATCCTCGCACATCGCCCGCATATCGCGCTCGGCCCGCCACCCCAGCACGACACTGGCGCGCTGTGGGTCCGCCCAGCATGCCGCGACATCACCTGGCCGCCGCGCCACGATCCGGAACGGTACCGGCTTGCCGGACGCCGCCTCGAACGCTCTGACGACATCCAGCACGCTGTAGCCCTGCCCGGTGCCCAAATTCACGGTCGTTACCGGGTCCAGATCTGCAAGACGCTCGACCGCGCACACATGCCCGACTGCAAGATCGACGACGTGAATATAGTCACGCACCCCCGTTCCATCCGTCGTCGGGTAATCGCCCCCGAACACCTGCAACTCCGGCAAGCGACCGATCGCAACCTGGCTGACATAGGGCAAGAGGTTATTGGGAATCCCGTTGGGGTCTTCGCCGATCTGGCCACTCGAATGGGCGCCGACCGGATTGAAATAACGCAGCAAGGCACTTCGCCACTCGGGGTCGGAAGCAGCGAGATCGCGCAGAATCTCCTCGCTCATCAACTTCGTGCGCCCATAAGGGTTGGTCGCCGACGTCGGAAAACTCTCCTCTATCGGCACCCGTGCAGGGTCTCCGTAGACCGTCGCCGACGAACTGAACACCAAGCGCCTGACGCCCGATTCGGCCATGACCGAAACCAGCGAAATCAAACTGTTCAGATTATTGTCGTAATACTCGAGCGGTATTACCACCGACTCGCCAACCGCTTTCTTTGCGGCAAAATGGATGACTGAATCGATCGGGTGGCGCGAAAAAATCCCGCGCAGCACCACCCGGTCGCGCACATCCTCGATATAGACCCCCTGCAGCGCTCGCCCCCCCAGCGTTGCGACACGCCTGAGCGCTTCCTCGCTCGAATTGGAAAGATCGTCGATTGCCACCACATCGAAACCCGCATTCAGCAATTCAACACAGGTATGCGAACCGATATAGCCCGCAGCGCCCGTTACGAGAACACATGTCATGACCACCCTCCCTCGCGGACACCATCAAAGACCAAAACCAACCACGCCCGCGGTATAGAAGAAAATAAAAAAGGCCGGGCTGTCCCGACCTTTTTTCTATACTGCTCCGTAAATCCGGCGGCATTCACGCCGCTACGGCTTCCTTCTCCACAGCCGCGTCGCCCTCCGGGCGATCGAGCAACTCGATCAGTGCCATCGGCGCATTATCGCCGTCGCGGAAGCCAAATTTCAGAATGCGCAGATAACCGCCATTCCGATTGGCATAACGCGGGCCGAGCTCATCAAACAACTTGACCACGATTTCCCGGTCGCGCAGACGATTGAACGCCAAGCGACGATTGGACAGATTGGGTTTCTTGCCCAAGGTAATCATCGGTTCCACCACGCGGCGCAATTCTTTCGCCTTCGGCAGCGTCGTCTTGATTACCTCGTGGCGCAGAAGCGCGTTCGCCATATTGCGGAACATCGCCTGTCTATGGCTGCTGGTCCGGTTAAGCTTGCGAAGACCGTTGCGGTGACGCATCTCTATTCCTCACTTCACAACCGATCAACCGAGCTTCTCAAGCCCGGCCGGCGGCCAGTTTTCTAATTTCATGCCCAAAGTCAGCCCGCGAGCGGCCAACACTTCCTTGATCTCATTGAGCGACTTACGTCCCAGATTCGGCGTCTTGAGCAACTCCGTCTCGGTACGCTGAATCAAATCGCCAATGTAGTAAATGTTTTCGGCTTTGAGACAGTTCGCCGAACGCACCGTCAACTCAAGATCATCCACCGGACGCAGCAACACCGGATCGATGGACTGCTGCTTCGGCATCTCGATCGACGTCGGCGTGCCTTCCAGATCGGCAAACACCGACAACTGGTCCATAAGCACGCGCGCGGCGTAGCGAATGGCTTCTTCCGGGTCGACCGCGCCATTGGTCTCGATATCGATCACCAGGCGATCCAGGTCGGTACGCTGCTCGACGCGAGCGCTCTCGACCAGATAGCTCACGCGGCGCACCGGGCTGAACGACGCATCCAGCATAATGCGGCCGATCGTCTTGTTCTCGGAGAGGACCGGACGCGCATTGCCGGGCACATAGCCACGGCCCTCTTCGACCTTGATCTGCAGATCGAGTTTGCCACCAGGCGCCAGATGCGCGATGACATGATCCGGATTGATCACTTCGACATCGTGACCAGCCTCGATATCGGCCGCGGTCACGATGCCCTCACCGGATTTCGCCAACCGCAGCACCGTCTCATTGCGGTTGTGCAGTTTCAGCACAACGCCCTTGAGATTGAGCAGCAGATCGACAATGTCCTCGCGCATCCCGTCCAGCGTCGAATACTCGTGCAGGACACCCTCGATGGACACTTCCGTGGGCGCGTGACCAGGCAGCGAGGACAGAAGAATACGCCGTAGCGCATTCCCCAACGTATGGCCAAAACCACGCTCGAACGGTTCCATTGTCACCCGTGCCTGCACGGGTGAAATGTTCTGAACGTCAATGATGCGCGGTTTCAGCAGTGCAGTGCTTTGCATCAGCATTTCCTCGGCACTAGGAGAATATCAGCACGCCCGATCAACGGGAGTACAGTTCCACAACCAAGCCTTCATTGATCGTCGGCGGCAGTTCGGTGCGTTGCGGATAAGCCTTGAACACGCCTTTACCCGCCTTCACATCCACCTCGATCCATTCCGGGAAGCCACGGGACTCGGCGGCCTCCAACGCGGCCTTGACCCTGAGGTGAACCTTCGAACGCTGCGTCAGCTCGATCACATCGCCAGGACGGACCGTATAGGAAGGAATATTGACACGCTTTCCATTCACCAAAACGCCGTTGTGACGGACGACCTGGCGTGCTTCAGCGCGCGATGCGCCGAAACCCATGCGATAAGCCACGGAATCCAGGCGACCTTCGAGCAACTGCAACAGGTTCTCACCGGTCTGCCCGCGGCGGCGGTCCGCTTCGGAATAAACCTTGCGGAACTGGCGCTCGAGCACGCCATACAGACGGCGGATCTTTTGCTTTTCACGCAACTGAACGCCATAACCGGACAGACGCTGACCAGAACGCTGGCCATGTTGTCCTGGCGCGTAGGCGCGACGTTCAATTGCACACTTATCGGTAAAACACTTTTCGCCCTTCAGAAACAGCTTTTCGCCTTCGCGGCGGCACTGACGGCATTTTGGATCGAGATTACGAGCCACGTTTCAACTCCTTGTCAGATGCGGCGCTTCTTCGGCGGACGGCAGCCATTATGGGGAATCGGTGTGATATCCGTGATGCTGGAGATCTTCATCCCCAACGCATTGAGCGCGCGCACAGCGGATTCACGCCCCGGGCCAGGCCCCTTGATGCGCACTTCCAGGTTTTTCACACCACATTCCTGAGCGGCCTTTCCCGCCGCGTCGGCAGCGACCTGCGCGGCAAACGGAGTACTCTTGCGCGAACCCTTGAAACCCGCACCACCGGAAGTCGCCCACGACAAGGCATTGCCCTGCCGGTCGGTAATGGTGATGATGGTGTTATTGAAGCTCGCATGAACGTGCGCAATACCTTCCGCGACGTTCTTTTTGACTTTTTTCCGGACCTTCGTTGCTGTTTTAGCCATTATCCGTTCCTATTACTTCTTACCGGCGATTGCCTTGCGCGGCCCCTTGCGGGTGCGTGCATTGGTGCGCGTACGCTGCCCACGCAACGGCAGACCACGGCGATGACGGACTCCGCGATAGCAACCCAGATCCATCAAACGCTTGATGTTCATGGTTACTTCACGACGCAAGTCGCCCTCTACGACAAAACGACCGACCTCATCGCGCAGCTTTTCCATATCGGACTCGGTCAAATCCTTGACCTTGACCGAACGTCCAACCCCTGCTGCGTCGCAAATTTTCTGAGCACGCGAGCGACCAACGCCAAAAATGGCAGTCAATGCGATCTCGGTATGCTTATGGTTGGGAATGTTAACCCCAGCAATACGGGCCATTCGTTTACCCCAAAATGCGGAACATTAGATTTTAGTATGTTTATCAGGCCAGATCAACCCTGGCGCTGCTTGTGCCGAGGATCGGTGCAAATGATACGCACCACACCCTTCCGGCGGATAACCTTGCAATGACGGCAAATACATTTCACCGAAGCTTGAACTCTCATGGTCTTACTCCTGATCCTTCAT
>JAVBSY010000078.1:0-4560 GCA_031556475.1 Azoarcus sp.
TTCGGGTTTCAAACGCGGGTTTGGGCAGCTTCGGGGCCACCCGGTAATTAGGCTCGCGAACAACGTCGGATGGTGATCAGGGCCGCCACACCCTGCCCGCCAGCTTTGTTCCCGTGGGTCGTTCCACGAGCCGAACGGGCCGCATTATAACGATGTACTGGAGTCCGGGTTGGATAACGATTGGCCGGTCAAGTGTTCGTAGGCCTCGCGGTACTTGGCCGCGGTGCGATCGATGACGTCGGCCGGTAGCGTCGGACCGGGCGCGGTTTTGTTCCAGTCGAGCGTTTCGAGGTAATCGCGCACGTATTGCTTGTCGTAGGACGGCGGACTGATGCCTTCTCGGTAGCCGTCGGCCGGCCAGAAGCGGGAGGAGTCGGGCGTCAGTGCTTCGTCGATGAGGTGGAGTGTTCCGCTGGCGTCGATGCCGAACTCGAACTTGGTGTCGGCAATGATGATGCTGCGCCCCAGGGCGTAGTCGGCAGCTTCTGTGTAGAGCGCGATCGCTGCATCGCGGGCCTGGGCGGCAAGATCGGCACCGCGCTTGCCGGTGCCGGCGAGCGATTTGGCGAGGGCTTGTTCGCAATGCGCCTGGGCTTGTTCGAAGGAGATGTTTTCGTCGTGTTCGCCGACTTCGGCCTTGGAGGCCGGGGTAAAGATCGGCGTGGGCAGCCTGGCTGCCTGCTTCAGGCCCGGCGGCAAGGTAATGCCGCAGATGGCGCCGGTTTGCTGGTAGTCCTTCCAGCCCGAGCCGATGATGTAGCCGCGCACCACCGCTTCGATGGGCAGCGGTTGCAACCGCTTGACCACCAGTGCACGGCCGCGCACCTGTTCGCGCTCGTCGACGGTAACGACCGCTTCGGGGTCGATGCCGGTGAGCTGGTTGGGCACGATGTGGCCGAGACGGGCGAACCAGAAGTTGGCCATTGCGGTGAGCACATGGCCTTTGTCCGGTATGGGATCGGGCAGGACGACATCGAAGGCGGAAAGGCGATCGCTGGTGACGATCAGCAGATGGCCGGCGTCGATGGCGTAGATGTCGCGCACTTTGCCGCGACCGAGCAGCGGCAGGCTGCGGATGGTGGATTCGAAAAGCGGGCGGGCCACGGTTCATCCCTTATGGAAAAACGCGATTATAGGGCCGTGGCGATGATTTCCGCCGCCATGAAAACTCACACGCGAGTGCGAAGCCGGGGTGGAGTAGATGAGGGTTCGATGTCCGGCCACCGCCATATGCGATCCCCGCCCCAGGGTCCAGCCCGGGGCGGGGATGGGTGAAATCATTCCTTGATCGCTTCGATGGCGATGCTGATCGTTACGTCGTCGTCGACGGCAGGTACGTTCTTGCTCATGTTGAAGTCGCTGCGCCTGACGGCCGTAATGGCGTTGGCGCCGATCGCGTCTTTTTTCAGCATGGGGTGAGGCGCGGCGTGGAAAGAGGTGATTTCCAGCGTAACCGGCTTGGTGATGCCCTTCAGGGTCAGGTTGCCTTCCACACTGGCCGGCTTGCCGCCCTCGAAGCGCACCGCGGTGGATTTGAAGGTGGCGGTCGGGTACTGGGCGGTGTCGAGGAAATCGCTGCCCTGGATATGCTTGTTGAACAGTTCGGAGCCTGTATCGACCGAGCGCGTGTCGATCGTTATATCCACCGCGCCGGTTTTCGCTTCCTGGTCGAACATGACCTTGCCGGAGGTATTGTTGAAGCGCGACATCTGGATGGAAAAGCCCAGATGGCCGTAGGAGAAACGCGGAAAGGTGTGATTGTTGTCGATAACGTAGGTTTCAGGCGCGGCAAAGGCCGGAACGGCAACAACGGTGGCGAATGCGAAGGCGGCAAGTGCTTTTTTCATGGCTGCTCCTGTTCAAGGGTGGGCTCGGGTGCTGCGTTGAAAAACGGAAAAGCTGGCAGAGAAGAAGGCTTACTGGAGCGCTTGTATATGTATTTTGAGGGCGATTTCGTTGGCGACGATGCCGTAATCGGCCCATTCACCGTCACCGATGCCGAAATCGCCGCGCTTGATGGTGAGTACGGCATCGAAGGCGCCGCCCCCGTTTTGCTGCACGAAGGTAAACGGTACCACGGCCTCGCGGCTGCGGCCTTTGATCGTCAACGTGCCGTTGGCTTCGTAGCGATTGTCGCCCAGCGCTTTGACCTTGGCCGACTTGAATACGGCCTTGGGATGATGGGCGGCGTCGAACCAGGGTTTGCTGGCGACTTCCTGGGTGGCGTCGGCGGAGCCGGCATCGACGCTGGTGACGTCGATCTCGACGGCTGCGCTGCTCGTTTCCGGTTTGGCCGGATCGAAGGCAAGCTGAAAATTCGCTTTGCCGAAGTGGCCGTCCATCGCCACACCCATTTGCTTGTAGGTGAAGTCGACCCGGCTGGCTGCGGCATCGACACGGTTCAGTTCAGCCGCGCCCGCAGCCGGTACGAGCAAGGCCACGGTGAAGACGGTGGCGGCGAACAGCGATACCCGATACGACATTCGGCGAATGATGTTCGTATTCATGTGTGCGCTCTCCGGTGGTTTCTCGGGGTAGAGGTAGGGAGAAGTTCAGGTTTGCCTGCCAGCGCCGGGCAGCATGCGGGTAAGGATGTCGTCATGGTCGACGAAGTGGTGCTTGAGCGCGGCGCCGATATGCAGCACGACAACGGCGGCGAGAACCCAGTTGAGGGTGGAATGCAGCGCTTGCAGGCGGTCGCCCAGTTCCACGTTCTTCGCCACCAGATCGGGCAGGGGGAGGATGCCGAACCACACCGTCTGGAAGCCTTTTGCCGAACTCATCACCCAACCGGAAAGCGGTATGGCGAACATCAGCAGGTAGAGCAAGCCATGCGTGGCAGAAGCGGCCAGGCGCATCGGCAGCGCCATGCCGAATGGCAACGGCGGTGGCGGATGGGCTACGCGCCAGCCAAGGCGGACGACGACGAGCAGAAACACGGTGACACCCGCCCATTTGTGCCAGGAATAAAGTTTGAGTTTGGTCGGCGACAGCGACAGGCCCGCCATGTAGAAACCGAGGCCGAGCATGGCGAAAATGGCAATGGCGATCAGCCAGTGCAGGGCCATCGCGGTCGATGTGTAGCGGCTTGCGTGCATATCTCGCGGCCTCCTCGAACAAGCCGGGAAAGCGCGACAACGCCTTTCCGTGCGATCGGGTAAGCCTTCGATACCGATGCGGGCGGCCAGTTCCATTCAAGCCGCCGCGTAGCGCTTCCCAGCCGCCAATGCTGTCTATGCAGGACAGAATAGAACGCAACACAAAACGCTTGAAAGCCGCTCATTCACAGCGGAATGCCGAAAGGCCAAGGGAGCCCGCCGAACAAGACACCAGGATGAAATGCCCAAATGGAGCAACCCATGCCCGCGAGGCACGGTTTTGCCAAAGGCACGACGGGAGATTGTTACTCTGGGCAGGCGCGGGTTTCAGCCCGCGCGCGCGGGCTATCCGCCTGACATCAAGCCCGGTTATCCATCTGCCAGACGGCGATGAGCACGTCGCGGCAGCGTGCGAGATCGGCGACGGGCACATCGATCACCGGGCCGCTCAAGGTCTGGCCGGCGAATTCCGCCGACATACGCGCATCGCCTTCGGCCGCGGTGACTTCCACCGGCCCCTGCTTGGGTTGCAGACGTTGCTGGCGGTCACGTTCGCCGATCAGGACATTGCCGTTGGTGAGGTTGAGCTTGCCGTCCAATTCCGCGACCGCGCCGGAAGTAAGCTTGGCGGTGACGATGCACGGTATGGTGCGGTATTCGTTGACCATCGCCAGGGCCTGGCGGCGCAGGAAGGCGCGCCGTTCATCTTCGCCTGCAGGCAGCCTGCTTGCCGCACGGCGGGCAAGTTGAACGAGTTCGTCGTCAGTCAGGTGCGGCGCGGCGGCGACCAAAAGCTCCTGGGCAAGCGCGGGTACGGCGAGGCTGCTCGCGTCCAGGTGGTGGTGATGGGCAACGATACTGCCGCCGACCTGCGCCAGACGCTTGGCGGTCACGGTAGGCATGCCCTGGAGCACCATCGGGCCAAGCAATTCGTTCAAGCGTCGGCACAAGGCTCCATGGTCCGCATCCACCATCGCGTCGGGGAGCACGAGGTCGAAATTGAAGGTGATGCTCAGCTTGACGTTGGCCTTGGTCGACATGTTGTGTTGGGGGATTCTTCGCTACGGAATTTCATTATCTGATAATAGCCACGAAAAAAAACACGCTCGATGGCGTGTTTTCCGCGGGCACGTTCAGCGCACGACCTGGGACAACTCGCCCGATTTATAACGAGCTGCAATCTTTTCCAAAGACACCGGTTTGATCTTGCTCGCCTGGCCAGCGCAGCCAAAGGCCTGGAAGCGCGCCTCGCACACCTGTCTGGCGGCCTCTCGTGCGGGTTTGAGGTATTCGCGCGGATCGAACTTGGACGGGTTTTCGGCCATGAATTTGCGGATCGCGCCGGTCATCGCCAGGCGGATGTCGGTGTCGATATTGATCTTGCGTACGCCGTACTTGATGCCCTGGACGATTTCCTCGACCGGCACGCCGTAGGTTTCCTTCATGTCGCCGCCGTACTGGC
>JAVBSY010000066.1:0-11564 GCA_031556475.1 Azoarcus sp.
GATGACGATGGCGGTGCCGACCAGTGTGCGACGGGCTTCGGGCGACAGTTCCCGCAGCAGCTTCATCATCATGAAGCCAATGACGCCAAAGGAACCGGCGAGAATCGTTTCTTCCGCGTAACTGAAATCCGACAGCCCGACGCCGAGCGTGATTGCGATGAAAACCGTGCTGCCGCCGAGAATCCACCGGTTTGGCGTTACCTTTTCTTCCGGTTCGTGCAACATGCGGGCGATTTCTTCGCGGCCACGGCCAAGCGCGGCGAGCTGTCTGGCGTCGCGCCATTTCAGCATACGGGCCAGGAATACGCCGCTGACCGACAAGATGGGCACAAACAGTGCGTATTCGTAAATACGCACGTAGATCGCCGCTTTTTGTACTTGCGTAAGTTCTTCCGTGCCCTGGAACAGTACAACGTTGATCAGCGACACCACCACGCCACCGCCGATGATGGCCACACGCCCGAGCATCTGCATTGTCGTGTGCATCAGGCGTATTTCTTCTTCGGCGTAGGCTTCGCCGCGGACGTCGAAGCGTGGTACCGCCTCGACCGTCATCGCATCGGCCACCGCGTCCTGCATCACGTAGCCCAGCGGTGCAAGCAACGTGGAGATCACGAACCAAGTTGCGGGCGGTAGCAGCGTACGCATCGCTTCCGGGTTGCCGAGCAGCCCGATCATGATCAGCAGACTGGCGGCGATCAGCGTTGCGCCCAGGTAGACGAAACCCGCCTTGTAACGCCACAGCAAGTCGACCAGATGTCCGAGTGGAATCTTCAAGGTCCACGGAATCATGGCCCAGAAGCCGAGCGTGGCGAGAAAGGATGCCGACAGGTCGAGATGATCCTTGATGAAGAACGTTCCGACGATGCTCGTCAGCGTCGATATGCCATAGGCGCAATACACCATGAGCGGCGGCAGATACGTCAAGCGTATCTGACGGCCAAGCTCCAGGATCGTGCGGTCGAACCAGCGGAAAAGCCAGGGCATGAAGGGTGCGGCGTAATGAGCTGGTCTGGCGGGGATGTTGCGTGGAGTCAGCCCGCCTTACCGCTCTGGCGCAATGTCCGGCACAAGGTTTCGCCAAACAGGGCAAGCGTCATGGGGTCTTGCTGTTGGGGAGGCAGTGCTTCCAGCACCTGCAGGATCTTGACTTCGTAATCCTCTTCCAGCTTGGGCAGATCCAGCCCGCTTTGCTCGCCAAGCGCCAGGCAGAACGCCTGCAGGCAGGCACTTTGTGTTTGCAGGCGCTGCAGCGTCGATTCGATGGACTGAAATTTTTCCAGCGCGTGTTTGTTGAATTCTGCTTGATCCACGTCGAGCTCCGCTTGGTTGGTGTCTTGATCGTCAATTGATGACGAGTGTAAGGGAGTATTACACCATGCCGAGCATACAGGTTAAATGAAACAGGCATGCACACGAGGGGTGTTGCGTGCGCATCCGATACCGGCGCTGGAGGTACGGGATGAGTCCCGCTTTGTGTCTGGGAGAAATATACCCGGTACAACGCATCGAAGCGGACACCTTGCTTTTTGTTGGCGCCAGCGTGGGCCGGGTAAGCAGTGGGATATCGAGGGTGTATGTGTTCAAGGGGCTGCACGTACCATTGAGCAGGCGTTCCGTGTTGTTGTGCGGTTGGTGGCCGGTCGTGCTATGGATTCTCTGCCCCTGCTGCACTGTTGCCGGGTCTTGCGACAGGCGTCGCGGTGGGAAGCTGCAAGAGCTGCCTGTAAAACCGGAAATGTTTCCCTGGCCGGATAGCGACCGTTTCGGTGCAGGCCTTCTGGCAAGTTTCTTTAAGCTGTATAAAATAACAGTATTCAAGAAATTGCCCCGCTTGATGCAAAGCATCTTCCACTTCCATGTCCGCCGCTGCCAACCTGACGGAAATCCTGCACCGCGCCGATGTGTGGCGAGGCGACCGGCTGGCCGTGTTCGACGGGCAGACGCAATCGAGCGGTTTCGATGAGCTTGACGCACAACTGCCGGGCGGCGGCTGGCCGCGCGGTGCGCTGGTCGAGCTGCTGGCGGACCAATGCGGCATCGGTGAAATCTCGCTGCTGCTGCCTGCGTTGCGCGTGGTGGCCGAGGAGGCGCCGATTGCCGTTGTCGCACCGCCCCATATGCCCCATGCGCCCGCCTGGGCGGCGCAGTTTGCATTGGCGCAGTTGCTGTGTGTGCAGGCGCCGCAGCAGCAAATCGTCTGGAGCGCCGGGCAGTTGCTCGCGTGTGGCGCGATTGGTGCGATGCTCGCCTGGTTGCCCGCGCACACGAGCAACTCCGCATTGCGCCGCTTGCAGCTCGCTTGCGAGGGGAGCCGTACGCTGGTTTTCCTGTTACGTCCGAGTGCTTGCGTGGCTCATCCGTCGCCCGCGCCGCTACGCCTTGCGCTCGAAGGCTGCGCGGCGGGGATGCGCGTGCATCTTTTGAAACGCCGTGGTCCGGCTTGCATCGAGCCCTTGGTCCTGCGGGTCGAACGTCCGCTGTCTTGGTCGCGTCTCACGCCCGAACCGCCCATCGCTGCCCGGCCCGCTCCGGAGAGAATCATGCCCCGGCATGGTGAGATTGTTGGTGTGCCGCGATGACCGTCCTCTGGCTTGCGCTACGCTTTCATCGCCTGCCGCTCGAGGCTTTTCCCCTCGATGAAGGACCGGCCGTCGCGGTGGACCGGCTTGTTGTGGTGGCGGCCAATACGCAGGCCGAGGCTCGTGGTATCACGGCTGGTATGCGGCTGGCCGGAGCCCTGGGCCTTGCACCCGAGCTCAAGGCCCATGAGCGCGACCCTGCGCGCGAAGCGGCCACGCTACAGCAGCTCGCGTGCTGGGCGGGTGGGTTTTCGTCACAGGTCAGTATCGCGAACGATGCGGAACTGCTGATCGAAATCGGCGCGAGCCTGCGGCTTTTCGGTGGGCTGCGTGCTTTGGGGCGGCGCATGCGCGCGGAACTTGCCGCGCAAAACTTCAGTGTGCATCTGGCGTTGGCGCCAACCCCGCAAGCCGCCCAATGGCTCGCGCGTGCCGGGCGATCGGGCATGTGCTTCGAAGCGGAAGAACTGCCTGCCGCGCTTGCGCCGTTGGGTGTGGCGGTGTTGGAGCTGGCACCGGCCGCGTGTAGCACACTCGCCGCGCTGGGCGTAAAGCGCCTGGGCGATCTTTTCGCGCTGCCGCGCGCCGGGCTCGCGCGCCGCTTCGGTTCCGTGCTGGTACGGCAGATCGTGCGTGCCCTGGGCGAAGAGCCCGATCTTCGCCCGGTCTTTGTCTTTCCCGAAGTCTTTGCGCAGAGGATCGAACTACCGGCCAAGGTCGAGCACAGCGCGATGCTGCTGTTCGCGGCGCACCGGTTGCTTGCGGTGCTTACGGGTTGGCTCGGCGCGCGCGGTGCTGGCGTTACGCAATGCGAATTCAGCCTGATCCACGAGCCGGGCTGCGAGCCTACGCGACTTGTGCTGCACTTCGCCGGCGCGACCCACGATCTCGCGCGCATGGAGCGCGTGCTGCGTGAGCATCTGGATCGCTGCAAGCTCCCTGCGCCTGTGACCGACCTGCGGCTCGATGCGGATGCGCCTGTGTCGCTGCCCGGTGCGACGGCGGGGCTCTTCGCGCAGAGCTCCGCGCAGGCGTTGGCACCGGTCGTCGAACGTCTGCGCGCGCGCCTGGGCAGGTCCGCGGTGCATGGCTTGGCTGTGTGCGAAGACCACCGGCCCGAATGCGCGACACGGCACGTTGCGCAGGGCTCGGGCACGGCGTACGGGCCGGTGCCGCCGCGCCCGCTGTGGCTGTTGCCCGAACCGCTGGCGCTGCGCGAGCATCCCGCAGGGCTGGAACATCACGGACGCTTGCGCCGTGTGGCTGGGCCGGAACGCATCGAAAGCGGCTGGTGGGACCAGGGCGAACATGCCGCGCACGAGGCCGACGGCGCAAGAAGCCCCGGCGATCTGCGCCGCGACTACTACATTGCGCTGTCGGAGGCCGGCCAGTGGCTGTGGATCTTCCGCGATGCGCAAGGATGGTGGCTGCATGGACATTTCGCGTGACGTACTGCCTGCCTACGCCGAACTGCACTGCCTGAGCAATTTCAGCTTTCTGCGTGGGGCCTCGCACCCGGCGGAACTCCTTGCGCAGGCAAGGTCGCGCGGCTACCACGCGCTCGCGCTCACCGACGAATGTTCCGTCGCCGGTGTCGTGCAAGCCTGGCAGGCGATCCAGGACTTGCGCGAGGAAGACGCTGCACAGGCCGAACACGCGCGTCGCGAAGGCCATGTGCTCCCTGCGCCCGCACCGCTGCCCCGATTGATCGTCGGCAGCGAATTCACGCTCGAATGCGGTCTCAAGCTGGTGCTGCTCGCGCAGGACCGCGAGGGCTACGGCAACCTGTGCAGTCTCATCACGCTGGCGCGGCGGCGCGCGCCCAAAGGCGAATACCGGCTCGTGCGCGGCGATCTGGCGCCGGTCGTCCTGCGCGGCGCGTTGCCGGGCTGTCTTGCGCTGTGGGTTCCCGGCGAGGCGCCGGCATTGGAAGACGCACATTGGCTAGCCGAACGCTTTCCGACGGAACAAACGGAACAAGGACCGCGGCCCCGGCTGTGGATCGCCGCCGAGCTGCATTGCTGCTTCGACGACGCGGCGCGGCTCGAAGCGCTGCGCCAACTCGGCCGGCAATCCGGAATCCCCCTGGTGGCGGCTGGCGATGTGCATATGCACACGCGCAGCCGCCGTCCGCTGCAGGACACGCTGACGGCGATCCGCCTGCACACCACCGTGTTTGCCGCTGGGCGAGTGCTCTTTCCCAACGGCGAGCGACACCTGCGGGCCCGCACGCGCCTCGCGCGGCTGTACCCGCCGGCGCTGCTGGCCGAGACGGTCCGTGTTGCCGGGCGCTGCTGTTTCGATCTCGCGACGCTGCGCTACGAATACCCCGAGGAAATCGTCCCGCACGGGCATTCGCCTGCTTCATACCTGCGCCAGGAGGTCGAGGCCGGCCTGTGCCGGCGCTATCCCCAAGGCGTTCAGGCAAACGTGCGCGAGGGCGTGGAGAGGGAACTCGCGCTGATTGCCGAGAAACGGTACGAGGCTTTCTTTCTCACCGTTTACGACATCGTCAACTTCGCACGCGGGCAAGGCATCCTGTGCCAGGGGCGCGGCTCGGCGGCCAACTCCACGGTGTGCTACGCGCTGGGTATCACTGAGGTTGATCCGACACGCGCGCATCTTCTGTTCGAGCGCTTCCTTTCGCGCGAGCGCGACGAGCCGCCGGACATCGATGTCGATTTCGAGCACGAGCGGCGCGAGGAAGTCATCCAGTACGTCTACCGCAAGTACGGGCGCGATCGCGCCGCGATCGCGGCCACTGTGATCCGCTATCGCACCAAGAGCGCGCTGCGCGATGCTGGAACGGCGCTTGGCTTTGGCGAGGCGGAAATCACCGCGCTGACACGCTCGCTCGCGTGGTGGGACCGGCGCGAGGAACTACCCGCGCGCCTTGCGAGCGTCGGGCTGCGGCCGGATAGCCCGCGCGTCGCGAAATGGCTGGTGCTGGCCGACACGCTGCGGACCTTTCCGCGCCATCTGTCGCAGCACGTCGGCGGCTTCGTGATCTCGCGCGGGCCGCTGTCGCGGCTGGTGCCGATCGAGAACGCCGCGATGCCCGAGCGTTCGGTGATCCAATGGGACAAGGATGACCTCGAATCGCTGGGCCTGCTCAAGGTCGACGTGCTGGCGCTGGGCATGCTCACCGTGCTGCACCGCGCGCTTGCGCTGGTGTCGCAGCGGCGCGGTGCGGCGTGGCGCATCGACACCATTCCGGCCAAGGATGCGGCCACCTTCGACATGATCTGCGCGGCCGACACCGTGGGCGTGTTCCAGATCGAATCGCGCGCGCAGATGTCGATGCTACCGCGCCTGCGCCCGCGCAACTACTACGACCTCGTCGTGCAGATCGCGATCGTGCGCCCCGGGCCGATCCAGGGCGGTATGGTGCATCCCTACCTCAAGGGCCATGCCGAGCAGAGATCGGTGCAGCGCATCAGCCCGGAGATCGATGCGGTACTCGACCGCACCTTCGGCGTGCCGATCTTCCAGGAGCAGGTGATGCAACTGGCGATCGTCGCGGCTGGCTTCACGCCGGGTGAAGCCGACCAGTTGCGCAGGGCGATGGCTTCATGGAAAAAGAAAGGCCACCTCGAAAAATTCAAGGACAAGCTGCGTGCGGGCATGCACAGAAAAGGGCTCGACGCCTTCGCCGAGGCGCTGTGCCGGCAGATCGAGGGCTTCGGCGAATACGGCTTTCCCGAGTCGCACGCGGCGAGCTTCGCGCTGCTCGCCTACGCTTCGGCCTGGATCAAGCGCCATGAACCCGAGGCTTTTCTGTGCGCTCTGCTCGACAGTCAACCGATGGGTTTTTACGCGCCCGCGCAGCTTGTGCAGGATGCACGCCGCCACGGTGTGCGCATCGAAGCGGCCGATGTGGCATACAGCGGCTGGTTCTGCCATCTCGAAGCGACGGCCGGCGCGCGGCCGGCGGTGCGGCTGGGACTCGGCCAGATCAACGGCCTCGCGCAGGAGGCAGGGGAGCGCATCGAGCGGGCGCGCTGTGATGGTGCGTTCGAGAGCGTGCAGGATCTCGCGTTGCGCGCACGTCTTTCCTCGGCCGAACTGCGCCGCCTTGCAGAGGCCGATGCGCTCAAGACCCTGAGCGGCCACCGTCGGCAGGCCAGTTGGAACGTGAGCGGGCTGCAACTGCAAGGCGACCTGTTCGATGCCGCTGTCGCGCCCGAGGCGCCCGTCGCATTGTCCGTACCCAGCGAAGGCGAAACGATCGTCGCCGATTACCGCACGCTCGGCCTCACGCTCGGGCGCCATCCGCTTGCGCTGCTGCGGTCCCGGCTGGCGAAACGCCGCTTTCTGACCAGCGCTGAATTGCATGAGATGGCACGCGATGCCGACAGGCGCGGCGGGGGGCCAAGCGACGGCATCGCCGGCCATGCGGCAGGTTTGGTCACCTGCCGCCAGAAACCAGGATCGGCCAAGAGCGTGTTCATCACCCTCGAAGACGAGACCGGCGTCGTCAACGTCATCGTCCATCCGCGCGTGGTGCAGCGCCAGCGCCGCGAAGTGCTTGGTGCGCGCCTTCTCGGCGTGCGCGGCCGACTGCAATGCGCCAACGGTGTCGTACAACTGATCGCCCGGCAATTGGTTGACCTGTCACCCTGGCTCGGGACGTTGGATGTGGTGAGCAGGGATTTTCATTGAGGGTTGGGGCATTGCGGACACTCACTTCTTGTGCCAACCCTACGGCATGACTGAATCAGGATTGGCGACGTAGTACGTAGTACACCCCAGGAAATACAACCGAAATTCGATGTACGCCAGGGCGTGGTCGGCGAATCAGATGGTGCATACATGATCGGTGGCGGATTCGGCGGTTGTGTCGTGGCACTTGCGCCGAGGGGGAAAGTGGAGCCGATCCGGATCGCGGTCGCGGAGCACTACCCGGCTGCAAGCGGTGGTCGCATCGTTTAGGAGCACGTCTGCCACGCCTCGGATGGCGCTGGTGCCATCTAACGGCATTAATGCTGCGTTGCAATATAAAATATGATGATATGTATTGAACTATAGCAATAGTGTGGTAGTCTATAATTGTGCATTGCAACATAAATGTGAGGTCGATATGACTCTCCCCCTGCCCGCCCACACTGAAATCCGCCCGCTCAGCCTTGCCCTGCAGGGCGGCGGCGCACACGGCGCCTTTTCCTGGGGCGTGCTTGACGCCCTACTCGAAGACGGCCGCATCGCATTCGACGGCATCAGCGGCGCGAGCGCTGGTGCGATGAACGCCGTCGCGCTGGCCCACGGCTATCTCGAAGGCGGCCGCGATGGCGCGCGCGAATCGCTCGCGCGCTTCTGGCATGGCGTGGCTGAAATCGCACCGGCCGAATCGCTCGCGAACGTCAGCGATGCCGGCGAACTGTCGTCGAGCCTGCGCATGGCGATCAAGATGACGCGCTGGTTTTCGCCCTACCAGCTCAATCCGCTCGGTATCAATCCATTGCGCGAACTCATCGAAGCGCAGTTCGATTTCGAGCGCCTGCGCCGCGATTGCCCTCTCAGGCTCTTCATCGCCACCACGCATGCGAACAGTGGCCGTCTGCGGCTCTTCCAGAACCGTGAACTTACCTCCGATGCGCTGCTCGCCTCGGCCTGTCTGCCCACGCTTCAGCAGGCTGTGATGATCGACGGCGAGCCCTACTGGGATGGCGCTTTCGCCGCGAATCCGCCGGTTTTTCCGCTATTCCGTTTCTGCGAGAGCGACGATATCCTGCTGGTGATGCTCGCGCCGCTCGAACATGAGCAAACGCCACGCAGTGTCGAGGAAATCCAGGAGCGCATGACTGAGCTCGCCTTCAACAGCGCCTTCCTGCGCGAAATGCGGATCTTCTCGCTGATGCAGGGCGCGGCTTCAGAGACGCCGCTCCTGCAAAGCCGGTTCGAACGGCGCTTGTTGGCGACACGCTTTCATCTCGTCGATTCGCAGCCGGTGCTTTCGAAGCTTGGCAGCGCGAGCAAGCTCGTTGCGCACATCGCCTTTCTCGAAAGCCTCCGTGATGCGGGCCGCGAGCAGACGCAGATCTGGCTCGACCGTCACTACCGCGCGCTCGGGCAGCACGCCACGGCGGACATCGACAAGCTCTTCTTTTAGCATTGACCTGTGCCCCGCGACTGAGCGGTGCATCTCGTTTGCAGGCGTTCGCGAGCGTCTTTCAGGTCAATCTCCGGATAGACCCCGAACGCCGTTGTGTGGCGTTTTCCAGTGTGACAGTAGTCACAGCGTCAGTATTTGCCAGCGGGTGTGACCAAGCAGGTACAGCTCTTGGCTGTCGGTCAGTTTGTACGGCTTGTCGCCGGGCTTTGCGCCGCGGCAGATGATGTCGGTAAGAGCCATTTGGCGGTATCTCCCTGGAGGTACTTGGGAAGTACCGCCAAAAATACCGCCACTTTCTACGCTTACCTCTGGCTTAGTTGTAAATGTGTGGTTCCGGCAGCATGAAAGTAAGAACCGCTCAACGTGACCACCCGCCAGGCGTCTTGCGGCCGTAGTCACGGCTGAAGCAGCCGTTGATCCATTCCTCGATCTGGGCACGTGAGGCTTTTGGGCCGGGCTTAAGCCCCTCCCGAAGACGCGTGCGCAATCGCGCCATCTCGGGGCTCGCGTCGCGCGCTTCCATGAGGCGCCCTTGCTCAAACACCAACTCGTACACGTGCTGATACTTCCACGCCGGGTGAAAACCCATGTGCACGTAGAGTTCGCGGATGAGATCACGCATGATCACGAGACCGCCTGAGTAGGCAAGCGGCAGGCCGACGTTGTCGAAGTGCCAGTCGCCGAAGAATGACTTCTCGTCTCTGATTGCTGTGACGCCGTTGAGGTCGGGCGGCTGTTGGCGCTGCGTGACCGGCGCCTTGCGCGGCTGATGGCTCACCCACAACTCACGTAGATGCAGTAAGCCATCTTTTAGCTCGTACCCGCACACGTATCCGCGCCAGCAAGCAGTGCTCGCCATGACGGGCCGGTAACCGGCGTCGATCGGCGAGAACGGCTCGCCTTCGCTAAAGGCGGCGAGCGTGTATTGCTCGCCAAGGTAGTGCAGCGAATCCGGGACTTGGGCAGTCATGATTCATGCTACCCAAAACGACGTGAAATCTCACGCATCCCGCCGGGCTTTGCGCCGCGGCAGGTGATGTCGGTAAGGGACATTTGACGGTATCTCCCTGGAGGTGCTTGGGAAGTACCGTCAAAAATACCGTCAAAAAGTGCTGGTAGTCAATGGAAAGCGGTGGCTTGAAACAGAAACGAAAAACCCCTAAGTTGTTGATTAATTTAGGGGCCTTGGTGCTCCATGGACTACCTTGGAGCTTGTGTTGGTGCCGCTTGTCTGACTCGAACAGACGACCTATCGCTTACAAGGCGATTGCTCTACCAACTGAGCTAAAGCGGCGTGGCTGCGGATTATAGCGCAACTCTGCCTCTCTTCGAGGCTCGCACGGCAGTTGCCCCCAGATCATTTTTACTGTATAAAATAACAGTAATTGGCGGTGTGATCTGGTGGGGGCGTGATGGAACAAAAGATGGTTGGTGGAGTGATGGGTCTGGGGTTGTTCGCGGGGCTGATGTTCGGCAGCGGTCATCCGGGTGGGGGCATGGCTTTGGCTGTTGCCGGAGCGGTGGGCGTATGGTTGCTATACGCGAACCGTATCCATCGGGACGAAGGGTGACCTGCTCGCGACGGAACTATTTACGTAGCGGGATTGGCGTTTCGCGTCCGATGGAGACAGCGGCGATACTGTTTTGCGGGCTGCCATCGACGAGCTTGTCCGAGTAAGCGAGGTAGACGAGTGCGTTACGAGCCGGGTCGACCATGCGTACGACCTGCAGGCGTTTGAAAAGCACCGAAAGGCGCTCCGAGAAGACGGTTTCCTGCTGCTTCAGTGGTTCGCGGAAACGGATCGGCCCGACCTGATGGCAAGCGATCGAGGCCTCCGCCAAGTCTTCGGCCACGCCGACTGCTCCCGCAATGCCGCCGGTCTTGGCGCGCGATACATAGCAGGTAATGCCTTCGACGCGCGGATCGTCATAAGCTTCGACGACGATCTTGTGATTGGGGCCTATCAGCTTCCATACCGTCGATACCTCGCCCACGGTTTCCGCGCGGGCCGAGGCCGCAAATACGGCCGCGCAGGCGCATACGAGCCAAACGCCGGGGAGCTTCCTCATTTGGCGAACTTGTTCACCAACTGGCTCAGTTTTTCCGCATGTCGGCGTTCGGCTTCTTCCGCCTGGCGTTTTTCCCGCTGGTTGCGCGCGGCGGTGGCGAAGCGCTCTTTTAGAATGCCAGAGGCATGGCTGCGCTGGTCCTCGGTGACTTCGCCGGAAACCTGACCGTCGAAATCGAAGCGCTCCGTCGAGCGTTCAACACCCTTGAGGTAGCGCGTCGTCGTGGTGTGAAAGCGTAGTGCGGAGCGTAGCGCCTTGCGCTCGAACTCGGGAAAACGTTCCAGTATCGCCGTATCGATGCGTAGCGCGAGTGGTTTGTACTCTCGAAACGTGGGAGAAAGCTCCTGCAGACGCTTCAGTACCGCGCGAGGATCAAGTGTGGGCTCTACGGCCGGTGCGGGTTGGGGGGCGAGGTTTTCAGTGGTCATGGATAGCCGGACGGGTTATTTGTTCTGATGCACGAGTATCGTGGACTGCCGAAGTGCCGGATTATTTTACATGAGCGCCACAGTAGCGGATTCAGCGAAAACGGGCTATCCCCTTTCTGCCAGGACGACCGGCATTTTTGCGCTGGAGGTCAGTCCGCTCGGCATCTTGGGGTTGCGTCTGCTCCAGTATTTATGTTTTACAATGCTTATATTATGTTGAACGAATAAGTGTGCAGCGGTTACAGACTCTGGATAATATACCCCGTAACTCTCACGGAGAAAAATAAAAAAAGGCGCAGGATCCTGCGCCTTTTTTTATTTTTCTCCGTGAGAGTTACGGGGTATATTATCCAGAGTCTGTAACCGCTGCAC
>JAVBSY010000159.1:0-31382 GCA_031556475.1 Azoarcus sp.
CATCTCCACGTTCACATCTTGGGCGGACCGGATCCGCTGCCGCCCATGTTGAAGCGTTAAGGAGAGCGGGATGGGTTCCATTAGTATCTGGCACTGGCTGATCGTGCTGGTGATCGTCATGCTGGTGTTCGGCACCAAGAAGCTGCGCAACATCGGGCAGGATCTGGGCGGTGCCGTCCGGGGCTTCAAGGAAGGCATCAAGGAAGCCGAAACCGGTGGAGATGCAACACAGCAACAGAAAATTTCCGCCGCCGATGGGCAGACCATCGAAGGCACGGCACGGGAAAAGGTCGAGAAGAACCATTCCTGATCTGACAGACGCGTAATGCGCGACGCGAGGGGGCGCCGAAGCGAGCGCCCCTTCGTTTTAGCGGCGGAAAACCGATCATGTTCGACTTCAGCCTCGGAGAGCTTGCCGTCATCGGCGCAGTGGCGCTCATCGTCATCGGCCCCGAGCGTCTGCCCAAGGTGGCACGCACGGCAGGCCACCTGATGGGCCGGATGCAGCGCTACGTCTCCGACGTCAAATCCGATATCCAGCGCGAAATACAGCTCGAGGAATTGAAGAAGCTGCAGGAAGACGTACGGCAGCAAGCCGGCGATTTCGAGCGCTCGATACGCAATCAGGTTGCCAGTGTCGAAGCCGACCTCGGAGAAACCGCTGCGGAAATCAAATCCGCACTGCCCGGCGAATCCCTGCCCGAGCCCCTGCCTGCCCCCACGGAAACCACTGTGCAAACGGAAACGGCAGGCGACGCCGAAACCGAACCAGTAGAACCAAGCCCACAACTCGAACTCAGCCTGGATGCCGCGGCGGCACCCAGGCCGGCGGCACCAGAACAATCGTCGGGCAAGATATGAGTCCTGCCGCACCGCTCACAGAATTGCTGCCACCTGCCGGCAAGACGCAAAGCGCAAAGGTGCGCCCATGACAGAGCAGCACGAAACCTTCATTTCGCACCTGATCGAACTACGCACGCGTCTGGTGCGCGCGCTCATCGCGTTTGTCGTGGTGTTCGTCTGCCTGATGCCGTGGGCCGGCAACATTTACGACCTGCTGGCCCTGCCGATGATGAAGACCTTGCCGCAGGGCACGCACATGATCGCCACTGGCGTGATTACGCCGTTTTTCGTGCCGGTCAAGGTAACGATGCTGGTGGCCTTCGTGTTTGCGCTGCCGGTCGTGCTCTATCAGGCGTGGTCGTTCATCGCCCCCGGCCTCTACGCACACGAGCGGCGCTTTGCGATTCCCTTGGTGCTGGGCAGCACGTTCCTGTTCTTCCTCGGCATGGCGTTCTGCTATTTTTTCGTATTCGGCACGGTTTTCCGTTTCATTGCCGAGTTTTCGCCCAAGAGCATCGTTCCCGCGCCGGATATCGAGCAATACCTGTCTTTTGTCATGTCGATGTTCATCGCCTTCGGTCTGACTTTCGAAGTGCCCGTGATCGTGGTCCTGCTCGTCAAGGCCGGCATGGTCGAGGTCGCCAAGCTCAGGGAGGTTCGGCCCTACGTCATCGTCGGCGCATTTGTCGTCGCGGCCATCGTGACGCCGCCCGATGTCGTCTCGCAATTGATGCTGGCGATTCCGATGTGCCTGCTCTACGAGATCGGGATCATGCTGTCGAAACTGGTGGAAAAACCGGCCTCGGCAAGCGGGGATGAGCCAGGGCGCAGCCTGGAGCGCATCGAGACAGCCGGTCGCGATAGCCAATAGGAAGTTGGCTGGATTGAATTGGGTCGGGTTCTCTGCGGACGGGCTTTCTGCAGGCGATCACCCCACACTCCCCCGTTTTTCCCGCTGTTTTGCATTTTTATTGAAGCGTACCCGCCCTGCCTCGATGCGGCACGACGTGCCGGGGATGCGCGTCACCCCCGGCGCGAACGACAAACAACGGTCTGCTTACTGCCGATATGCCGGCTCATTGGCGTTGTGAATGATCCAGACCAGATGGCCGGCACTCCAGTCACCCACACCGCCGCCGGCAAAAATCAGGCGCCCCTGGTTCTTGTAGATCATTTCGTAGCGGTGACGATCGGAACCGAAATAGAAGGGAATCCACGCCTTGCCGGTGACATAGGCGCCTTCATCCGAAGCGTTGCCGACCAGATCGGTAGCTTGCCGCATCGACATACCGATCTGCAGACGGGTGAACTTGCTCCCTGACGCGGGGCAGCCGGTAATTTCGCCTTCCCAGTCATTCATCCCTTTCACGGCTTTGCCATAACCAGCCTCGACCTTCGAGGAGTCGACGACCAAGCCGTTTTGCATGCCTGGGCCATCCTTGCCGCCTGATCCACAACCCGCGGCATTCGACGCCTTGGTGGCACTCGCGGGCGGCGCGCTGGCAGCAGCCGTTTGTTCAGGCTTGCATTCGTCTGCCGGCGGCGGCGTTTTACCCTTCGCGGCCTTGCCTTTCTTTTGATTCTTGCCCTGGGGCTTGGCGGGCGTGCACGGAGGCTGCTGCGATTGTGCGGCTTGCTGAACGGCGGGAGTACTCGTTTGCTGCTGCGTGGTTGCGGTTTGGGTTGTGGACGAACCCGCTTCGCCCTGCTCGGATTTCGGGGAAAGCGTGGAGCAGGCGGTAGCGACCAGCGTTCCCGCAACGGCGGTCAGGGTAGTACGGAATAGCGTGTTCATAACAATGCCATCAATCGTGTCCAGGAAAGGCGACGATCATAACCGGTATCGTCCGGGATTGGCGCACCGGGCCTCAAGCCAACGCCATATCGCCTGGAAATAAAATGCGCTCATGTTCGAGCATGAGATAATTGATCGATGCGCCCCACCTTCGCCTTCGCCGTCCTGCTTACGTCCCTGGTGGCGATCGGACCGCTGTCCGTCGATGTCTACCTGCCCGCCCTGCCGACCATCGCCGATGTTTTTTCTACCGACATCGCCAACGTGCAGTTGACGCTATCGGTATACATGGTCGGTTTCGGCTTCGGCCAGCTCGTCATCGGTCCATTGTCGGACTGCTACGGGCGGCGGCCGGTGTTGGTGGTATCGATGGTCGCCTATGTCCTGACTTCCGCCATGTGTGCCCTGGCGCCGAGCATCGAGGGCCTGATCGGCGCACGCTTTTTCCAGGCGCTGGCGGCGTGCGCCAGTCCGGTGCTGGGGCGCGCCATCGTGCGCGACCTGTACGGTCCACGCGATGCCGCGCGCATGCTGTCCTATATCGGTGGAGCAATGGCGCTGGCGCCGCTGCTCGGGCCGCTACTGGGCGGCTGGATGACAGTGGCCTTCGGCTGGCGTTCCAATTTCATATTCCTGGTTCTGTTTGCGGCAGTTCAATCGATTTTTGTCTGGCGCATGCTGATGGAAACCAATCTCCATCGCGACCCGGAAGCGATACGTCCGACCCGCATCGCCGCCAACTATCGCTCCCTGCTTGGCGATCCGCTTTACCGCGGCGCGGTGCTGACCAATGCCTTCGCCTACTCGGCGCTGTTCGCTTTCATTTCCGGCGCACCGTTCGTCTATATCGGCTTGTTCGGCATGTCTCCACAGGGTATGGGATTGGCTTTTGGCGGAAACGTGTTGGGTTATCTGGCCGGCACGATGATTTCCGGCCGTCTGTCGCATCGTATCGGCGCGTACCGGTTGTTGCGCTACAGCGTGATGTTCGGCTGTGCGACAGGCTCGGTGTTTCTGCTGCTGTCGCTGTCTGGCGTACATCATCCGTTGGCGGTGATGGTGCCGATGTTGTTTGTGACTTGCGCGGTCGGCCTGTCTTTTCCCAACGCCACTGCGATCGGTCTGGCCGCCTATCCGCGCATGACGGGCTCGGCGGCGGCACTGATGGGCTTTGTTCAGATGGGGTTCAGCGCACTGGCCGGCATCGCCGTCGGCCACGGCTTGCAGTCGTCGGCCACGCCCATGGCGGCCGTAATAGCGGGGGTGATGTGGGCCAGCCTGGCGGCCTGGTGGTGGTGGGTGCGCCCGCATGAGGGACGCGCGGGGGCGGCGTAGGGCCGCCCCGCCTTCGTTGCTGCGCTTTCTACGCCTGCAACCGGCCGTAGCGCACGATGCCACGTTCGCCCGGACCCAGTTTCACTTGATGAATGCTGGAGCCTGCGGCACTGCTGACTTCAACCGTGTATTCGCCGGCGGGCAATGCGCCGAGCCGGGTGCGGCCGTGCACTTGAGCGTGCAGCAAACGCTGGCCGGCGGTATCGAAGATACCGACGCGTATCTGCCCGAACTCTTCGTCCTGCTCGGAGCCGGACTGCACCGGCGTAACGATCAGCGGGTAATTGTTGCGTCCGGCGATGGCGGCGGCGGGCGCGGCAAGCGTCAGGCCGAGCAACGTGGTGGCGATGGCCAGCGCGGTCGATTTGGGCGGCGTGAATTTGGACCGTGCGGCCGTACCGCTCGCCGCAGTGCGCTTGGTTCGCGCTCTGAGCGGCTTTTGCACCGGCGCATCGAGGGCGAACGCAGTCGCGGTGGTATCGAGGAAACGGCGGATCACACCGGGGTCGATCCGGGCCGGGACCGTGCGTTCGGGGCGGATCGCTTGCGCAACAGTTGCGCGGGACAGGGTTGGTAGCTTCATCATTGTGTCGTTCCTGGATTAGTTGAGGTATATGGGGACGAAAACGGCTTTTTCAACCGAGTTCGACGGGAACGAAAATTCGTGCATCGTTGCGTTGAATCAGCAAGGCGATATGTTTGCCTGCTTTTGTTACCAATTTTTGTAGCTGCTCCGTGCTTTCCACCGGTTGGCCGTTGAGCGAGAGGATGAGATCGCCGCGCTGAATACCTGCACGGGCGGCCGCGCCGCTCACGTCCATGACGACGAGTCCGCCGGGGATCTCGCCTTGCCGCCGCTCCTCCGCCGACAAGGCACGCACTGCTACGCCGAGGCGCCCCTGGCCGGCTTTGCCGTCGGCCGCGCTGGCGATATCTTCGCTGTCGGCGAACTTGCCGATTTTCACTTCCATGTCGCGGTTGTCGCCCTTGCGCCAGACGCGCATTTTTGCGCTTGTGCCGGGCGTGATGGCGGCAATGCGCGGAGGCAGATCGGAAGAGGATGTGATTTTTTCGCCGTTCAGCTCGAGAATCACATCGCCCACCTTGAGTCCGGCCTTGTCCGCCGGTCCATTCTCTTCCACCGAGCTGACGAGCGCACCATTGGCGTTTTTCAAGCCGAAGGATTCGGCCAGCGCCTGATTGACTTCCTGCACGGTCACGCCGATACGGCCGCGGATGACCTTGCCGTGGGCCAGGATCTGGTCACGCACCCCGGCTGCGACATCGATCGGGATGGCGAAGGAAACGCCCTGATAGCCGCCGGAGCGGGAATAAATCTGCGAATTGATGCCGACCACCTCGCCGGCAAGGTTGATGAGCGGTCCCCCCGAGTTGCCGGGATTGACCGCCACATCGGTCTGGATGAACGGAACGTAGCCTTCGTTCGGCAGCGAGCGCGACTTGGTGGAGATGATGCCCGCCGTCACCGTGTTCTCGAAACCGAAGGGTGAGCCGATGGCAAGCACCCAATCGCCCACGCGCGCTTTCTGCGGATCGCCTAGCGGGATGGTGGGCAGGTCCTTCGCATCGATGCGCAGCACGGCCACGTCGGTGGCTTTGTCCGCGCCGATGACCTTCGCCTTGAATTCGCGCTTGTCGGTGAGCTTGACGGTGACTTCACTGGCACCATCGACGACGTGGGCGTTGGTCAGGATGACGCCATCCGCGCTGACGATGAAACCCGAACCCTGGCCGCGCTTGGGCGCACGTCCCGGCGCACCGAACTGCGGACCGAAGCGGCGGAAGAAATCGTTGAAAGGATCATCCGGGTCCATTCCCTCGGCGGTACGCATCGTACCTTCGGTACTGATGTTGACCACCGCCGGGCCAACGCGCTGGACAATGCTGTCGAACGTGGGCAACCCCATGGAGGCGAGCGACACCATGGGCGTGCGGGGGAGAGGGACGGTATCGGCAAAGGCGGTTTGCCCGTAGGCGCCGGCGAAAGCCAGGATAAGCGTGGCTACGGCGGTGCGAGGGCAGCGGTCTTGCATGATCGTTCTCCTTTGTGTTGCGTACTGGACGCTACCTTAGGAGAACGTGACTTAAATAAACCTTAAGATATCGCTGCCGAAATGTTACGGAATATCTCCGCCCCTGGTCTTCGCCGAACCGGTTGCCGCCACACCGGCTTTTTCAAGGCCTGCTTTCTCCAAACCTACTCGTACACGCAAGCCACCGGCTGGCGCGGCATCGAGCAGCAAACGGGCACCGTGGCGGTCGGCAACGGCCTTGACGATCGCCAGGCCCAGGCCGCTGCCGGATTCGCTTTCGCCGGCGCGGCGATAGAAACGATCAAGCACGCGCTCGCGCTCTTCGGCGGGAACACCGGGGCCATCGTCGGCCACCTCCAGCCACGCGCGGCCGTCCTCACTCCATGCGCTGACGTCCACCCGCCCGCCCGGTGGCGTGTAACGAATGGCGTTATCCACCAGATTGCCGAGCAAGGTGCGCAGGTCATTCGCATCGGCCAATGCGGTGGTCGCGGCATCGAGCCGATCCGCGCCGAGGTCGATGCGCTTGGCTTCGGCCAAAGCCTGATGATCGGCGATGACAAGACCAGCCAGTTCGCCCAGATCGACCGGTGCGGGCGAGGGCGGATCGGCATCCGGCTCCTGGCGGGCCAGGGTGAGCAGTTGCTGCACGACCCGTATCGCCCGTTGCAGGCCCTGGCGCAGATCGGTCAGCGCGGCGCGGCGCTCGGTTTCCGACGTTGCGCGCTCGGTAAGCTGCAACTGCAACTGCAGCGCAGCCAGGGGCGTGCGCAGTTCGTGTGCGGCATCGGCGACAAAAGCGCGCTGGCTGGCCATCGCCTGATCGAGGCGGCAGAGCAGGCCGTTGAGCGCCCCGACCAGCGGCTGCGCCTCCTCCGGCACGCCGTCACTGGCCAACGGGGCGAGCGCGCCCGGGCTGCGAGCGCGCACGGCGCGGGCCAGGCGTTCCAATGGCCGCAGGCCGCGCCCTACGAGATACCAGATCAGCGCGCCGATGAGCGGCAACAACGACAGCAGCGGTATCAGCGTGCGCAGCGCGGCGGCGGCGGCCAGGCGGTTGCGGTGCGACATTGGCTGCGCCACCTGGACCACGCGATTGCCGAACATGATCGAATAGGTACGCCAGTCGCCTTTTTCCGTGGGTACGGTGGCGTAGCCAAGCTGCGCATGGTCGGGCAACGCGACGCGAGGGCGGGAGAGATACAGGCGCGCGCCTTTGTCATCCCAAACCTGGATCACCATGTCGAAAGCCTGATCGTCGGGGGCGAGATGCGGCTCGGCAGGCGTGCCGGGAAACGGCGGCGCACGCAACGACAACGCAAGTTGGCGCAGGTGGTAGTCCATGATCTCGTCCACCTCGACGCGCGTCATATAGTAAGTAGCGACGCCGCCAAACAGAAAAACGCCAAGGATGGCGCCGAGCAACGACAACAACAACTGCCGCCGCAGGGAGAGGCCATATCGTCTCAAATGCATGGCATTAAAATGAGCTGTTGACGCCGGATTTCATCATTCCTGCGGCACGAACCAGCCGACACCGCGCAGATTGCGAATGCGCTCGGCGCCCAACTTGCGCCGCAAGGCGTGGATGTGGACCTCGATGGCGTTGCTTTCCACCTCCTCACCCCAGCCATACATGCGTTCTTCGAGCTGGGTGCGCGACAAAGGCTTGCCCGGCTGCTCCAACAGCGCTCGCAACAAGGCAAATTCGCGTGCCGACAATTTGACCGGCTCGCCATCCGCCGTGACCGCGTGCGTGGCCGGGTCGACCACCACCCCGGCGGCCTGGTGCATCACCTGCCCGGGGCTGGCGCTGCGACGGCGCAACAACGCGCGCACGCGAGCGGCAAGTTCGTCGAGATCGAAAGGTTTGACGAGATAATCGTCGGCGCCGGCGTCGAGGCCGCGCACGCGCTCGGCAACCGCATCGCGCGCGGTCAAGATAAGTACCGGCAACGCATTGCCGTCGCCACGCAGCGCGTTGAGCACGGCTATGCCGTCCTTGCCCGGCAGCCCCAGATCGAGCAACAGCAAATCGTAAGCGGCCTCGGCGGGCGGCACGGTCAGCGCAAGCAAGGCGGCCATGCCGTCCCGTACCCAATCCACCGCATAGCCCTCCTGGCGCAGACCGCACTGCACGCCGGCGCCGATCATCGGGTCGTCTTCAGCCAGCAACAAACGCATGGATTGCGAATACCCCTTGATTCAGCCCCTAGACACCCCAGGTAACCGGTACGCCATCGCGCTGCGCGCGTTCCAGCACATCGAGCAACGGCCAGGCTCGCTGGGCGAAGCCGACAGGCGCTGCCATGCCGGTTTCACCTTTTTCGCGGGCCTCATCCTGATCGGCATCGCTCTGCCGAACCTGGTTTGTCCGATCCTCCTCGATGGCCGCGCGCAAGCGGGAGATGGCTTGCGGCAATTGTTCGAGCGTGACGATACCTTTGGCGTCGTCGGCACCCTTGCCGATAACCGCCAGCAATTTTTTCGCACTGTCGCCGAACATGATGACGTCGGCGCTGCTGTCGGATTTGAAGGTAATCAACATGGAAACCGCCCTCAGCGTCCTTTCACCGCATAAATACCCGGCGCATTGCGCCAGTAGCCCTTGTAATCCATGCCGCAACCGAACAGAAAACGGTCGGCGACATCCACCCCGGTAAAATCGGCGCGCATGCCCGGATAAGCCTTGCGCGCATGAACCTTGTGCGCCAGCACGGCGCAAAGCACTTCTCCTGCGCCCTCGCCTTTCAAATACTCGATGATCGCGGCCAACGTATGGCCTTCATCGAGAATGTCGTCCAGCACCAGCACGGTGCGCCTGCGCAGATCCTGTGTCGGCCGTACCCGCCAATCCAGCCGCGCACCTTGCAGTTCGTGGCCGTAGCGCGTGGCATGGAGGTAGGCGACCTCCAGCGGAAACGGCAGGCGGGGCAGAATACGGCCGGCCAGGATCAAACCGCCGTTCATCACCACATAGACGATCGGGTTGCTTGCTCCCAGGCGCGCGGTAATGTCCTTCGCCATACGCGCCAACGCAATTTCGACCGTGGCCGCATCGACCAGGCAATCCGCCTCTTCGCGGGCCCGGACAATTTCCTCCAGCGAGCCAGGAGCTCCAGAACTTTGCATGGCGGCGTTTCCGGTGACAACGGTAAAACACGGCAGACGAAACATCGCCGCGCTGCCGTGGCGACATGCGTATCTTATCCTTCTCCGTATTTATACGCCGCGCGGTCGGGTTTGCCGGCTTGGTCAGGACGTCGTGCGACGACGAAGAACGCCCTGCACGGTGGCTAGAAGCGGACCGACACTGCGCCGTGCTTTTTTCAACAACAGCCATCCCACCCACGCCTGCCGGGCAAATCGCCACACCCTGCGCGGCCGCAATACGAGAAAAAGCAGCGCACCGGACAGCAATGGCACGTTTTCCGCCGCCCAGCGGGTATGTTCGCGCACACGGTCGACCGAGTCGAGCACGGTTTCGATTCCAGCGAGCCGGTTCATCATGTCCGCGCGCTGTGTTTCGGCGCGAATCCGCAGCCGCTGCTTTCTCAAGGCGAATTCGACGTCGTGGGGCTTCATTCTTCCCGCCGCAATGCATCCCGGTCGCGCATCAGCTCAGTCAGGCTGGCATGGAACAGGCGACTGCCGCGCTTGAATTCACGCGCCGCATTTCTCGCTGTCAGCAAACCACCACCGATCAGGCAAAACGCGGCAACGGCGAGCGCGATCAACCGATGCTCATCCCACAGCAGAACGGTGAAAAAAACCGCGAGAACGACAATGCCGGCGCCGAGCAAAAAACCGGTGAGTACGCTGTTGAGCAGCAAGCTTGCCACGCGCAGCTTTTCTTCCTGCACCTCGACAGCGAAAAGCTCGACCCGGGTCTGCACCGTGTGCAGCCCGGCATCGATCAAGCCACGCAGACTTTCAGCCAGACGCGGTTTTTTCGTCTCACCCATGCGGCTCAACGGCGACCGGCAAGCAAGCCGAGCAGAAAAGCAAGCCCGGCGGCAACACCAACCGCTTGCCACGGATGATCGTGGACGTAATCGTCGGTGGCATGGGCCGCTTGCTTGGTCCGCTCCCGGATCGCTGTTTCGGCGCTGGCGATACGCTCCTTGGCCGCTTCCAGGCGCCTGCCGAGACGACTGCGGACATCGGTCAACTTCTCACCGGCCTGACCGGCGGTGAGCTTGAGCAACTCTTCGGCATCGGCAACCACGACCTTGAGGTCGGATACGAGTTTGTCTTTCGAGGGAGTAGCAGTATCGGTCATCGGGAATCTCCGTGGCAGATTTTATGATATCCGCATTAATAACAAAGCAACGTTTTCGGTAAAGCCTCGTCAACGCTAATCTCAATCGGCGGTGAAGGCAAATGGGATTGCACCCTGGCCAATCTCCTTGCGACACAACCATCTGCCAAAGCTTGCCCACGACAATTCGACAATCGGACATGGGTCGTAAACGTAAGATCCGGCACCACGATGCATTACACAGGCACACCGCGCGACACACCCATGTCCGATCAATAAAGTAGAAAACAAACCGGGCGTGGAGTTCCGCAATCCAAACATGCGGCAGCCCTGCCGACGGAATATGTCGACAGGCTAACCAATCGGAGCACCTGTCAGTCGGGCGACGGCTGCGAGCAGAAACCCCGATGGCGAAGGCCTGGGCGCCTCATGTCCTTGCCATTGTTTCGACACGCTTGTGTTTCATCCGGCACGGCGGCCACACGTTCATGCGAAGCGTGAATGACGGCGCTACCGTCTATATTGCCGTATGTAATCAGGGAAGGTTTTACTCAGGGGCTGGGGCGCCCCCGATTTCTGGAAACCGGCCTGGGGGCCATTCATGGGCGACAAGCCCCACGGCCTGTCGCGGTGAATTTCTCCATCGCTGCCCGGATTTCGAGCATGCCGGAACCGTCAGGGCAACGGCGCTACGCTGCCGATCGCCGCTGCCTTGGCGGTATACATCTTCATTGGCGTCCGGGCATCTGCTGGCGCCGCAACGCTTGGTGGGCCGCGAATTCGGCGGGTGTCACGACACCGTCGTGGTCCGTATCGATATCGTCGAAGCTCGGCGCATTGGCCAGTCCGCGCATCGGGTAGCCGGCGGAGGCGCGCTCACTGATGCGTTTGGTACGCGCCTGCTCGAATTCCTCCGCAGTGATCCGTCCGTCACCGTTCAGATCGAAATCCTCGAACGACGGCGCGTTTCTGCCCATGCCCGGCCCGCCGCCCCATTGCCCGCGTTGTGCCTGCCGCACACTTTGTCCGGCTTCGAATTCCTGTGGACTCAGCCGGCCGTCACGATCGGTGTCGAGGGACTCGAAACTCGGCGCCGTCGCGGCGCCGCGCATCTGACCGCCCTGGGCTGCGCGCTCCTGCATGCGCCGCGTGCGCGCATCATTGAATTCCTGCTCGCTGATGAAACCATCGCCATCGGTATCGAACGCCGAAAAGGGCGGCGGACCCTGCATCGGCTGGGCAGAGACGGCCGCCGCCGCCCCAATCAGGGTGACAGCCAGGATACAGCGCAGGTGCGACGGGAGTGTCCGGGTTTTCATGATGAGACTCCTTTTGGATGAGGCTCCTTTCATAGGCGCATACCCTCGGGGCAGCGGCGTGAACCTCACAGGGTGTGCATTGCAGTCACGAGCGCTTCATGATTGCAACGCGTGAAAGTCGAATTCATGCATGACGAAACCACGAGGTCGCGCCGGGCAGCGTAACCAAGCGCATAGCGCGCCGGGGAACCGGCGTCCGTCATCCAATGGAAGAACATGCCTAGATTCCACGCACAAGCAGCATGACAGCGGCCGCAGTGGCGAGCAGCGCGGCCGGCGTGCCAAGCAGCAGGCGCAGCAACCGGCGGCGAGGCAACAAACCCACGCCACGCGTGAATCCCGCCGACATCGCCCAGCACAGCAGCGTCGCCACCAGATAATCCGGGTGCCCTCCCCGCCCCTGCAGCACAAGCGGATAGACAGTCAAGCCCAGCATGATGGCCAGCGCCAGCAGCAGCGGCAGCAGAGCGATGCCAGGAGCGGGCGCATCGTCAGGGCGCATCCGCATGGCTGCGCTCGCTGCCGTTACGACGGGCGTCCTCATGTTCGCCCCACATCGCATTGAGAATCGCCAGCAGCACTGCGAAGCCGATTCCGAGCATCCAAGTGAAGTACCACATTGCTATCTCCTTCAATGATCGCTGTGGCGGTCACAGTGATGTGCGCCTGGGTGCTCCCCGGTCTGCAGCGCAGCATCCGTCAGCTTGCCCTGGGCAAGCAGCGCCAACGCCCGCAACGGGTCGGATTCGGCGGTTACGAGCGAAGCGATACCGCGACGGGTGAGCTTTTCCCGCAGCCCTGCGCCCATACCGCCGGTAATCAGCAGGTCGACTCCATCGAGCGGATGCGGTGCGGCGCCAGGTGCTTCACGCAGGCGCTGCTCCATAGAGAGAGCCAGCGGCGGCAAATGCGAAATGGCACCTTCGGCAAGCCTGAAGCGCATGAAGTTGCGGCACATCCCGGCATGGCCGGTGATCGTCCTGCGGTTCTGGGTGGTGAATGCGACAAGAGTCATGGCGAAATTCCCGGTTCTCATCAATAGGCGCTGTGTTCGTTTTCGCGGATGAAGTCCGCCGTGACCTTGCCCGCCATGACGTGGTAGGCCCAACTGGTGTAGAGAATGATCAGGGGCATGAAGATCACGACGGCCCAGAACATGACCGCCAACGTCAGGTGGCTCGATACGCTATCCCAGACGGTCAGGCTGAACGACGGATGCGTCGAGGAGGGCATGATGAAGGGGAACATCGAAACACCCGCAGTGCCGATGACGCCTGCCATCGCAAACGCGGAAGCAACGAAAGCGCCCAGCGCGCGACCCGAGGTGACCAGTGCCATTGCTGCGATGGCTCCGGCGAAAGCGAGCGCCGGCAGCGCCATCGTGGCGGGCCAGCGTGCGTAATTGGCAAGCCATGCGCCGGACTGGCGCACCACGTCCTTGGCGAGCGGATTCGCAACGCCCGAAGTGTCGAGTGCCGAGCGGACGACGTAGCCGTCGATACCCAGCGCAACCCACACGCCAGCCGCCGCGAAGGCGAGGATCAGAACCACGAACGCACCGACCGCACTGCGCCGTGCGCGCCGCTCGATCGGGCCTTCGGTGCGATGCGCGAGGTATACCGCGCCGTGTGCTGTGATCATCGCGCTCGACACCACGCCGCACAGCAGGGCGAAGGGATTGAGCAAAGCCCAGAAGCTTCCCGTGTAGGTCGGTACGAGATACTCGTCGAAGCTGAACGGCACGCCTTGCAGCAAGTTGCCGAATGCAACGCCGAAAATCAGCGGTGGTACGGCACCGCCGATGAACAGCCCCCAATCCCACGTTGCGCGCCAGCGCGGGTCCGCGATCTTGCTGCGGTAGTCGAATCCGACGGGGCGAAAGAACAGTGCCCAGAGCACCGCGAGCATGGCCCAGTAGAAGCCCGAGAACGCCGTGGCGTAGACGAGCGGCCAGGCGGCAAAGATCGCGCCGCCGCCGGTGATGAACCAGACCTGGTTGCCATCCCAGTGCGGGCCGACGGTATTGATGATGACGCGGCGCTCGACATCGTCATGGCCGACGAATGGCAGCAGCGTGCCGACTCCCATGTCATGGCCATCCATCACGGCGAAACCGACAAGCAGCACACCGACGAGCAGCCACCAGACAAGCTTGAGCGTTTCGTAGTCCAGCATGGTGTTCCCTCAGGCGTGTTGGATTTCGAAAGCGTAGCGGCCGGTACCGAGGCTGCCCGGTCCCTGGCGCGAGATGCGCACCATCAGGTAAAGCTCGACCACCAGCAGCAGCGTGTAGAAACCGATGAAACCCGCGAGCGAGCCGTAGAGCGAATGCACGTCGAGCGTGGAAACGGAAAGGTGCGTGGGCAGCACGCCGTAGATCGTCCACGGCTGTCGGCCGTACTCGGCGACGAACCAGCCAAGCTCGCACGCGATCCAGGGCAGCGGCAGCGACCACAGCGCCCAGCGTAGCAGCCAACGGCGTTCCGCGAAGCAGCCACGGATCGAATACCAGAGCGCCGCGCCGAAAAGTGCGAAGAAGACGAACCCCAGTGCGACCATGAGGCGAAAACTCCAGAACAGCGGTTTGACACGCGGAATCGTATCGGCCACCGCGCGCTCGACGAGCGCGGGCGTGACCTCGTCCATCGAACGCACGTACTTGCGCAGCAACAGGCCGAAGCCGAGATCCGCCTGGTGGGCGCGCAGCGTCGCCAGGGCGGCCTCGTCCCCCGGATTGGTTCTCACGCGCTCGAGCGCGCGGACCGCCTCGATACCGGAGAGCACGCGTTCGCGGTTTTTCTCGCGGATGTCGAGAATGCCCGGCAGTTGCTTGTCCACCGAACGCGTGCCGATCAGGCCCAGTACCCACGGCACGGATATCTCCCAATCGTTCTTCATCCCGGCATCGTCGATGCCGGCCAGCAATATGAGGCTCGCGGGTGCGGGCTCGGTATGCCACATGGCCTCCATCGCGGCGAGCTTGGTCTGCTGCGCCTCACCGACCGTGTAGCCCGACTCATCGCCGAGCACGATGACCGAGCAGGCGGAGGCGAAGCCGAATGCGGCGGCGACACGAAAGCTCCTCTTCGCGAACTCGATGTCGCGGCCCCGCAGCAGGTACCAGCTCGAGATCGACAGCACGAACATCGCACCCGTCACGTAACCGGCCGAAACCGTGTGCACGAACTTGGCCTGCGCATCGGGATTGAACACGAGCGCCCAGAAGCTCGTCATTTCCATGCGCATGGTTTCGTAGTTGAATGCGGCGCCGACCGGGTTCTGCATCCAGCCGTTGGCGATCAGGATCCACAGCGCCGAGAGGTTCGTGCCGACAGCCATCAATACGGTCACGAGCAGGTGCTGGCGGCGCGAAAGCCGATCCCAGCCGAAGAAAAACAGGCCGATAAAGGTCGACTCGAGGAAGAAGGCCATCAGGCCCTCGATCGCAAGCGGGGCACCGAAAATGTCACCAACATAATGGGAGTAATAGGCCCAGTTCGTGCCGAACTGGAACTCCATCGTGATACCGGTGGTGACGCCAAGCGCGAAGTTGATACCGAAGAGCTTGCCCCAGAAGCGGGTCATGTCCTTGTAAACGACCTTCCCGGTCATCACATAGACACTCTCCATGATGACCAGTATCCAGGTCATCCCCAGCGTCAGCGGTACGAAGAGAAAGTGGTACATCGCGGTGACGGCGAACTGCAGCCGCGAAAGGTCGACCAACTCTTCACTCACCATTTTTCGTCACTCCCTGGTTGTTCTGCGTCGTTGCACTCGTCATTTGCGCCATGGCGCGCGCAGGCGTCACATCGACACGCACGTCGCTGAAGAAGGCCCACCAGAGCAGTACGATCAGCAACAGCTTGATGCCGATGATCACGGCGAGCTCACGTAACAAGCGCTTGTTGTCCATTGATCCGGCACCTCCGATCAGAGGCTAGATACAAGAAACGGGCCATATCGCAGCAGCCTTGAAAATCCAGAAAAAACAGAGAAATAGCGTGACGAGGCAGGAGCGCGGCGACTGCCATTCGGTTCGTTACGGCAGAAATACTGGCAGTCGCCGCAATTTGCGCACAGGCAGTACCGGAACAGTCATGGCATGCAGCTGTTTGTCACGGCCGGGCATTGCAACGAAGGTCACTGGCAGTGTACGGTTCGAATGCAGCTCACGAGCTGTTAACATCCCGTAGCGAATCATCGCCAGACATGGCAGCCATTCATGGCAGTTGGCAGCGTTTGGGTACAACATTCGATGGACGCAAGATCCGGAGGCCCCATGAGCAATCCGCCCCATCCCCTGGCAGAACTCCTGTCGATGCTCGACGCCGCACCCGAGCCACATATCGTATTCGACAGCCAATACCGCATCCTCGCCGCCAACCATGCATACCGGACGCAACTGGGCGGCGACCAGAACATCGTGGGTCAAACCTGCTACCAGGTCTCGCATCGCTATACGGTGCCGTGCGATCAGGCCGGCGAGTCATGCCCGCTGGAACGCAGCCGCGAATCGGACCGGCGCGAACGCGTCCTGCATCTGCATCACACGCCACACGGCAAGGAATACGTCGATATCGAGTTGACGCCGATCCGTGACGCCTCCAGCCGGGTGCGTTACTTCGTCGAGCGCATGGACACGTTGCCGATCGCCCGTGGCCTGCACGGGCAGCACGCGCTGGTGGGACATGCGCCAGTGTTCCTGCACATGCTCGATCTCGTCGCACGGGTGGCCAAGTCCGACGCCACGGTGCTGCTCGAAGGTGAATCCGGCACCGGCAAGGAACTGGTCGCGCAGGCAATTCACGACGGCAGCCACCGTGCCAAAAAACCGTTCGTGCCCGTGGATTGCTCGGGCATTCCGGAGCCGTTGTTCGAAAGCGAACTCTTCGGCCACGAGCGCGGTGCCTTCACCGGGGCAAGCGCCGCGCGTGCAGGCCTTGTGGAGGCTGCAAGCGGTGGCACGCTCTTCCTCGACGAAGTGGGCGAAATTCCGCTCGGAATGCAGGTCAAGCTGCTGAGGCTGCTCGAAACAGGCACCTACCGGCGAGTGGGCAGCACGGAGTCGAGGCGAGCCGACATCAGAGTGGTATCGGCAACCCATCGGTCGCTCGCCGACATGGTGGCCGCCGACACATTCCGCGCCGATCTGTATTACCGCCTCAATGTCTTCCCGATCACGGTGCCAGCACTGCGCGAACGCAGGGAGGACATTGTCGAGTTGGCCACGAGCCTGCTCGCTCGCGTCGCGCCTCAACGGGGGTTGTCGCTGGCGTCCGACACGCTGACGTGCCTCACGACCTATCACTATCCGGGGAACGTGCGCGAACTGCGCAACATCCTCGAACGCGCCAGCCTCATGTGCGACGGAAGCGTGATCGAGGCAAAGCACCTGCCCGATTTCCTGTCCCACGCACAGGCTTCGCCTATCCACGACGATGTCCGCCTGCGCGTCGCGCTCGCCAGCCACCAGGGGTCGCGCAAAGCTCTTGCGCAGGCGTTGGGGCTCAGTGAACGCACGCTGTACCGGAGATTGCGCGCGATCAAGTAAAAGGGGGCAGGTGGATGACCTGAACCGCCCCAACTTTCGAGGGGCTATCCGATCTGTACCAAGTCAGACGGTCACCGCCTGTTCGGTCAGGCCACGGTAGCCTCTATGAGCTGGAACACAGAACGCCGAGATACTGAGCCGCTGGCTTGAGCCGTTCGGAGGGCGAGAAGCCACATCCCGGTCATTCGGACAGTTCAAATTCGGGCCCCGGCCCCATCTGGGGTTGTATCGAGACGGGTTTTATTTCTGAAGAATCCTTGTGGGAGCAAAATAAAGTTTCATCCTCAGTGTCGTTGGCCATTCCTGAATTCTCGGAGTAAGCCATAAAAGCTAGCTAGTCAGCACTCATGCTACCCCACCCCCTCCAGCTCCAAATCACAGGGTCTTTTTCGGGCCTTTTGTTGTAGTAACCGAGGGCGCCCGTAAGTTCCGATGTCACTCCACCGACGGCGAAGATGTTCTCCCAGAAGTGATACTGAGGATCAGTCTGGAGCTCAAGCGAGCAGACAGGGAAAAGGGTGGAGAAACGCCCGATGAAGGTACGTGAAACGCTGGATACGCCCTTGTGCCCGATCACCAAGTAGATTGCATTTTTCGTCCGACTGGCAACCAAATGATCTCCGTGAGTGTAATCCTTCATATCCAGGCAGACAGGATTGGCAATTCCTGCCTCACTAAGCACCGATTGCCAGGCAATCCCTAGCTCTGAGTAAGCACCCTCAGCGAGGATGATGAGTTGCTTTCGCTCCCAACCGGGAACAGAGCAAATCTGATCAGAAATCCGAACGGCAGCGTTCTCCGCCACGCTCCAGGCGCCGTAAAGCTTCCTGTAGTCGACCTCCAACGACTCAGCCTTCTCCAGGGCGCCGTAGACGAGCCTGTTGGTGATGGCTGAAAGCGTGAGGATTGATTTGAAGTTGACGAACCGCTTGTCTCTCTCGGGGAGTGCCGCCGAGGCGACGACAGCCGCTGCGTGGTGCTTAGCCGGCGGCCTCTCCAGCATGATTTTTCCGGCTGGTCCGGAAGGAGAGCAACTCAGCAGGATCGACCTTTCAACCTCTCGGTTGACTACCGCTTGAGCCACCTCAATCGCATCCGTGTGCTTACCACGCAGCGATATGAGCACTGGCAAGCAGTTGATCCTCTGGTTCTGAACATACTCAAGCGGCGTAACGTAACGACTGGGTGATCCGACCATCCTCTGCAACAAGGAAGCGCCGTAGATGGCTGAAATCTTTGCCAGACCGGATGCAATCCAGACTGAGGAGGTCGCCTCTCTAAGAAAGATCCCAGGAGCGATCGGCTGAGGATCCTGTAAACGACTAACCACAAGCTCCAGATCAGAATCTTCGAGCATCCGTTAGCCCTTCACGTATTTCATGAGTTCCTGCCAGTTGGAAACTGCCAAGCCGAAATTCCTGTCTTGCGGCTCGCCTTGATGCTCGCGCACGGCGTCTACCAAGTACATGGAGGACAACTGGTAGTAGACCAGGCATTCACGCGTGCGAATGACGTACTGACCACCGTCCATTCGGTAATCACGCTCAACCACCCGCCTCTGGTCTTCAGTTAACGTGCTGGACGGAACGAGGATAATGTCGGTCAGCGTGTTCCAGGCGGTGTCGGCTTCTGCACCGACCCATGCCATTCCGCTCTCATCTCTCACATCGAGGATCCTTCCCGGGAGAAGGTCTGCGAAAACGCCCTTGGCCACCATAAACGCCCGGATGTGCCAACGGATCTCCGTCTCAACGATGTTGTGCGGGCAGATCACCCTCCATTCAGGGGTGCCTGATTTCATGGACTGGTAAAGGACTGCGATAGGAAGCCGTAGCCGGAAAGAACGAGCCATCGCCATCAGCACCTGATCGCCTATCCCACGCTTGATGGGTTTGACGGCCTCAAGCTGAATCGACCGAAGCCCAGCTCCCTCCTCCGCGTTTTCCTCAAGCCATTGCTGCAGGCTCTTTTCGAAAAGAGGCTCGAACCCTTCCCCCTTGTTGTAGAGCTTTCTACTGCGATCATAGCCGAGGTTCTCCGGCACGAGCTGTTGGTAGAGCTTGATGTCCGTAGAGGCTTGCTGGGGGGATATTTCGAACCTCGTCACCAAATCAGAACGATTCAGCTCGCCCACCCAAAAAATGCGGTTCTCCAACCACTCCAAGCGCGCTTGGATGGCCTGGCCGTTCCGCAAGCTTTTGAAAAAGCCGGGGGGACAATTTGACATCATTCTAGTCACTGTTATAGCATGCTGCTAGTGAATGGAACTATTATACAAGAGGAATTGCATCATGGTCGAGGTCGCCGTTGCAGAATCCCGCGTCAAATCTCACAGCCCTCATGGGATACAGGACGATATCCCGCTAAACAATCAACTGCCTATCGCAGCGCTGGAAAGCGAGGGTTCCATCGCGGATATCTCGGTGGAAGACCTGAGCATTCGTGTTGACCTGGTTAGGGAGCTCAGGAAGCTACCTGTAGATGCCTTGGCCAACATCCGTCATTTTCAAACCCAGGTGGGCTGTCTGAATCGGTGCAGCTTCTGCAGCCAGAGCGCCGGCATGACACTTTGGAACATGCCGCGCCAAGCCTTGGCAAACCTCATATCCGCGCTCAAAACTGTTTGCCTTGAGCATGCCATCAGCCGTGGTCTGGTCGCCGGGAACCCGCTCGACGGCAACCATGTGTTTGCGGCGGACTTCGTAATGCCAGCGCTGGGTCTGTTAGGCAACCAGCGAAAAGATCGACCCGGCGTCATCTACTGCTACCTGGACAACGATCCAGCAGCATATCCGCACTTGGATGACATGATCCAGTGGCTCCATGAAGATCTGGGGGTCAAGGTTCGCATCGCAACTGTGGGCTACAGTCGCCGAAATTCAATGATCCAGCAGATGCACGAGCGGATCAGTGAACACCTTCTGGATGGAATTGCTGGCCTGCGTCTATCGTTCTCGCCGTATACCTACGGCTGGACAGGTGTTGCCGAGAGCCGTGGTCACGCTAGTCGCTGTGAGTTCGAACAGGACACCGCTGCTCTCTTGTCCACCTACCGGAAGTTGTTCATCAACCGCAAAGGTAGGAAAGGCGCTTGCACGGAGCTTCGCTTTCGCCCGTTGATCGATACCACTCCGGTTCAAGTTGCTGAAGTTGATGGGCTGCTGACCATCCGATGCAAGTCGTACCTCGTGATCCAAACCAAGCCTGAGGCACTCCCGGTGGCTAACATCACAGATGCCAAAAGCCACAGCAATGACCTGGATGTAATCGGCAGCCGCTGCTTCATCATTCGCGCTGAACCCGCATCGCTTGAACGCCACATCGATGGATTGGTGAGGGCCGTCAAGGCAGGAACACATTTACCGATTGGAGTGCATGCGTTCTACGACGGCCTGCTACACCGACTGCGGAATGACGATGGAGAGTATTTCGCAGTTGATGCCGAGCGCACCCGGAAAGGCGTGTTCTCGAAGTTCTTTTACCCTCACGCAGGCAGTCGCCCTCACGCGGGCATGATTGATGGCGAGCGCTATCACCTGAACGCCATGATGGAGGCAAAGCTCAACGGCCAAAACTCTTCCTGGGAGGATGTCGATAGACTCTTGAACGGCTTGCTCGTGAAAGCCAACAGACTCGAAGTCATTGATGCCGACGCCGCCCAATACATCCGCACCGAAGTAGTCGACCTGCTGCAGAGCTATGTCCGCGCTCTCAAGATCGCTGACTACCCGAGTTCAACCTATTTCGACAAAGAGCAATCTGTAGACACTGGCCATATCTGCAACCTGGGTCGTGCCTACAGCGAGTACAAGACGATTGCCTCTCGCCCTGATCTTCCCCTGACCCCAAAGCACGAACGCGCTTTTGGGCCCACCGGGGAACTAGCAGAAGAAGGCATTGCATGGCGCCTAGCTGTAACGCCTCAGGACAGCGCCAAGAGTGCGTGTGGCGAGCGCAACACGTACCAAGAGCAACCCTCAATCCTGATCGAGAAGCTCGATCTCGCGATGACAGCTACCAGCTCTGGCCAATCCCAAGCGCGATACTTCATCCGCACTCAACCGATCCAGAAAATCACCCTGAAGGACTCCATACAGTTCCCGGCGATCCCAGGGCACCTTCCAAGGAAGCAAACATGACTGGCAAACTCATCGTCATCACAGGCCTCGACGGCTCCGGCACTAGCTCATTGGCTGAAGCACTCTCGGCTCGCGACCCTGGTTCGACTGTGTTCAAAACGCCGAACTCCCCATACGACACGATGCGAAAGGTGATCGACGAGCAGGTGCGTGAAGAGTCTCAAGCTGCTCACTACCTGTTCTACCTGAGCAGCGTTGTGTATGCCTCCACACAGATCAAAAAGCTCCTCCAGAACGGAAACGTCTACTGTGTGCGTTATCTTATTGACACTGTGGTTTCTCATCGAGCAGCCGGACTGGACGTTGACTTGGAATATTCCAACACCCTCTACTCGATCCAGCGTCCAGATTTGACCATCATACTCAAGCTCAATGAGAGCCTCCGGCAAGACCGCATTACGGTACGCGGCAAGGGTGTTCTCGATAAGCTCCTGGATGACGATAAGCTCCGAGCCAAATTCATCGAAGAATTCAATCGCTATGAGAGCGACTTAAGGGTCGTCATGAACGACGGCAACAACATCGAAGAGGCGGTTGAAGCCGCCCTCCAACACATGAAGTGGGATCACTGAACCATGTCCACCCGTTTTTACCTTTCCCGTAGGGGGCTAGAGCGCCTGTCCGCGCAGCGTGATCAACTGCGCAAAGACCTGCAAAGGTCAACCAAGGAGATGGGCGAATCGGTCAAACGTGACAACGACCTTCGCGAAAATCCGGAGTACATGCAGCTCCAGACCAAGGTGAGTTACGAATTGCCAAACAAGATCGCAGAGATCACCAAAATTTTGGGCACCCATCTCCTGATCGAGGAGACCGAAGCGATCAAAGGTGGCCACTTCGATGAAGTCCAGGTCGGTATGCAAGTAACCTTAGAAGACGAGAACGGGGTCGAACGGCATATTTCGATTTTGGGCTATGAGGAAGGCAACCCAGCTAAAGGGATCGTCTCCTACCTCTCTCCTGTGGCCAAGATGCTCATGCACAAAGGTGTTGGTGATGAAGTGGATCTGCCTGTGGCCGGAAAACCTGTTGGTTACGAGATCACTTCCATCGAAAGAAGCGCCCACCTTGACTTATAGACAGGGTCCATAAATAGTATGAATTTGGTATTCTGCCGTTATCCTCTGGCCCATGGACAAAGAGGACGTGCGCCGGCTCAGCCCGGCCGAACAACACGAACGGCGTCGGCAGGTGATTCGCGCCTACAAGCGAGGCGAAAAGAAACGGCATATCGCCCTGGCCGTGGGCCGGATCAATAAGGGTGATACATTATTTGTGCGGATGAATCTTTATTTGCATCCCACAACCCTCTCCTCGCCATCCTCCCGATTTACTCCACCGTCACGCTCTTGGCCAGATTACGCGGCTTATCCACGTCCGTGCCCTTGACCAGCGCAGCATGGTACGACAGCAATTGCAGCGGAATGACATGCAATACCGGAGACAGCATGCCGTAATGTTCCGGCATGCGGAGGATATGCACGCCTTCCGATTCGGGAATCTCGCTGCCGGCGTCGGCGAAGACGTAGAGTTCGCCGCCGCGTGCCCGGACTTCCTGCAGGTTGGATTTGAGTTTTTCCAGCAGTTCGTCGGCAGGCGCGATGGCGATGACGGGCATGTCCTTGTCCACCAGCGCCAGGGGGCCGTGCTTGAGTTCGCCGGCGGCGTAGGCTTCGGCGTGGATATAGGAGATTTCCTTGAGCTTGAGCGCGCCTTCCATGGCGATGGGCCAATGGCGGCCGCGGCCAAGGAAAAGGGTATGGTGCTTGGCGGCAAAGCCTTGCGCCCATCTGGCGATGTCCGTTTCGAGTTCCAGCACTTTCTGCACCGCGACCGGGAGGTGGCGCATGGCGGCGAGGTGGCGGGTTTCGGCGGCTTCATCGAGATGGCCGTTCAGTTTCGCCAGCGTGAGGGTGAGCAACGCCAACGCGGCAAGCTGGGTGGTGAATGCCTTGGTGGAAGCAACGCCGATCTCGGGGCCGGCACGGGTAATGAAGCACAGTGCGGTCTCACGCACGATGGCCGATTCCGGCACGTTGCAGATCGCCAGGGTGCGTTTCATGCCGAGTGCGCAGGCGTGCTTGAGCGCGGCCAAGGTATCGGCGGTTTCGCCGGATTGAGAGATGACAACGACCAGAGTATCGGGATCGGGCACCGATTCGCGGTAGCGGTACTCGCTGGCGATTTCCACCGTGCAGGGGATTTTCGCCACCGATTCGAGCCAGTAGCGGGCGACGAGGCCGGCATGGTAGCTGGTGCCACAGGCAATGATGAGCACACGCCGGGCACCGCCAAACACCTCGGGTCCGCGCGCACCGAAGAGCTGCGGCACGATGCCGCCGCCACCGGTGATCATTTCCAGCGTGTTGCCCAGCGCCTGCGGCTGCTCGAAGATTTCCTTCTGCATGTAATGGCGGAACTGCCCGAGCTCGACAGCATCCGCCGACAGGCTGGAGAGGTGGACTTCGCGCTCGACCGGCGTGCCGTCCGGGCGCACGACACGGTAGCCGTCCAGGCGCAGTTCGGCCAGATCACCGTCTTCCAGGTAAATCACTTTACGTGTGACCTGCAGCAGCGCTGCGGTGTCGGACGCGGCATACATGCCGTTTTCGCCAATGCCGAGCAGCAACGGCGAGCCCCGGCGGGCAACGATGGCACGCTGCGGATCGGCCTCCGAAATAATGCCGATTGCGTAGGCACCGACCAACTCGTTCGTCGCTTGCAGCACGGCATCGAACAAATCGGCGCCCTGCGCAAGCTTGCTGTGAACCAGATGGGCAATGGCCTCGGTGTCGGTGTCGGACTCGAACACATAGCCGCGCGCCTGCAAGCCGCTTTTGAGTACTTCGAAGTTTTCGATGATGCCGTTGTGGACCACGGCCAGGCCGGCGGAGATATGTGGATGGGCGTTGCGCTCGCTGGGCGCACCGTGGGTAGCCCAGCGGGTGTGTGCGATACCGACGGCGGCATCGAGCTGGCGGGCTTCAGCCAGCGCGGCAAGCTCGGCGACCCGGCCGGTGGAGCGCACCCGCGCGAGCCGGCTTTCGGCAAGCACGGCAAGGCCCGCCGAGTCGTAACCGCGATATTCGAGCTTGCGCAGCCCCTCCAGCAAAACGGGGACTACATTGTTGGTTGCGATGGCGGTAACGATGCCGCACATGTCGACGTTTCCTTATCGGGTGTGAAGCGTGATCGAAAGCGTGCACAGTAACGCCGACATTCGAATCCCGCCAAGGGACTTTTCCCGCCCTGGCGTTACTGAGCGTGGTGTATCGGCCGGGCAATCACGCGCCAAAAATGCCGGGGTTGTGCTTACGCCAGACTTCAAGCTCGATATCCTCAGGCAACGAGCCACCATCGGCGTCATACGTCGGATGTGTAACCCAGCCAATACAGGTATCGAGCATGTGCTCGATGGAATAGAAGAAAACAGTAATGCCTTCCATCACGGAAATCACCGGCCGGTACAGAGACGTGCATCAAGGTATTCCTCACGCGGCGGGGTCAGCCAGTTGCTCCCGGCAAGGGTATCGAGCTGGCGCTTGAGGAGCTGTTGCTGCCTGCACGGCAGGACAAGCCAGGCCCCCTCGAATGCAGCAAGGGGAAAGGAATGCTCCAGCAACGGCTTGAGTTCCGGCTCCAGGCCATAACTTTCCATCATTTCGACATAGGAGCGCTGCGCAATCTGCAGGTTGGAGAAACCATGATCCCCGAACCAGAAAGGAGCGCCTTCGTCCCAGGCATCATCGTCGGCTTGCCCTTCGTGCCAGGCATATAGTGCGACCAGTTCATCCGGCAACTCGGCGGGAAACCACGCGCAGCGCCGGCGTAAATCCTGCTCTTCGACCGGCGGCAACAGGTTCGCGGAAACCGGATGTCCCTTGGCCTCGAACGCAGTTCGCAGCGTTTCCAGTTTTTCGCGCAGGCGCTCACCGTCGAAAGGCCGAAAGGATGATGGCTCGTTCATGCTCATATCCCGGGAGAAAATCCAAGCTCAGCGTTTCTTTTCCGGTCGCTTCCAGTTGGGAAGCGTTATTTGCCTGGCACGCGAAACGGTCAACTGCTCAGGCGGCGCGTCCTTGGTCAGCGTAGTGCCGGCACCAAGCGTCGCACCGCGACCGACACGCACGGGGGCGACCAGTTGCGTGTCGGAGCCGATGAAAACATCGTCCTCGATCACGGTGCGGAATTTGTTCGCGCCATCATAGTTGCAGGTGATGGTGCCGGCGCCGATGTTGACCCGCTGGCCCACGTCCGCATCGCCGACGTAAGCAAGGTGGTTGGCCTTGGAATGATCGGCGATGACGCTGTTTTTGATTTCGACGAAATTGCCCACATGCACGTCGTCGCCCAATACGGTACCTGGCCGGGTGCGTGCATAGGGTCCGATGACGCAGTCGCCACCCACGGTGGTTTGCTCGATGTGGGAAAACGGCGCAATGCGCGTACCGGCGCCGATGCGGGCATTGCGCAATACGCAGTTGGCGCCCACGCGCACGCCATCGGCAAGCTCCACGCGGCCTTCGAACACGCAGTTGATGTCGATTTCCACGTCACGGCCGCAAATCAACTCCCCGCGCACGTCGATGCGGGCAGGATCGATCAGGGTTACGCCTTCATCCAGCAGGCGGGCGGCCACGTTGCGTTGGAAAACCCGCTCCAGCTCGGCGAGCTGGCTTTTGCTGTTGACGCCCAGCGTCTCCCACACGGCACCTGGCCCCGCGGTAACCACTTCCACGCCGTCGGCCACGGCCAGGCCGATGATGTCTGTAAGGTAATACTCACCCTGCGCATTATCGTTGCCGATGCGCCCGAGCCAATCGCGCAGCCGGGCGAGAGGGGCGACGAGAATGCCGGTATTGATCTCACGCACCTGACGCTCGGCCTCGGTGGCGTCCTTTTGTTCGACGATGCGCATTACCCGGCCTTGCCCGTCGCGCAGGATGCGGCCATAGCCGGTCGGATCGTCCGGTTCGACGGTCAGCACCGCAAGGCGCCCGCCTTCGGCCGCGCGTGCCAAGCGCTGCAGCGTGGGTAAGCCGATCAGGGGCACATCGCCAGACAGGATCATCGCCAGACCATCGGTCCCCAGGCACGACAGCGCCTGCTGCACGGCATGACCGGTACCGAGCTGTTGTTCCTGCCGCGCCCATACGAGGTCGGCAGCGGCATCGAACCCTTCCCGTACCGTTTCGCCACCGTGGCCGTAAACCACGCAGATCCGCCGTGCATCCAGCCTGCGAGCGGTATCGATCACATGAGCCAGCATGGGCTTGCCGGCAATCGGTTGCAGCACTTTGGGCAACGCCGAACGCATGCGCTTGCCCTGGCCGGCTGCCAGAATCACTACATCCATGAGGACACCGTGGCGGGAATCGGAGGGAGCGGGATTTTAGCATGTGGACCATACCCACCCTTTCCGCTCGTCATGACCATTGCACAAACCGGACCACCACACCACAGCCGGATCGTGCAGTATGGTGCACTGCACATAAGTAATTCCCCCAAGTTCTAACCAATACCATTTTTAAAGTCTAAAATGCGATATTGCGGCGCACACCGCCAATACCAAAAACGGGGGTTAATCGTGCAAGACTTCATCGAGAATCGTACTTTCGAGGAGATCGCCGTCGGCGATTTTTCCCAGCTCGTCCGTACCTTGAAGCCGGAAGACATTCATCTGTTCGCGGTCATGTCCGGCGACGTCAATCCGACGCACGTAGACCCCGAGTACGCCCGCTCCAGCCAATTCCGCGAGGTGGTTGGTCACAGCATGTGGGGCAGCACGCTGATCTCGACCATACTGGGTACCGAATTCCCCGGGCCGGGCACGGTCTATGTGTCGCAGGGACTCAACTTCTGGCGCCCGATCACCATCGGCGACACGCTGACGATCACTGTCAGTTGCCGCGAGAAGTATCAGCACAATCATCACATCATTTTCGACTGCACCGCCGTCAACCAGGATGGGTTGAAGGTTATCGACGGCACGGCCGAAGTGCTCGCGCCGTCGGAAAAAATCAAGCGCGTGCGGGTCAGCCTGCCGAAGGTGAATATTTCCAACCGCGAGCTGCGCTATCAACACCTGCTATCGATCACCGGGGGCTTGAGCCCGATTCCCATCGCCGTCGCGCATCCGTGCGACGCCGAATCCCTGCGCGGCCCGATCCAGGCCGCCGAAGCCGGTTTGGTGATTCCGATTCTGATTGGACCGGAAGCGAAGATTCGCTCGGTCGCCGAGGAACAGGGCCTGAACCTGAAAAACTATCGCATCATCGATGTGCAGCATAGCCACGCAGCGGCCGAAGCCGCCGTTGCCCTGTGCCGCGATGGCACCGCCGAAGCCTTGATGAAGGGTTCGCTGCACACCGACGAACTGATGGGCGCGGTCGTCTCCAAGACCACCGGCCTGCGTACCGCGCGACGCATCAGCCACGTGTTCCTCGCCGATGTGCCGACCTATCCGCACCCGTGGATGATTACCGATGCGGCGATCAACATCGAGCCGACGCTCGAAGACAAGGTCGACATCATCCAGAACGCCATCGAACTCGGCCAGATCCTCGGCCAGGCCGAACCCAAGGTGGCGATTCTGTCGGCGGTGGAAACCGTCACCTCCAAGATCCGCTCCACGCTAGACGCCGCCGCCTTGTGCAAAATGGCCGATCGCGGGCAGATCAAGGGCGGCCTGCTCGACGGCCCGCTCGCGTTCGACAACGCCGTATCGCTGGTCGCGGCCAAAACCAAGGGCATCCGTTCGGCAGTCGCCGGCAATGCGGACATCCTGGTGGTGCCCGATCTCGAATCCGGCAACATGGTCGCCAAGCAGCTCGAATATCTCGCCGACGCGCTGATGGCCGGCGTGGTGTTGGGCGCGCGCGTGCCCATCGTGCTCACCAGCCGTGCCGATACCGCCGAGACGCGTGCTGTTTCGTGTGCAGTGGCGCAATTGATGGCACACAGCAAGCGTGAGGCACGGACATGAAAGCCGTCCTCGTACTCAATGCCGGGTCCAGCAGCCTCAAATTCGCCCTGTTCCCCCTCGAACCGGCACTCACGCCGGAACCGGCGCTTGCCGGCCAGGTGGAAGGCATCGGCGCGAAGCCGATGCTGAGCGCCCGCGACAATGCCGAGCACCGTTTCAGCGAACCGGTAACGGTCACGAGCGACAACCCCAACGAACAGCACCGCGAAGCGCTCAACCACCTGTTCAAATGGCTGAGCGTACACAACCCGTCGCTGGAAATCGCCGCCGCCGGCCACCGCATCGTTCATGGCGGCGAACGCTATAGCGCGCCGGTACGGCTCGACGCGCCGACGCTGGAACAATTGCAGACCTTCGTTCCGCTGGCGCCACTGCATCAGCCACACAACCTGCGCGCAGTGCATGCGGTATCGGCGCTGCTACCGGCCATTCCGCAAGTCGGTTGTTTCGACACCGCCTTTCACCGTACCCAACCGGCCATTGCCCAGGCCTTTGCGCTACCGCGCGCGATTTCGGCCGAAGGCATCAAGCGCTACGGTTTTCACGGTTTGTCCTACGACTACGTGTCGCGGCAGTTGCCGGCGCTGCTCGGCGAAGAGCGGGCACGGGGCGCGATCGTCATCGCCCACCTTGGCAACGGCGCGTCGATGTGTGCGCTGCGTGAAGGCCGCAGCGTAACGTCGACGATGGGCTTCACCGCCGTCGAAGGCCTGATGATGGGTACCCGCACCGGCAGCCTGGATCCCGGCGTGATGCTCTACCTGATGGAGCAGAAGGGCATGGACGCGCGGGCGCTGACCAACCTGCTGTACAAGGAATCCGGCCTGCTCGGCGTTTCCGGCATCAGCCAGGACATGCGGACCCTGCTCACCTCCCCTGCTCCCGAAGCGCGCGAAGCGGTCGACCTGTTCTGCTACCGCATCGCGCGCGAACTCGGCTCGCTCGCGGCCGCGGCAGGCGGGTTGGACGCGCTGGTATTCACCGGCGGCATCGGCGAGCACGCGGCGCCGGTACGGGAACGTGTCGCCGCGCTGTCCGCCTGGCTGGGGGTGAAAATCGACCCGGTTGCCAACGCCGCCCACGCTACCCGCATCAGCACCGCCGACAGTCGTGTCACCGTCGCCGTCATTCCGACCAACGAAGAAGCGATGATCGCCCGCTATACCGCCGAGGTGCTGGGACTGTAAGCGGAAACGACACCCAACCCGGCGTGTGCCTGGCCCTCACGGCCAGCGCGCGCCGGTGCTTACCGACCCCTCACGGCTGCCCCCATCTTACTTACCCAACCGCGGCATCCCACAGCAACTTCGCCCCGGATAAACCCAGCGCCGCAATGGCGAACAACTGGAACGGACGTTCTGGAATGCGCGCCAGCAGACGCATGCCAAGCCAGACGCCACACGGTACCAGCGGCAGCAAGGCAGCGGAAAGCATCAGGGTTTCGCGCGAGAACAAATCCAGCCCGAGATAGAACGGCAGCTTTGCCAGATTGATGACGGCGAAGAAAAAGACCGACGTGGCGACGAACGTCTCGCGTGGCATCCGCCGCCCAAGCAGGTAAATCATCAGCGGTGGCCCACCGGCATGGGACAGGGTGCTGGTAAAACCCGCGCCCGCGCCGCACAGCCATCCCCACCCACGCCGCATGATGCCGCCGCCCACCGCACGTGGACGGCGCAGCAGCCGATCCAGCGCAAAAACGACGGAGATGAGGCCAAGCGCACCTTTGACCGCGCGCTCCGACAGCACACCGAAAGCAAACGTACCGACCAGGATGCCGAGCAGCGCGGCGGGAATCAGCACGCGCAATTCCGTCCAGTCGGCCTTGCCTCGCCAGGCACGGATACCGGTGAAATCCATCGCGATCAGAATCGGCAATACCACCGCCACCGCATCGCGCGGCGACAGCCACATCGACATCAACGGCACCGCCAGCCCACCCAGCGCACCGCCGAGACCCGATTTGGATATGCCGGTCAGTAAAATAGCGACGGCAGTGACGATCCAACCGGTTGCATCCAGTTCCAAACCCGCCTCCTCGTCCGTGCGTACGATACGCACATGCTCGACAGAAGTGCTTGACGAAAGAAGAAGGCGGCCCGCAAGCCGCCTTCCACATCGCCACTACCCGCCTGTGGGCGGGTGAGAACTCAGCGCGGCAGCACGCTTTCGCCCATCAAGAACTCATCCACCGCGCGCGCGCACTGGCGGCCCTCGCGGATCGCCCACACGACAAGCGACTGGCCGCGCCGCATGTCGCCGGCGGCAAACACCTTGGCGACGTTCGTCGCGTAACAACCTTCGCCATCGGTCGTTGCCCTGGCGTTGCCACGCGCGTCGGCGGTAACGCCGAAAGCATCGAGCACGCCGCCGACCGGCTGGGTAAAACCCATGGCGAACAGCACCAGATCGGCCTTGATCTCGAATTCCGAACCGGCGATCTCGCTCATCTTGCCGTCCTTCCACTCCAGGCGGACCGCTTTCAACGCCTTGACGCGACCGTTCTCGCCGATGAACGCCTTGGTGGCAACGGCAAAATCGCGTTCGCAACCCTCCTCGTGGGAACTGGAAGTGCGCAGCTTCACCGGCCAGTATGGCCAGGTCAACGGCCGGTTTTCCTCTTCGGGCGGCATCGGCATCAACTCGAACTGCGTCACCGAGGCCGCACCGTGGCGGTTGGAGGTACCCACGCAGTCCGAACCGGTATCGCCACCGCCGATCACCACCACGTGCTTGCCCTCGGCGGAAATCGGATTGATCGCGCCGCCAGCCACTTCCTTGTTCTGCGCAATGAGGAATTCAAGCGCGAAATGAACGCCGCTCAGTTCGCGTCCCGGTACCGGCAGGTCGCGCGGCACTTCGGCGCCACCGGCGAGCACGACGGCATCGAAATGCTTTTGCAGCCACGCCGCTTCGACGATTTCCGCCGTATCGCTGGCAATGCCCTTGGGCATGACCCGCACGCCGACCAGCGCACCGGTGCGGAAGGCAACGCCTTCAGCCTTCATCTGCTCGATGCGGTGATCGATCAACTGCTTTTCCAGCTTGAAGTCGGGAATGCCGTAGCGCAACAGGCCGCCGATGCGGTCGTTCTTTT
>JAVBSY010000063.1:0-3962 GCA_031556475.1 Azoarcus sp.
GACCGGCAACAGCCAGCGCGATCAGTTTCTTCTGCATATGCTTCTCCTCAAATTGAAGTTTAGACCGCGGGCGTTACCCGGGCCCGACTTACGACTTAACTCTACCTCTCGAACGAGGGGTTGGTGGCGATTTTGCAAACCCTGTTGCTACGGCGCAAGCACCCTGCGGTAAAAGCGGTGTTGTTCAGCAAAATCTTGTTGCAGGAGCGCAACAATCACCAGAAAAATCAAGGCATCCGCGCTCGCGCCCTCACGAAGGAATCTCAGGCGATCAACGGCTGAACGTCCGTCTCGAACCTGGCCGGCGCAACGTTTCCTGACATTCGGCGGAAACTCCTTTGCCCTGTTAGCACTCTCATACAGCGAGTGCTAAAATTGCTTCGAGGAGGAGTTTCCACATGGCAGAGACTTTGTCGTTTCCGGCCCCATCCACGGGCAGTATCGACCAATACATCCAGTCGGTGAATCGTTTTCCGCTGCTCAGCGAGCAGGAAGAGATCGATTTGGCGACCCGGTTGCGCGAAGAGGGTGACGTTGAGGCCGCGCGCAAACTGGTTCTATCGCACCTGCGGGTCGTCGTCGCCATCGCCCGCGGTTATCTCGGCTATGGGCTGCCTCATGCGGACCTGATCCAGGAAGGCAACATCGGCCTGATGAAAGCGGTGAAGCGCTTCGATCCGACGCGCGGCGTGCGCCTGGTGTCATTCGCCGTCCATTGGATCAAGGCCGAAATCCACGAATACATCCTGAAAAACTGGAGGCTGGTAAAAATCGCCACCACCAAGGCGCAGCGCAAGCTGTTCTTCAACCTGCGCAGCATCAAGCAGGATACCGGCGCGCTCAGCAGCGACGAAGCCCGGGCGGTAGCGGTTCAGCTTGGCGTAAAACCGGAGGATGTGGTCGAAATGGAAACCCGCCTCAGCGGCCGGGACATTCCGCTCGATGCCGGAAACAGCGACGAGGACGACCGCTTCGCTCCGATCGCTTACCTGCCGGATCCGCACGCCGAACCTTCCGAGGTGCTGGAACAGGCGCAACTCGCCCACTTGCAGGATACCGGCCTGCACAACGCGCTGGGAGCCCTGGATGAGCGCAGCCGCCATATCGTGCAACGCCGCTGGCTCACCGAGGGCGATAGCGCGACACTGCACGAACTGGCGGCGGAATATGGTGTATCGGCCGAACGCATTCGCCAGATCGAGGCGAAAGCGATGCAGAAAATGCGCGGGATGCTGGCCGAAACGATGTAACGCCTACGCCGCCCGGGCAACCGTACAACGAATGACGGCGGCGACCATGCTGCCGTTATTCATTTTCAGCCCCCCGCGAGCAGCCTGCGAAGATCCGCGGCGATGTTGTCCGCCGTTTCTCCGTGCTTCACGTAGAGGCGCAACTGCCCCTGGGGATCGAATACGTAGGTCGCGGCGGTATGGTCGATGGTGTAGTGACCGCTGTCGACATCACCGCTCTTGCGGTAGAACACGCGGAATTCCTTTACCGCTTCGGCAGTCTGGGCCGGATTGCCATACAACCCGAGAAAGCGCGGATCGAAGGCCGGCACGTACTCCGCCAGCAATTCTTTCGTGTCGCGCTCGGGGTCGACGGTGACGAACAACACCTGGACCTTGTCCGCTTCACCGCCGAGTTGATGCATGACCTCCGACATCGTCACCAGGCTGGTCGGGCAAACATCCGGGCATTGGGTGTAACCGAAAAACAAGGTCACCACCTTGCCACGGAAATCGGCCAGCGTGCGTGGCTTGCCGGTATGGTCGGTCAGCGTGAACGTTTTGCCGTAATCGGCGCCGGTAATGTCGGTCGCATGGAAAGTGGGTGTGGGAGCGGAGCAGGCGGCAACGCATAGTGCCACCGCGGGAATCAGGGATCGGAGCATCGCAAACGGGACGCCTCAAAAGCGCCAATAGTCATGCACGTAGTGGTCCGCAAGTAGCGCGGCGAACAGCAATGATAAATACACGATGGAAAAGCGGAAAGTGCGCCGTGCCAACGCATCGCTGTAATTGCGATGGAGCTCCCAGCCGAAAGCGATGAAACGCACACCGAGCACGACCGCGGCGACAAGGTACACGATCCCGCTCATCCGCGTGGCAAAAGGTAACAGCGTGGCGCCAAACAGGATCAGGGTGTAGAGCAGCACCGACAGGCGGGTAAATTCCGCGCCGTGCGTCACCGGCAACATCGGCAAACCAGCGCGAGCGTAGTCGGTGGTGCGATAAAGGGCGAGCGACCAGAAATGCGGCGGCGTCCACGCGAAGATGATCAGAAACAGCAGCAGCGCGTCCGCGCTCACCTCACCGGTCACAGCCACCCAGCCCAGCACCGGCGGCATCGCCCCGGCCGCGCCGCCGATGACGATGTTCTGAGGGGTGTGCGGCTTGAGGAACACGGTGTAAAGCACGGCGTAGCCGATGAAGGTACCAAGCGTGAGCCACATCGTCAGCGGATTCACGGCCTCGTACAACAAGCCGAGGCCGAAGCCGCCGAGCATGCCGGCGAATGCCAGCGCATCACTCGTCGTCAGTTCCCCGCTCGGCAGCGGACGGGCGCAAGTACGCGCCATGCGGGCATCGATATGCCGTTCGATCAGGCAGTTCATCGCCGCCGCCGCGCCGGCAACGCAGGCGATACCGAACGTGGCCGCCAGAACGACACCGGGCGAAGGCAGGCCATTCGGCACGGCGAGAAACATGCCGATCACCGCGCAGAACACGATCAGCGTATTCACTCGCGGCTTGGTCAAGGCGAAAAAGGCATGCAGGCGGCGGCCTGTTTCGCCATGGCTGAATGCAAGCGTTTTCATGCTCGTTCTCCCTGTTGCCGTAAGGCATAGCGGTACCGGATATCCCTGCCGACCGTCGACGCTGCGGCAAAACGGTAATTCACCCAGACCATCGCCATCACCAACAGCGCGGCACCGCCGTTGTGGGCAATGGCAAGCGGCAGCGGCAAACTCAGCAGCACATTGCCGATACCCAAGCCGATCTGCAGCACCAGCGCGGCAAGCAGCGCCCGGCCCGGTTCGGCGCCGGCCGGGTGTTGAACAAGCCGCCATCCCAACGCGAACAGATAGACGCCGACAAGCACCGCACCAACACGATGGCTCCAGTGAATCGCCACCAACGCCTCGAACGGCAACAACTCACCGTCCCCGGTCATGCCCAGATCCCGCACGAGGTGGAAAGCATTGGCATAGTCCGCCACCGGCCACAACTCGCGACCGCAGGCGGGAAAGCCGGTGCAGGCGAGCGCGGCGTAGTTGGTGCTGGTCCAGCCGCCGAGCGCAATCTGACCGATGAGCAGGACGAAGCCCAGGCGCGCCGCCAACGCCAACCCGCCACCGGCATGCCGCCGCGCGCCGGACGCGCGCAGCGCGATCCACGTCAGCAACGCCAGTACGGCCAATCCACCAAGCAAATGGCCGGTGACGATGGCGGGCTTGAGCAGCAGGGTTACCGTCCATTTACCGAGCAGAGCCTGGATTACGACCACACACACCAACAGCGTCGCGGCCAATGGCGCGGTACTTCCGGGTGCCGCACTTCCCAGCGTGGTGCTCCCGGCAGCGTTGCGCGCATCACGCAAGCGCCATGCAAGCATGGCCAGTACAACGATGAGCAGGCCCAGGCCGGCAGCAAGGTAGCGGTGGATCATCTCCTTCCATGCTTTCGGCAAGCTCACGGGTCCATGCGGATCGGCGGCATGGGCGTCGCCGATCGCGGTGGCGGCGTGATACGGCGTCGGCTGGCTGTAGCAGCCAGGCCAATCGGGGCAGCCGAGGCCGGCGTCGGACAAGCGCACATAGGCGCCGAACACGACCACCACGGCGGCCAGCGCGAGCGCAACGCAGGCAAATCGGCGGTAGAGCTTCATTCACGCCCTCCCCGGCCCAGCGCGGAATATTTGAGCAAGCGTCGCAGATCGCGGATCATGCCCTGGGTGGC
>JAVBSY010000050.1:0-12855 GCA_031556475.1 Azoarcus sp.
AACCTGCCCGACCGCGATCTGGCTTACTTCGAGGAAGGCAGCGAGCATTTCGACGATTACGTCGAGGCCGTGGGCTGGGCGCAGGACTTTGCGCGGCGCAACCGCGCGGTGATGATGGAAAACGTGATCGCCGCCGCCCGCGCGGTGATCGCGCGTCCGTTCGAGGCCGGCGTGGAGGCGGTGAACTGCCATCACAACTACGTGCAGCGCGAGACGCATTTCGGCGAGGAGGTGCTGGTGACGCGCAAGGGCGCGGTGTCGGCGCGCAAGGGCGAGCTGGGCATCATTCCCGGTTCGATGGGGGCGAAGAGCTACATCGTGCGCGGCCTCGGCAACGAGGAGGCGTTCTGTTCGTGCAGCCACGGCGCCGGCCGCGTGATGAGCCGCAACGAGGCCAAGCGCCGCTTCACCGTGGAAGACCAGGTGCGCGCCACGGCCCATGTCGAATGCCGCAAGGATGCCGAGGTGATCGACGAGATCCCGATGGCGTACAAGGATATCGACGCGGTGATGCTCGCGCAGCGCGAGCTGGTCGAAGTGGCGCACACCTTGCGGCAGGTGGTGTGCGTGAAGGGGTAGGCGCCATGGCGTCGAAACTGCTCTCGTGGCTCTCGCGCTGGCGGGCGGAGGCGGGTGAAGCGACGCCCGTGTCGGTGCCGGCCACCGAGGAATCGCTGATCGCCGCTTCGTGTTCGTGTGACGGATTCATCCGCAAAGCGGCGGTGCGCAAGCTGGCCCGTTTCGATTCGGCGGTTGCGCTGCAGGCGGTCATCGTGCGTCTGAACGACTGGGTGCCCCAGGTGCGTGAGGCCGCCAGCGTGGCGTTGAAGGCGTTCTTGCGCGAAGCGTATCTGCCGGTGCTGCTCGATTGCCTCGAATCGATCCTTGCGCTCGAACGGAAGACCCGCGCCGATCACCGCGAAAACCTGGAGGCGCTGACCGCCTTGCTGGCTTGGCCGGAAGCCAGGGCAAGGGTGGAAGACCGGTTTGCCGCAAGCGGCAGGCATGTCGCCCGCTTCTTGTTCGGGGTGCTCGCCAGGAACGTCGCGGGCAGCGGGGATCGTTTCCTCGCGTTGGCGGCCGGGCATCGGGACGTCGCGATCCGGGTTCTTGCGGTATCGGCCCTGAGCCGCTTCGTCGACGACGATGCCGACAGGATGCTCGACGGGTTGATGCGCGATCCCCACGCCAAGGTGCGCGGCGAGGCGTTGCGGGAACTCTGGAAGCGGCCGCTGCCGCCGGAACGGCGGGCCTGCCTGATGCGTGCCGGTTTGCTCGATGCGTCGGAAAGCGTGCGGGCGCTTGCCGGTCTGCTGGCGGAGCGGGAGGGGCTGGATGTCGGCGGATTGCTGGCCGGCTGGATCGGTGACGAGTCTGTACGCGCCGGGTACGCGGCCGGCCTGTTGGGCCTGATCGGATCGCGTGGGTTCGGGGACGGTCTGCCGTATGTCCGTGAGTCCGCCGGGCATCCCCGCGCGGTGGTGCGGGCCGCGGCGCTGGCCGCCTGGGTCCGGCTGGACCGGGACGGCGCGGACGAAGCGGTAACCACGCTGCTCGGCGATTCGTCGAGCAGGGTTGCGCGGTTGGCGTGCCGCCTTGTGGCGCGTGGCGACGTCGTGTTGACGCGCGTGCAGTTCGAGGCGGCAATCGCGTCGTCGCTGGACCGGCGCATGTTTCGCCGCGCGGTCGAAACCGCTGCCTTGCTTTCGACCTGGGATCGGCTGGAGGTGCTGCTGCGCTGCCTGGAATGCGCGAATAGCCCCGACGAAATCCGCATGGTGGAAGCGGCACTGGAAACCTGGTCGAAGCGTTCGTCGGTTTACTGCGCCACTGCCGACGAGGCGACTGCGGCGAGAGTCCGCGAGCGCCTCGCGGGTGCGATGCGGCAAGAGCCGTCCTCCAAGACCCTCGGACGCTTGCGCGGGACGCTGGAGCAGGCCGCGCCGTGGGTCTTGTCCACCCCGGGAGATGGGCGCTGCTGATCGCACGTTTGCAGTCCAGATTTTTGGATTGGTGTTGAATTTATTATATAAAATAATATAATATTTTTTAATATAATTTTGAGTGCCGACATGGCCAATATCCAGCTGACCCCGGCGCAGATGAAAGCCCAGGCGGAAAAAGCCGTGGCGCTGCTGAAGCTGCTGGGCAACGAAGACCGCTTGCTCTTGCTCTGCCAACTGGCCCGGGAGGAATACAACGTCAGCCAGTTGGAAGAGGCGCTGGAAATTCACCAACCCACCCTGTCGCAACAACTGGGGGTATTGCGCCGCGCGGGGCTGGTCGCAACGCGCAAGGAAGGCAAGCAGGTCTATTACCGCCTGACCGATGAAGCGGCCATTGCCGTGATCAACACACTTTACAGACTGTACTGCGACGAACCGGGCGGGCAGCAATGAACATCGACTGGGCTCACTTCACCTTTTGGCCGTCGCTGGCGGGCGGCATGCTGATCGGCCTGGCCGCGACCCTGCTGATTCTGCTGAACGGGCAGATCGCGGGCATCAGCGGCATCGTGGGCAGGTTGTTCGATGCCGGGCGGGGAGCGTGGCGCTGGGCGTTCGTCGCCGGGCTGCTGCTGTCGCCCTATCTGTACCGTCTTTTTTCTCCGTTGCCCGCCGTGCAGTTCGATATGCACGGGCTTGTCTATCCGGTTGCCGGATTCATGGTCGGCCTGGGTTCCCGCCTGGGATCGGGTTGCACAAGCGGGCATGGCGTGTGCGGTTTGTCGCGCCTGTCGAAACGGTCGCTGGTGGCGACGCTGGCTTTCATGGGAACGGGGTTCGCCACGGTATTCGTTGCCCGTCATCTGGTCGGAGGTTGAGATGTCATTGCTTACCGCGGGTCTGGCCGGCGTGGTTTTCGGCATCGGTTTGCTCCTTTCCGGGATGGCGAATCCCGGCAAGGTGCTGGGTTTCCTTGATCTGGCCGGGCATTGGGACCCCTCTTTGGCAATGGTGATGGCTGGCGCCATCGCCGTTGGCGCCATCGGCTTTGCCATCGCCAAACGCCGCGAGCATTCGTTGTTGAAGCTGCCGATTCAACTGCCGACAGCCTCCGCCGTCGATCGCAGGCTGGTCGTCGGCAGTGCGTTGTTCGGCATCGGTTGGGGCTTGGCGGGTATTTGTCCCGGTCCGGCGCTGGTAACGCTGGCAATGGGCATTCCACAGGCCATCGCTTTCGTTGTTGCGATGGTGGTCGGCATGCAGGTATTCCGCCTGATGCGGAAGTGATTCGAAAAACAGAGAGAGGAAATACGCCAATGATTCGGAAGCTGGTGATCGTGGGGGGCGTGGCCGGTGGCGCATCGGCCGCCGCGCGGGCAAGGCGGCTGAACGAGGCCGCCGAAATCGTGATGCTGGAGCGCGGTCCTTATGTGTCTTTCGCCAACTGCGGCCTTCCCTACCATATCGGCGGTGACATCGCGGAGCGCGACGCGCTGCTGCTGCATACGCCGGACTCTCTGCATGCCCGGTTCGGTATCGACGTGCGTACGCAGCATGAAGCGACGAGCATCGATCGCGCCGCGAAAACGGTGACGGTGCGGGATCATCGAAACGGACGGGAATACGTGGAACATTACGATGCGCTGATCCTCGCCCCCGGCGCCGCGCCGATACGCCCCCCGCTGCCGGGGATCGACGATCCGCGCGTGCTGACCCTGCGCAACATCCCCGACATGGATCGCATGATGGCGGCGCTCGATTCCCGGGTTCGCCGGGTCAGCGTGGCAGGCGCCGGTTTCATCGGCCTGGAAATGGTCGAAGCGTTGCGGCACCGTGGCCTTGAAGTCGTGCTGGTGGAGCGCGACTCGCAGATACTGGCGCCGCTGGATGCGGAGATGACTGGCCCCCTGCTGGAGACGCTGCGAAAGCAGAAGGTGGAATTGCACATCGGCGATGGTCTGGCGGCCATCGTGCCGGATCGGCGCCTGAAGTTGCTGCTGTCTTCCGGTGCCAGCGTCGAAACCGATCTGGTGGTACTGGCGATCGGCGTTCGCCCTGAAAGCGGGCTGGCCCGGGATGCCGGCCTGACGTTGGGCATTGGCGGTGCGATTGCCGTCGATGCGCAGCAGCGGACTTCCGACCCGGCCATCCATGCGGTGGGCGATGCCGTACAGGTCATGCACGTTGTCGATGGCCGCCCCACGGTCCTGCCTTTGGCCGGCCCGGCCAACCGCCAGGGGCGGATCGCGGCCGACGCCATCTTCGGCCGGCAGGCGGCGTATCGGGGTTCGCAGGGAACGGCGATCTGCAAGCTGTTCGAGATGGCGGCGGGGGCCACCGGGCTGAACGAGCGTGCGCTCAAGGCCGCGAACATGCCCTACCGCAAGATCCATATCCACGCCAACGACCATGCCGGCTATTACCCGGGCGCGAAACAACTGAGCATCAAGCTGTTGTTCGCCGGGGATACGGGGCGCGTGCTCGGCGCGCAGGTCGTCGGCAGGAACGGCGTGGATAAACGGCTCGACGTATTGGCAACGGCCATACAGGCCCGGATGACCGTGGATGATCTGGCCGAAATGGAACTGAGCTATGCCCCTCCCTATGGGGCGGCCAAGGACCCGGTCAACATCGCCGGGATGGCGGCACAGAATATCGTTGCCGGGCTTTCCTCGCCGATCGAAGCGGAGGAACTGGACGCAGCGGTGGCTGCCGGAGCGATCCTGATCGACTTGCGCCAGCCCGAGGAACTGCGCCAGGGATTCATCCCCGGAGCGCTGAACCTGCCCCTGCCGCAACTGCGCACGCTGGCACAGTCGCAACTGCCGAAAGAGAAGCCGTTGATCGTTTACTGCCAGGTCGGCTTGCGCGGCCATATCGGGCAACGCTACCTGCAACAGCAGGGCTGGTCGGTGCGCAACCTGAACGGCGGGTTCCGCACCTGGAGGATGATGCAGACGGCGAAGCAGACGGGCAGGGACATCGCCTCGCCGAAATCCGTTCAGGCGGTCGCTTAGGTCATGCACCGGCTGCCGTGAGCAGGCGCCGGTGCGTCGACGCTACAATCCGCGAGCCATGTTTCGCACGTACCGGAAAATCATCGCTTTGCTCGTGGGCGGCTGCCTGCTTCTGGCCGCCACGCTGAGTTCTGCGCAGGGTTTCGCGATGTTCCTGCCGGAAAACATGCCGGCCGCCGTGCCGGCCGCGGCAACGCACTGCCACGATGCGGCGGACGCGCAGACGCGAACAGCAATGCACGATCACGGCTGCGACGAGCACGGCAAAAAACTTTGCCAGGGCGGTTCCGCCGCCTGCTGCCCCGGGTTTGCCGCTGCGCTGCCGGTGCGTTTTCCGCTGCCGGCCGTTGCCGAGACTTCGTTGTGGAATCCCCTGGAGCCCGTGCTGCACCTGAGCACGAGGGCGGCGGGGATCTTCAGACCCCCCAGCGTTTCTTCCTGACTCCCGATCGTTTTTTGCATTGAAACGGCGGTGGTCTTGCGCCCGGCGCAAGGCTTCCGCACATCGAGTCGCGGGCGGGCGCCCAGTCCGCCCCGTTGAAGGAACGCTGCTACATGAACATGACGCACTACATGGAACTGCTGGCCGCCAACCAGCCGTGGAAGCTGATTATTTTCATGGCGATTCCGGTCGGTCTGGCCGAGACGGTGGTGATTACCGAGCTGTACATCCTGTTCACCCGCCGCCTCGACGGCTGGGTGCGCCGCATCAACCGCTGGGCGGGCATTGCCGTCGGCCTGTATTTCCTGGGCATCATCCTCTACCTATTGAAAACGGCGGTGCTGCCGATCACGGCCGCAGGCCAGTGGCGCACGGCGCTGGACGTGACGGCGGTGGCGACCTATCTGCTCGGCGGCATTCCGCTGTTGCTGGTGGCCTTGCAGGATCTGGGGCTGATCCACCGCCGCCAGACGGCGGAGCGAAGGCTTCGCTGGCATGCCACATACGTTGCCGCATTCCTGATCCTGGGCCATGTGGCCATGATTTTCGGCATGGCCGATCCGGGGCTGCTGGGGTATCAGGGGCCAGCATCGCACGGAATGCCCATGGAGCATTCGATGCCGATGGACCACGGCATGGCGATGGGCCATTGATGGGCGACGCTCGATAGGGAATGTGCCTGGAGCGGGGGGTTGGTGGCGGAGTCCGGTGGCGTGCCGATGCGGTTCAGTCGTCCGCCGAGAGCAGGCGCGGCAGCCAGCTTCCCGCTGGGCCGTGCAGGTTGAAATGGGCGAGTGTGTCCAGTGCGGTTGCGTGGGGATTGACTTGAATCACCGTTGCACCGCGCTGGGCCACACGTACCGGCAACTCGGCGGCGGGATAAACCAGCGCCGACGTGCCGGCGACGATCAGTGCATCACAGTCGTCGGTCGCCTTCATCGCTTCCGCCCACGCCGCTCCCGGCAGGCTTTCGCCGAACCAGACGACGCCGGGCCGTAACATGCCGTCGCAATGCGCGCAGCGCGGCGGCGGCAGGCGGCGCCCGCCTTCCGGCTCCTGCGGCCGTGCCACGGCGAAGTCTCCGGCACGGTGGCAGGCGACGCAACGCGGCTCGAACAGGCTGCCGTGCAGGTGGATGGCGGCGGGGGTGCCGGCGCGTTCGTGCAGGTCGTCCACGTTCTGCGTCACCACGGTGACGTCGCCGTGGCGACAGGCGAAATCGGCGATGGCGTGATGGCCGGCGTTGGGCTCGGCCGTCAGCACCTTCGCCCGCCGCCACTCGTACCAGCCCCAGATCAGTTCGGGATCGCGGGCGAAGGCTTCGGGCGTGGCCAGCGCCTCGGCCGAAAAGCGCGCCCACAGGCCGGTCATTGCATCGCGGAAAGTGGGAATGCCGCTTTCGGCGGAGGTGCCGGCGCCGGTGAAAATGACTATTTTTCGCGCCTTGCGCAGCGCTGCGCGCGCGGTGGAAAGCGTTTCCTGCATGGCTTCGTTCCCGGTTTCAAAGTCGAAAACCCGCATCGAGCATTCGGGCAGGGCTTCTGCGCGTGTTTCCCCTGCCCCGCGTCAACGAAATCGAAAATGAAGTTGGACGTGGGGCGTTGCAGCGCACATGAAATTATCGTGCGGCTGGTCAAGTTCATTTCCGAGGGTGCCGAAGAGGGCAGGCCAGGGAGGTCTGATTTTCGACATGAACGGCAAATGCCGGCATGCCGGAGGTTTTCGCCCGATAGAGGGATTAGACGCTATTCGGCGCCTCATGCACAAGATTGTCGAGATATGTGCCCGGCATGCGAGCGGCCGACCCGAGAATCGGCAATGAAAGAAGATAAAGGCCAGCCAAGCAAAGCATTGCACCGACGGCATCGCGCGCAACGAATGGGTCGGACGATGACCAGGACACCTCGCCCACAACCAGTGCTGCAATGATTGTGATGGCAATGCCACCTACGGCCGCCAGTTTGTACGGTAGGGGTGCCCAACGGATGAGGGCCGCAATCTCCGCGCTACTGAGTTCGTCGTCGTACTTCTCGTGTGGGGAGCGTACCGTGCGGGCGTACTCGCCACCCAAGACGCATGCCGGAAGAAAGCTGAGCATGAGAAGAGCGAAGCCGACGATTATCGAAAGTTCAAGCGGAAATTCCGTGGCCGGCTCGTACCGGGCCCATGCCGCCACCGCCAGCGCACCGAGCGCCGATGCAAGCGCCAGCACTTCGGCTGAGCGGAGTAGAACCTTGTGTGTGCTGAGCATGGCGCCTAACAGCTTGATACAAAATTCGGGGATGGTTTCGTTTCAAGCAAATGACATTTTACGGTTTTTTTGTAAGTTGTTGATTGGAATGAGTCGGTATTTGTAATTGCCGTTGAAGTCGGGTGAATTCAGGCTTGCCGGGGTGGTTTGCGGTACCCCGTCAATTGCCCGGAACCTTTTCCGGCGAGGTGGCGCGGATTTCTGCGTATTGGCTGTTCATCGGTATATTTCCGTCTTTCCCGATCAGCCCTGCCCGATACGGAACGCACCGGGCAGCACTTACAATCCACACCCCAGGGTTCATTCCAACACGACCATGCCCGAATTCCTTTCCTTCGTTACCGATCCGCAACTGCTCATCGCCTTCTTCACGCTGACCGCGCTTGAGTTGGTGCTTGGCATCGACAACATCATCTTCATTTCCATCCTGGTGGACAAGCTGCCGCTGCATCAGCGCACTTTCGCCCGCCGGCTGGGTTTGTTTCTTGCGATGTTCATGCGTATCGCGTTGCTGCTGGTGCTGGCCTGGCTGGTCGGGCTGACCGCGCCGCTGTTCGAGGTGTTCGACCACGGCGTTTCCGGCCGCGACCTGATACTGATCGCGGGCGGCCTGTTCCTGGTGTGGAAGAGCACCGGCGAGATCCACCAGTTGCTCGAAGGCGAGGAGGGCGAAAGCTCCTCGGCGGTGAAGGCCACGCTGGCGGCGGTGATCATGCAGATCATCGTCATCGACATGGTGTTTTCGCTCGACTCCATCATTACCGCGGTCGGCATGGTGAACAACCTTTCCGTGATGATCGCGGCGGTGATCGTCTCGGTGGCGCTGATGATGGTGGCCGCCGCGCCGATCGGCGAATTCGTTTCCAATCACCCGACGGTGAAGATGCTGGCGCTGTCCTTCCTCATGGTGATCGGGGTGGTATTGATCGCCGAAGGCTTCGGCCACCATGTGCCGAAGGGCTACATCTACTCCGCGATGGCGTTTTCCGTGGTCGTCGAGATGCTCAACATCCGCATGCGCAAGAAAACGAAACCGGTGGGATTGCGCGAACCCTATGCAGCGGAAAAGGACGCGGCGGAAAACACCTGAACGGACGGGCGTTCCGCCCGTCTACCGCCTTCTTTCCATCATCTTCCTTTGACCGTTCGCCGTCCATGCCGCCCCGGTTCCGGGGCGGTTGCGCCGGCACGACCCACATCCCGTTTCCGTGCGAGAGCCTGCCATGAACCTGCATTCCACCACCGATGCGCCACAGCGGGTCTGGGTTCCGCTGCTCGCCGTCGCCCTGGCGTTGATGGCGGTGCATTGCCTCGGCCGCTTCGCCTACACGCCATTGCTGCCCCTGCTGGTCGGCGATGGTTTCATGGGGTTGGACGATGGCGCTTCCATCGCAACGTGGAACTACATCGGCTATCTGCTCGGCGCCTTGCTCGCCGTGCGCCTGCACCAGCCGCGCCAGATTCTCCGTACCGTGCCGGCGGCGCTGGCGATCAACGTCGCTACCACGGTGGTACAAGGGTTTGTCGACAACCTCACCGTGCTGCTCGTGCTGCGCGTACTCAACGGCATCGGCAACGGCATCGTGTTCGTGCAGGCGCCGGCGCTCGTGCTGGAATGGCTGTCGCGCCACAAGGCGGCCTCGCTCAGCGGGCTGATGTATTTGGGCGTCGGTGTCGGCCTGCTCGTTTCCAACGTGCTCGCCACCTGGCCGGCACAGTGGCTCAGCGGCGCCCAGCGCTGGTGGCCGATGGCGGTGGTGGCGCTGCCGATCGCGTGGTGGAGCGCGCGCCAGCTCGTGCGCCTGGATCTTCCGCCGGCCGATACCGCCCACGCCGTCGGCGGCCACACCACCACACCGCTTGTCGACCGCGCCAGCCTGCCGGTATTCATGGCCTACGCCGGTGCCGGGCTGGGCTACATCCTGCCCGCCACCTTCCTGCCGGTGGTCGCGCACGAACAGTTAGCCGATGGCCACTGGCTGCAAAACGGCGCTTGGCTCGTCCTTGCCCTGAGTTCGCTCGCCTCCGCTTGGCTGTGGAATCGCCTCGGCACACGCATGGGCGATCGCAATGCGCTGATATTCAATTACGTTGCACAGTGTGCGGGCGTGGCCGCGCCGCTGTTGTGGCCGGGCGCGGTCGGCGTGTTCGGCTGCGCGCTGCTGATCGGCTCCACTTTCATCGGCACCGTGCTGCTCACCCAGCGGCTGGCCCGCACCTTGCACCCCCACCAGGGGCCGCGCATCTCCGCCGCGCTCATCACCGTATATGGCTTCGCCCAACTCACCGGGCCGTGGATGGCCAAGATGTGGCTGGAACGCGGGGGCAGCATGAGCGACTCGTATTGGATCGGCGCCGGCGCACTGGCATGGTCCGCAGCATGGACGTTGTGCACGCCGGCGCGCAGGGCGGTTTGACGGCATAAAGCCCTGATGGACCCGTGCCATGCGTTCCACATTGGAACAGGTTTTCTCGTGGTTCTCCCCGCCATCCCGAGAGAGGATCGGTCCGAATGAATAAACAAAATTACCCGATCATGCTTATGCTACGCTGGTAAGTCCATGTCATCCATGAGGCTATTACCATGAAGAATAAAGCGTACTCATGCATCAAATCCTTTGCACTGCTGCTTGCCTCTGTCGTCAGCCTTGGATTTTCCGGGTTTTCGCAGGCGGAGGTCATCACGCTCAAGGCGCCGCGGCCTGTCGTCTGGAAGGATTTTCTCGGCGTCAACGCCCATCTCCTTTGGTTCGCACCGCCTCAGTACGGGGAGCAATACACGCGGCAATTCCAGTATCTGAAGGCGCTTGGGCTGGAGTGGGTACGTATCGACGTCCACTGGGCTCTGCATGAATATCCGCAAGGCGTTTATCACTTGCAGGAGATGGATCGGGTTGTCGCCGATCTGGCAGCGAACCAATTGAAATCGGTCGTCTATGTCGTCGGTTCGGCCAATCATGCGACCACCGCGCCTCCGGATGCGCCCTATCCGGACCAGTACCCGCCCAGCAATCCGCAATTGTTCTCGGACTTCATCGGCATGCTCGCGCGGCGTTACCCGTCGGTCGATGCCTGGCAAGTCTGGAACGAACCCAACCTGCCCAGCTACTGGACTCCGATGCCGGACAGCGCGGGGTACATGAATTTGTTCCGCTCGGCCAACGACACCCTGCGTGCCATCGACCCGAACAAGCCGGTCGTTACCGCCGGCATGGCTTATCACAGTGAATTGCCCGGTGGCGGCCTGATGCTCGAGCAACTGCTGGGGCTTGGTTTGATGGATCTGAATCCGGTCGTCGCTTATCAGCCCTATACCCTCACGCCGGTAGGCAACGATCCCGTCGCCCAGGATTTTCTGAGTGCGACGGAGTTCATCAACAGCGGTTTGCGCAGGCATGGAGCCCAGCAGATCTGGGCGACCGAATGGGGATGGTCCAGCTATCCCGGTCCGGTGGTGGAGCAGCCCGTCATCGGGCAAAACGGTCAGGCGGACTATCTACTGAAGCGTTTGGCGTTGATGAGCGCGCAGGACTTCGACCGCATCTTCCTGTTCGCGCTTTCCGACCTCGATGCCCGCGCGTCGTTCCGCGACCAGTTCTATGGCTTGATCAACCTCGACGGTTATCCGGCCGGCTACGCGAAACCGGCGTACACCGCGCTCAAGAGCTTCCTGACCGCGACAGGCCCCCGGCTCGTGCCCGCTGAGCCTCCCTTGATTCAAGGGCTGCCTTCGTACGCGAAGCTCTACAGCATTGCCTGGAAGCGCGATGACGGCCGCAACGTGTGGGTTTTCTGGGGCGATTCCGGCTACACCCTGATCCTGCCGAATGTTCCCAGTGCAACGGTATACGATCCGCTCTACGGATCGCAGGCCCTTGCGACGGGCGTGAATGGCGCACGTGTATCGACAGCCGATCGCGTACGCATCTTGGTTTGGTAAATGAACATCCTGTGAATACCTCCGCCCTTTGGGGGAGGGGGTATTCATTTCGATTGTCTTGAAGGTCGCTTTGTTTGAGTCGGGCATGGCCCGTTCCACTTGCGGCCCGTTCGTTTTTCGTTTGAGCCATCCGACAAGCATGAATGATCGGGAGTGATTACCCGGGCAGTGTGCTGTCGTGGTACTCGCGGATTGAAGCAAGGTGTTTTTTGCGGGCATAATTTTCTCTGTCAACAGAAATCAGAGAAATTTTCCGCGCATCATGGAACTCAAACCCGTTGCTCAACGCTTCGTGCTGCACTGGGGGGAGATGGGCTCCCGCTGGGGGGTCAATCGCTCGGTGGCGCAGATTCACGCCTTGCTCTACTTGGTCGGGCGGCCGATGCATGCCGAGGAGATTCAGGAAACGCTCGGCATCGCCCGCTCCAACGTCAGCAACAGCCTGAAGGAACTGCAAGGCTGGGATCTGGTGCGGATGACGCATGTGCTGGGCGACCGCCGCGACCATTTCGAGACGTCGGGCGATGTGTGGGAGCTGTTCCGCACCATCGTGCTCGGGCGCAAGCGGCGCGAAATCGACCCGACGCTCGATGTCTTGCACGCCTGCCTGTCCAGTCCGCAGTTCAAGGAAGAGGCGCCCGACGTGCGCAAACGCATCGAGGACACGCATGCGTTGATGGCGATCCTGATCGGCTGGAGCGACGAAATGCTGCGGCTGAAGCCGGAAACGCTGGTCAAGATCATGAAACTGGGCGCGAAGATCCAGTCCCTCGTGCGTGGCGGCTGATGTAATCGCTTGAGCCGCCGTGCTTGGCAAAACCCCCGCGCGCTCGGTAAACTCACAACCCTGTCGAGGAGCGCTGCGACCCCTTTCGAAACGGGCCAGGCTCGGCAATCTTCAACGGCGCTCGCAAACCACTACCGGGTTTGCCGCGCCGTTTTCGTTTTTTGCGCGTGGCACCCGGCTGAAATTCGAGGTATGCCATGCAAGCCGACCGCAGCGAAGAATTCCGCCAACACCTAGCCTGCCGCATTCTGATTCTCGACGGCGCGATGGGTACCATGATCCAGCAGCACAAGCTGGGCGAGGCCGATTATCGTGGCGAGCGCTTCGCCGAGCATCCGCGCGATCTCAAGGGCAACAACGATTTGCTGGTGCTGACGCGGCCGGACGTGGTGGGCGGCATCCATCGCGCCTACCTCGAAGCCGGCGCCGACATCATCGAAACCTGCTCCTTCAACGCCACGCGGGTGTCGCA
>JAVBSY010000165.1:0-11496 GCA_031556475.1 Azoarcus sp.
GGCGCTGGCGCTTTCGGCGCGCGGTGTGCCGGTGAGCTGGATCGGCTGGAGCGCGTGGCGGGGGCTGGGGATGAGCCGGGGGGTGGAGGATGAGGGGGAGCTTGCGCGCGAGGGGTTGCAGTTGCTCGATGTGGCGCGGGCCGTGGAAATCAGTGTGAGGGCGGGAAAGGGCTCCAATGAAATGATCATGGTCGGCGCCGGTGAAGAAAAAGCGCTGGAAACGGGCGCGATCTCGCTTCCGGCGGTGGCGGGGGAGGACATCGCACGGCTGCTCAAAACGGGCCTGGAAGACATTCTCGGCCAGGAGATTTCCTCCAGCGCGAGCCTGTTCGAACAGGGTGGCGGTTCGATCGACGTCATTCGCTATCAGCGGCGCATACGCCGCGACCTGGGCGTGGAGGTCGATGTGGCCGCCTTGATCGGCTATCCGACGATCGATTCGCTCGCGGGCTATCTGCGCCGCCAGTTGGATAGGGATGCGGGGCAGGGGGCGGAGCAGATACGGCTGCCGCAAGGCGACATCCAGCTCGATTTCCCCGCCCGCGATGAGCGCTTGAAGGCGCGCCGGGACAGGATGAAGGCGCGCATGGTGGAGGCGGGCGAATGAGCGGCCGCGCCAATCACGAAGACGCCATCGCCATCATCGGCGCAAGCGGCCGTTTTTCCGCCGCCGCCACGCTGGAAGCGCTGTGGTGCCTGCTCGAACGCGGAGGCAATGCCGCCGTTCGCCATGACCGCGATGCATTGTTGCGGGCGGGTGAGGATGCGGCGTTGATCGATCTCCCGCGTTATGTGCCGGTTTCGATGGAGCTGGATGGAATCGACTGCTTCGATGCCGCCTTTTTCGGTTTCAGCGAGCGGCAGGCGCGGCTGTTCGATCCGCAGAACAGGCTGTTGCTGGAAACGGCCTGGCATGCGCTGGAAGATGCCGGGCATGCGCCGGCGGCGGTGGGCAAGACCTGCCGGGTTGGGGTTTTCGCCGGCAAGAATCCGCCCCAATACCTGCTCGACAACCTCGGCGACGTGTATCGCGATGTCCTGCGCAGCGGCGACGTGTCGCGGCAACTCGAATTGCTCACCGCGAACGACAAGGATTATCTGGCGAACTGGATCGCGTACAAACTCGGCTTGTCCGGGCCGGTGCTGAATATCCAGACCGCCTGCTCGACGGGGCTGGCGGTGGTCGCCGCCGCCTGCCAGAGCCTTCTGTCCTATCAATGCGACATGGCGCTCGCCGGTGCGGCGGGGCTGAACCTGTCGCGCGGACGCGGCTATCTGCATCAACCCGACAGCATCCTTTGCGCCGATGGGGTGTGCCGCCCCTTCGACGCGGAGGCGGCCGGGACGCTCAACGGCAATGGCGTCGCGGCGGTCGTGCTGAAACGCTACGAGGATGCCGTCGAGGACGGCGACCGTATCGACGCGCTGATTCTCGGTGCCGGGCTGAGCAACGACGCCGATCTCAAGCAGGATTTCATGGCACCAGGCATCGACGGCCAGGCCCAGGCGATTCGCGCCGCGCTGCGTCAGGCGGGCGTCGGGCCGGACGATATCGATTATGTGGAAGCGCACGGCACGGGCACCAGGCTGGGCGATCCGGTGGAAATCATGGCGCTCGGGCAGGCTTTCGGCAGCGGGCGGAACCGTGCCGAGCCGTGCCTGCTGGGGTCGATAAAAGGCAATCTGGGGCATTTGAATGCGTGCGCCGGCCTGGCCGGATTGCTGAAAGTGGTCTTGTCGCTGCGCCACGAGGCCTTGCCGCCGCAGGCGAATTTCACCCGGCTCAATCCGCATATCAAGCTTGACGACGGGCGGTTCGCGGTGAATGAGCGCCTGCGCGCCTGGCCGCGGCGGGCGGATCGTCCGCGCCGCGCGGGTATCAGCTCTTTCGGTTTTGGCGGCTCGAACGTGCATATGGTGCTGGAAGAAGCGCCAGCGCCGAAGATGCCGCCGGCCGCGCCCCGTTCCCACGAACTGGTGTTTTTCTCCGCCGCCTCCGAGCGGCAGTTGCAGCGTCTGGGCGCGTCGTGGGCGGAGGCGCTGGCCGATCGTCCGGCGGCGGATGCCGCCTACGTATCGCTTGCCGGGCGCGGTCATTTCGATGTGCGCGCCGTTCGCGTGGTCGGGCGCGGGGAACGCGGCGGCGAGGCATTCGCCGATCTGCGCCCGCAGGCCGTGGTGGCCGATCCACGCTGCTGCTGGATGTTTACCGGCCAGGGGGTGAAGGCGCTCGGCATGGGGCGGCAGCTTGCCGTGCGGTATCCGGCGTTCCGCGACGCAATCGCCGAGTGCCGCGCGGCGCTGGGACGCGAGACCGCTGATGATGTCTGGCCCGAGCGCGAAAACGGGGCCGGTCTGCAGCGGCCCTCGGTATTGCAGCCGGCCTTGTTCATGATGCAGTACGCCTTGTCCCGCTTGTGGCGTTCGGTCGGCATGGCGCCCGATTGCGTGGCCGGCCATAGCCTCGGTGAAATCGCGGCGGCCTGCGTGGCTGGCGCTTTGAGCGCCGGGCAGGGCGTGGTGCTGGCGCGGTTGCGCGGCGAAGCGGTCGAGGCCGTTCCTTCCGGCAAGGGCGGCATGCTCGCGGTGGTCGCCGCCGCGCAGGCCATGCCGGTGCTGCCGGCCGACCTGGCGATCGCCGCATACAACGCCGACGATCTGACGGTGGTCGCGGGCCCCACCGCGAGCGTGGAGGCGTTCGCCCAGGAATGCCGCCGCGACGGGGTGGCCACGATGCCGCTTGCGGTGAGCCACGCTTTCCACACGCCGATGATGGCGGAGGCCGCCGCCTGCCTGGCGCGAAATCTGGATGCCTTGCCCGCGCGCGCTCCGGCCGTTCCCATGTTCAGTTCCGTGACCGGGGCGCGTTTGGAAGACGCGCCGGACCGGGAGTATTGGCTGCGCCATCTGCTCGCGCCCACGCTTTTCGCGCAGAGCCTGCACGCGGCGGTCGAAACGCGCCGGGTCACGCTGGCGCTGGAAATAGGGCCACAGGCGTTGCTGAGCGCGGTGGCGAAGCGGGCGGGGGTACGGACGGTCGCCAGTTGCGTTTCCGCCGATAGCGAAGGATCGGACTGGCTGCATGCGCTGGGTGCGCTCTACGTACATGGCTTGACGCCTGATCCGGCCGGCCTGTTTCCGCAGGGCGGGCCGCGCTTGTCCTTGCCGGGCTATCCGTTCGAGAGAAAAAGTTTTTGGGTCGAGGCGGCGCCGGCGATCCGGTACCCGGCGGCGGATGCCCCGGTGGCGTCGGCGTGCCGCGCGCCGGAAGCGGTGGGCGAGGGTGGCCCGGACGAGCCGGGCGACGAACTGCTGCAGTTGCTGACCGAGTATTGGCGCACTTACCTGGGTAGCACGGATATCGCCACGGACGACGATTTCTTTGCGCTGGGCGGAAATTCACTGGCCGCGATGCAGATCCGCGAGGCGATCCATCGTGATCTCGGTACCTCGATCGAAATGGAAACCTTCATGACCGTCAGGACACTGGCGCAACTGCGTGCGCTCGTCGCCGAGCGCGTGATGGAAGAGGAAGCTCATGCATAAAGACGCCATGGAAGTGCTGCGGGAACACGCAAACGCCGACGTGCTCGCCGACAGGATCCGGCGTGCGCGCGAACGGCAGAAACAGGGCGCGGCCCTGCTTGCCACCGAGCCCGCCGCCCGCTTCGATGTGTTTGCGATGACGGACATGCAGCAGGCGTACTGGATCGGTCGCCGGGAGGCGATGAGCGACGGCGCTTCGGCGATCCACTTCTACACCGAGTACGACATCGACGACTTCGATGCGCCGCGCTTCGCGCAGGCGTGGCGGCGTTTGCTCGAACGCCACGACATGCTGCGCGCGGTCGCGCTGCCCGACGGCACGCAGCGGGTGCTGGCGGACATTCCTGATTATGCGATCCGCCACGAAAACCTGTCGCACCTGCCCGAGGATGAGCGCGATGCCGTCCTGCTCGGGGCGCGCGCCGAACTGTCCCATCGCAGAGCGGATATTTCCACGTGGCCGCAGTTCGAAATCCGGACGTATTGCCTGGGCCGCGCGACGCGGCTGATGTTCAGCCTCGACATCTGGTGCACCGACGGGCGCAGCCTGCAGGTGCTGTTCCACGAACTGGCGACGCTGTACCGCGATCCGCAGGCGCATCTGGCCGACTTGCGGATGTCGTTCCGCGACTACGTCATGTGGCTGCAGGCGCAGGAACAGACGCCCGCCTACGAAAACTCGCTGGCCTATTGGCGCGGGCGCCTGGGTGAAATCGGCGGCCCGCCGCGCCTGCCGATGCGGATGCAGGACGGAGGCGGCGAATTCACCCGTCTGGCGCACGTCTTCGACCAGGGGCAAAGCGCGTTGCTGGCCGCGCGCGCGGCCGAACTGGGCATTACCGTCAACGGCCTGTTGCTGGGGATGTTCGCCGAGGTTCTGGCCTTCTGGAGCGACGAGCCCCGGTTCACCATCAATATTCCGCGTTTCAACCGCCCGCAGATCCATCCGCAGATCAACGGCGTCGTCGGCGAGTTCGCGTCCTTCACCCTGCTGGGCGTCGACAGGCCGGTGGGCCAGCCGTTGCGCGAACGTCTGGCCGGATTGCAGCGCCAGTTGTGGCGCGACCTCGAGCACGATCGGGTTTCGGGCGTCAGGTTGCTGCGCGAGATGGCGCGGGTTTCCGGAACCATGAATGTCGGCGCGATGCCGATCGTATTCACCTCTGCGCCGGACGTGCGCGAGCAGCGGGCCGATACTGGCAGCCTTGGCCGCCTGGTCTACAACCTGACGCAAACGCCGCAGGTATGGCTCGATTGCCAATACTACTGGGCCGACGAATGCCTGCATGTCCATTGGGACCACATCGCCGGACGTTTTCCCGAGGGCATGGTGGCGGAGATGTTTTCCGCATACACGCGGCTGCTGCTGACGGCAACCCGGGACGACTGGCACGCGCTGCTGGACGAGATCCATCCGCTGGATCTGCCGCAGGCACAGCGGCAGGTTCGCGGCAGCGTCAACGGTGTCCGGGCCGATTACGACCGGCGTCCGCTGTATCGCCAGTTCGTCGAAACCGCTCGCGCTGCGGGGCAGGGCGGACGGAAGGCGGTCGTCGCCGCCGATGGCGTATTCAGCTATGACGAACTTCTGGCGCGCAGCGCCCGCCTTGGCGCCCATCTGAATATGTTCCGCCCGCATGCAGGTGACGGCGCGCCATTCATCGTCGCGCTCCTGCTCGGCAAGGGCAGGCATCAGCCATTGGCGGTGCTGGCGGCATTGGCGGCGGGGGCAGCCTACCTGCCGCTCGATATCGAGCAGCCGCCGGCGCGGTTGCGCGCGATACTTGAAGACGCCCGTCCGGCGCTGGTGATCGCCGATGCGGCTACCCGCGCCCTGGTCGATGCGGCGGTGCCGGTCCTCGACCTCGATGCCGATTCCGCGCTGTTCGAACAGGGCGATGCGCCGGTGCCCGAGCGGCAGCCGGGCTGGCAGGCCCCGGAGGAAACGGCGGCCTATGTCATCTATACCTCCGGTACGACGGGCCGCCCCAAGGGGGTGGTGATCGAGCAGCGCAGCGTGCTCAACATGGTGTCGTACAGCAACGCGCGCTTCGAGCTTGCGCCATCGGGCGTGGTTCTCGGTGTGACCGCGCTGCATCACGATCTGTCCGTCTACGATCTGTTCGGCGCGTTTTGCGCTGGCGCGACGCTCGTTTTGCCGAGCGAACACCAGCGCAAGGACCCGGCGCACTGGATGGCGCTGATCAAGGCGCATGCGGTGACTTTCTGGAACAGCGTGCCGGCCGCGCTGGAAATGCTGCTGACGTGGGCCGAATCGCATGGCGGGCAATGCCCGGCGCTGCGTGCCGTGATCGTCGGCGGCGACTGGGTGCCGCGGACGCTGCATGAGCGGCTGCGCCGCGCCGCGCCCGAAGCCGTGCTCTACAGCATCGGCGGACCGACCGAAACGACGGTGTGGAACATCGTCAATCAGGTGCGCGAGGAACCCGGTTGGCGCAGTGTTCCATATGGCTATCCATTGCCGAACTGCACCTACCGGGTTCTCGACGACGATCTGCGCGACCGTCCCGATTGGGTCACGGGTGAGATGTACTGCGGCGGAGCCGCGCTGGCGCGCGGCTATCTCGACGATGCGCAACGCACCGCCGAGGCGTTCGTCACCGATCCACGCAGCGGGGAGCGGCTGTACCGCACGGGCGATCTGGGCCGTTACCGTCCGGACGGCCGTATCGAGTTCATCGGCCGGCGCGACGGACAGCTCAAGGTGCGCGGCAACCGTGTCGAAACCGGTGAAATACAGGCGGTGCTCGAAAGCTGGCCGGAAGTCGTCCGCGCGCTCGCTTACCTTTACCAGGGCCGCCTGGCCGCGACACTGGTGCTGGCGCCGGGACGGGCACCGCTTGCCGAAGCGGAACTGCATCGCCGCGCCGAGCGGGATCTGAGTCCGGCGATGGTGCCTTCCATATGGCTGCAGACCGAACAGCTTCCGCTTACCGGTAACGGCAAGGTGGATATGCCGCGTTTGCTGGAGCAGACGGCGCAGGCCGCGACGGTTTCGCCGGTGCAAGGCGATGGCGGGCGTCCGTTGAGCGACGTCGAACTGGCGCTGGCCGATCTGTGGAAAGATTTGCTTGGCCGGGCGCCCACCGGTCCGGACGATAATTTTTTCGCGCTGGGTGGCGATTCGTTGCTGGCGGTGCGGCTGAATGCGGCGGTACGGGTACGCTTCGGCAAGGAGTTGCCGCTTGCCCGGTTGTTCGACCACGCATCGCTGGCCGGGCAGGCCGCGTTGCTGAACGCCGCCGGCGGCGGGACGGAAAGCATTCCGGCGCTGCGGCAGGAGGAGTATCCACTGTCGTGGAGCCAGGAAAGCGTGTGGCTGGTCGAGCAGTTGGCCGGCGGTGATTCGGGCTACACCATTCTGTTCGGCCTGCGCAGCGACGGGACTTTGCAGATCGAGCTGTTGCGCCGGGCGCTGTCGGCACTGCAGCAGCGGCATTTTCCGCTGGCCTGCGTCTATGTCGCGACCGATGAGGGGCCGCGGCAGCGGCGCATCGATGCGGCCGAGCCGCCGCTTGTGGTCGAGGAGCGGATACCGGAGGCGGCGTTGCAGGACGCTTTCGCGCAGGCGGCGGCGCGGCGTTTCGACCTCGAGCATGCCCCGGCCTGGCGCGTGCATCTGTTTCCGCTTGTCGAGGGTGGTTACGGCATCCTGTTGAATTTCCACCATATCGGTTTCGACGGGTGGTCGATCCAGGTTTTTCTGAGCGAACTTGCCGTCGAATATCGTGTGCTGCAGGGTGCGCGCGGCGACGAGCCGGCGGCGGCGGAAATTTCGTACGGAGATTACGCCGTATGGAACCGGCAACGCGTGGCGGCGACGGAAGCGGACGATCTGGCGTTCTGGCAAGGCATGCTGGAGGGTGGCCAGGATCTGGCCCTGCCGACCGACATGCCCCGTACGGCGCGGCGCAGCGCGGCCGGCGCGGTGCAAGGCCATCGGATACCCGCCGACATTCTGGCCGGAATCGAGCAACTGGCTGGCGAACGCGGCACGACGCTGTTTGTGGCGCTGCTGGCCGCGTATCAGGCGCTGCTTGGGCACTATGCGGACCAGGACGATTTCTTCGTCGGCATTTACGACGCTGGCCGCGAGCACCCGCAAACGCAGAATCTGATCGGCTGCTTCGTCAACAATCAGGTATCGCGCGCGCATCTGCGGCCGGCCATGACGTTCGCCGGGCTGATCGAGCACACGGCCGGGCAGCGCCGGCAGGCGCTGGATCACCAGGCGCTGCCTTTTCCCCGCCTGGTGCAGGCGCTGGGGGGAGGGGGCGACATCAGCCGCCATCCGCTGTACCAGGTCGGTTTCGTCATGCAGGCGGCTGCGTCGCAGCTCTCCGCGCTGGGCGCGACGGCGTTGCGGATGCTGGATGTCCGCATCCAGACCGCGCACATGGATCTCGAACTGTACGTGTGGCCGGACCCGGACGGATTGCACCTGCAAATGAACTACAACCGGGCGTTGTTCAAGGCGGAAACGGTGGAGCATCTGCTCCGGTCCTACGAACGGCTGCTGGCGGCCGTGCTGCGCGACCCCGATATACGGTTGGATGCGTTGCTGGACACTGGCGATCGGCCTGTTTCCAGGCGTGCTCCCCTGTCTCCGTACCGCAGCCCGGTGGAGATGCTGCAAGAGGGTTTTGCACTGGACGGCGCGAACACGGCGCTGATCGATGGCGAGCGGCATTTCAGTTTCAGCCAGCTCGACCGGATGGCGGGCGGTATCGTCACGCAGCTTCGGCAAGCCGGCGTCGGCCCGGGCGATGCGGTGGGCGTCAACATGCCGCGCTGCCCGGAGCAAGTGGCTGCGATGTTGGCCTGCCTGTATGCCGGGGCTGTCTATGTGCCGTTGGATCCGGCCCAGCCGCTGGAGCGGCTGCGCTACATCGTCGCCGATGCCAGGCCCATGTTGTGCCTGCACCGGGACGGTGAGGGGCAGGATTTAGGGGCCGTTCGCAGCATGGCCACTGGTGGCGAGGCAGCGCCGGCCCCGGCGGTGCCGTATCCGTCGAAGCCGGAGGATGTCTTCGCGCTGCTGTATACCTCGGGTTCCACCGGGCGCCCCAAGGGCGTGAAGGCCACGCTCGGGTCGGCGGCGAGCCGCATGGCGTGGATGCGGGCGGACTATCCGCTTGCCCGGCAGGATCGGTATTGCCAGCGCACCACGCTCAGCTTTGTCGATGCCTTGTGGGAAGTATTGGATCCGCTGGCGGCGGGCGCGATGGTCGTCATTGCCGGGGATGCGCGCGACCCGCTGGTGCTGGCGGAGCTGATCGGCGAGCATCAGGTGACACGCCTGGCGGTCGTGCCGAGCCTGCTGCGCGGTTGGCTGCAAGCCGGCGAGGACGCACTTTCGCGGCTCGGTTCACTGCAATATCTTTTCAGCAGCGGCGAGGCGCTGGAGGCGCCGCTGATGCGCGCTTTCTATGCGGCATTGCCGAATGTGCGCGTGATCAATCTGTACGGATCGTCCGAAGTCAACGACGTGGCCGGCTACGAGGTGCCCCGTCCCGTGCCGGACGCCATTCCGATTGGTGCCGCGCTGCCTGGATGCGAACTGTACCTGCTCGACCGTTGGGGACGCGTGCGTCCGCAGGGACTGCCCGGCGTTCTGCACGTGGGTGGAGATCATCTGTTCGCAGGCTACATGGATGGGCGGCATGCTCCGCTCGCCATGGTCGGCGCGGAAAAGGCGCTGTCGATGGGCGACATCGCCCATTGCGGAGCGGATGGATGGCTTTACTACCACGGCCGCCGTGACGATCTGGTGAAAGTGCGCGGCAACCGGGTCGAACTCGGCGAAGTCGCGGCAGTGTTGCAGGGCATCGAGGCCGTCGAGGAACAATTCGTCTTTGCCGCACAGGGCGCGGACGGAGAAACCGAACTGCGTGCCGCGCTCGTGCTGGCCAGCGTGGCGCGTGATGCGGACGCGGTTGGCCACGAACTGGCGCGGCGCCTGCCCGGCTACATGGTCCCCACGCGGCTGCTGGTGCTGGAACGGCTTCCCAAGCTGCCCAACGGCAAGGTGGATCGTCACGCGTTGATGTCGATGAGCCCCTCCGCCGATGGCGAGCGGGCCGAGCCGCAGGGCGAGACCGAACGGCGCATTGCCGCGATCTGGACCGAGCTGCTGTCGGTCGATCCGGGCAGAAACGACCATTTCTTCCATTGCGGCGGGCATTCGCTCGCCGCCGCCCGTCTGGCCGGGCGCTTGCGGGCCGCCTTTGGCGTGGAGGTCGGCATGGCCGATATTTTCAAGCACCCCCGGCTGCGGGAGCAGGCCGCATGGATCGCGGCGGCCGATACGGCCAGTGTCGACATCCCGCGCCGCGCCGGCGACGGCGCCGTCGAACTGTCGCTGAACCAGCATCGCCTGTGGTTCCTGCAGCAGGTGAATCGGGCATCGGTCGGCTACAACATGACCTTCACGCTGAGGCTTGTGGGCGCGCTGGACATGAACCGGCTGGCCCAGGCGTTCAACGGGCTGGCGCAGCGCCATGAAGCGCTGCGCAGCGGCTTCGTCGAAACGGTCGGCGACGACGGCATCAGCCGGGCGCGGCTTCAGGTCGTGCCGGGTGTCTGGATTTCGCCGGTCTATCGCCGCGTACTCGGCGATCTGGAAACCCCTATCGGCGAGGAAACGGCGAAGCAACAGAACACGCCCTTCGATCTGGCCCAGCCGCCGCTGATGCGGGTTTCTGTGCTGGAAGGCGACGGCGGCCGTTTCGCCATCGTCGTCTGCCTGCATCACATCATCGCCGACGGCTGGTCGATGAGCGTCCTGTTCCGCGATCTGGGTGCGCTCTATCGTGGCGAGACCCTGGCGCCGCTGCCGCTGCGGTATTCCGACTACGGCGTATGGCAACGGCGCTGGCTGGCCGAAGAGGCGCGCCGCGATCGTCTCGATACCTTCTGGCGCGATTACCTCCACGGTGCGCCCGATCGCCTCGATCTTCCCACCGATTTCCCGCGCCGTGTCGGCGGCCCCGGAGAGGCGGCCGTACTGCACCGAACGTTCGCCGCCGCCACCTGCGACAGACTGCTGGCCCGCGCCACGGAGACGCACCAGGACTTCTACGACACGCTGCTCGCCGCGTTCGCGTGCTGCCTCAAGTGCTGGAGCGGCGCAAACGACATGGTGCTCGGTACCGCCACGGCGGCCCGGCACCTGCACCCCGACCTGGAAAACATCGTCGGCTTCTTCGCCAATACCGTACCGGTACGAATCGAACTGGCGGACAGCCTCACCGTGGAGGAGGCGGTGGCTGCCGTCGCCGTATCGAGGCGGCAGGCCATGGCGCACCAAGACCAGCCGTTCGACCGCATCGTCCAGCTCAGCGGACAATCCCGCGATGCCGGGCATTCACCGCTGGTCCAGGCGATGTGCATATACCAGAACGCCCCGTTCGACGGGCCGGACCTGCCTGGCATCAGCGCGACCATCGACCCGTCGACCGCCAGCGAAGCCAAATTCGACCTGCTGCTGCAGGCCAGCCGGACCGATGTCGGTCTGATCGTACAGCTTGAGTATGCCCGTTCGCTTTTTGGTCCGGGGACGATGTCCGGTTTTCTGGAAGCCTACGGCCATCTTCTCGAAGCGCTCGTCTCGCAGCCCTCGCGCACGCTGGCCGAGCTTGCCCTGTTTCGCCGCCCGCCGGCCTACCAGCACGGCGGCCACATCGCGCTGCCGGCCGAACTGCCGCGCAACCTCCCACGGATGCTCGCCCGCACCGCCGTGCGCCACCCCGATCACGGCCTCACCCTGATCGAAGAACATGGCGAGATCCGCATCACCTACCCCCAACTGCTGCAGCGCAGCCTCGAACTGGCCTCGCGGCTGCGCCAGGCCGGCATCGCCGAAGGCAGCGCCCTGATCCTGCTCGCCGGACGCCTCGAACCCTACCTCTACGCCCTCTGGGGCAGCCT